>JBBRDH010000001.1:0-151193 GCA_038204125.1 Mycobacteriales bacterium
GCCCAGGAACCCGCCGACGAACGAGCCCACGATGCCCAGCACGATCGTCGCCAGGATGGACATGTCCTGCTTGCCGGGGATGAGCAGACGCGCGATGGCGCCCGCGATGAGACCGATGACGATCAGGCTGATGATGAGACCGAGCATGACGGTCCTTCCTTACTGGCGACGCGGGATGTCCGCGATCGCACGCGAGGGACAACCGGGTCCGGTTGGCCGCCGACTGAGCCGGCACCTGGAAGGTTGCCACCCCTAGGGCTGATGAAACACACCCCTAGGGAGGGTTACCGTCGCTGTATGGCATCGCAGCTGACCCCGAAGGCCCCGCTCACGGTGGCGCTGGTGGACGACTACGACGTCGTGCTCATCGGGGTGGCCCACATGTTCGACGCCTACCGGGACCGGATCATCGTGGCCGAGATCGACGCCACCACCTCGTTGAGCGACCCCGTCGACATTGTCCTGTACGACTCGTTCGCCCAGCCGGAGTCCGACAGCGAGGAGATCGGCGTGCTGACCCGGCACCCGGGCGCACGCAAAGTGGTGGTCTACACCTGGAACTTCCATCCCGACCTGATCGAAAGTGCCCGGCGTCAGGGCGTTCGTGGCTATCTGTCGAAGACTCTGCCCGCCCGCGAGCTCGTCTCGGCCCTGGAGGCGGTGCATGGGGGTGAGGTGGTCATCAGCGAGCCACCCCGACAGACCAGGGCTCCGAGCAGCGGCAACTGGCCAGGGCGGGGGGAAGGCCTCACCGACCGTGAGTCGGAGATCCTGGCATTGATCACCCAGGGCAAGAGCAATCTGGAGGTCGCCCAACTGACCTTCCTCAGTCCCAATACCGTGAAGTCCTACATCCGGACGATCTACCGGAAGATCGCTGTCGGCAGCCGCACCCAGGCGGTGCTGTGGGGTGTCAATCACGGATTCACCCCCGACCGTCACCGCATCGACCACTGGCGGGGCGGTCCGTGACCGACGACTGCCCGACGATCCGGTGGTGCGCGGGACACCTCCGACGCCCTGCAGATTATTGTGCATATTTGTCGAAAGGGCAGGAGAAGGACATACGCACCAACCGCATCATCGCCGACCTCCGGGTGGCTGACCTGGACGCAGCGAGAAGCTTTACACCGACTATCTGAGGCTCAGTACCGAGGACCGGACCGTCATCAATATCGCCCACCACCGGGACTGACAAGGATGAGCAACGGGCGATTTCGCGACGACCATCTCTGACCCGGACCGCTTCACCCGCAATGCCGCACCTGGCCTGCGCCCCAGCGACAAACTAAGGAAAGCACATGTCCACCTGGCTCATCACCGGCTGCTCCACCGGCCTCGGTCGCGCTCTCGCGCAAGCTGTGCTCGCAAGCGGCGACAACGCGGTCGTCACCGCCCGTGACGCTGCAGCGGTGCAGGACATTGCCGACGCCCACCCAGGCTCTGCGCTTGCGGTGGCTCTCGATGTGACCGACTCCGCGCAGGTCACCGCCGCGGTCGCAGCCGCCGAATCCCGTTTCGGCGCCGTTGACGTACTCGTGAACAATGCGGGCTACGGCTATCGCGCAGCAGTCGAGGAAGGCGACGACCCGGACATCCGAAAATTGTTCGACACCAATGTCTTCGGACCGGTCGCGATGATGAAGGCCGCCCTGCCTGGGATGCGCGCCCGGCGGGCCGGCGCCATCGTCAACATCTCGTCGATCGGCGCCCGCATCTGCCCGGCCGGGTCCGGCTATTACGCCGCCTCCAAGGCAGCGCTCGAAGGGCTGTCCGGATCTCTGCACAAAGAACTTGCACCGCTCGGTATCTCGGTCACGGTAGTCGAACCCGGCGCGTTCCGGACGGACTTCGCCGGCCGCTCCCTCGCCCAGTCGGCGGCGGCCATCAGCGATTATGCCGACACCGCCGGCAAGCGCCGCAAGGAACACGACACCGTTCACGGCACCCAACCGGGAGACCCCGACAAGGCCGCACAGGCGATCATCACCGCCGTCAGTGCCCCCGAACCGCCACTTTTTCTGCTCCTTGGCGCCGACGCGATGGAGGCCTTCGGCGCCGTCGAACAGGCACAGAGAGCCGAAATCGACCAGTGGCGAACGCTCAGCCTGGGTACCGGATTGACCGGCTGAGCCGGATTGGCAGGCAGCCCGCTGGACCCACCAGCCGCGGGTACCTGGCAGTCTGGACCCGCAGGGCGCCGATCCAGCAGGGAGTTGGAGCCCGAACCAGGAGGACAGAAACAGTGACAGCGCGCATCGACAAGGTGGTCACCTCAGGCACGTTCTCGCTGGACGGCGGGACGTGGGACGTCGACAACAACGTCTGGCTGATCGGCGACGACAAGGAGGTTCTGGTGATCGACGCCGCCCACGACGCGGCAGCGATCAAGGAAGCAATCGGTGACCGCCGGGTCGTCGCAATCCTGTCGACGCACGGACACGACGACCACATCGACGCCGCGCCCGCGCTTGCCGAACTCACCGGAGCGCCCATCCTGCTGCATCCGGCCGACGCCCATCTCTGGGGAACGAAGCACGCGGACCGGCAGCCGGACCGCGACCTGGTGGACGGCGAGAGGATCTCGGTGGCCGGGGTGGTCGGCACGGTGCTGCACACGCCCGGTCATGCGCCGGGTGCGGTGTGTGTCCACTTCCCTGAGCTCAACGCGCTGTTCAGCGGCGACACGCTGTTCAAGGGCGGACCCGGAGCGACCGGACGATCCTTCTCGCACTTCCCCACCATCATCGACTCGATCTCCTCCCGGCTGCTCAATCTGCCGCCGGACACAGCAGTGCACACCGGTCACGGCGACGACACCACGATCGGCGCCGAAGCCCCCGATCTCGACGACTGGATCGTCCGCGGCCACTGACGATCGGCTGGGTCTGTCCGATCCAGCCGTCACCTACGCAGCAGCGGCAGCACGTCCCGGCCCAGCATCTCGATGCCGCCGGTGTCCGACAGCCCGTGCGGCGTACCGAATTCCACCCGGCTAGCGCCGGCGTCGATCAACCTCTGGGCCTGCGCAGCGACCTGATCGGGAGTGCCGGAGAAGGCGAACAGATCAAGAACCTGGTCGGGGATCAGTGACCCGGCCGCGTTGTGACGACCGTCGGCCACCAGGGCTGTGATGTCGTCGATCAACTCCTGCGCAACGCCGGCGGTGGGATCCAGAGCGGCGACGACGGCCAGATACATGGCCACCTCCGATCGGGCCCTGGCCCGCGCCAGGGCTCCGTCGGCGTCGACCACGGTGACCGCGCCGACCACGATCCCGACCGCCTGCGGCGGCCGCAGCGCAGCCTCGGACCCCACCCCGATCCGCTCCCGCATGACAGCGATCATGGCCGGGTTGGCGGTTCCGCCGATCTTGACCTCGTCGGCGACTTCACCGGCCAGCGAGGCGATCCGGGCTCCCCAGGCGCCGATCATGATTCGCGGACGCCTCCGGTCGAACCGATAGCGGAGCTCGGTGCCCGGTCGGAGGCTGAACGCCTCGCCGGCGACCCCCGTAAGATCGCCCGTCGACAACGCAACGACCACGGCCACTGCGTCCCGGAGATGCGCGACCGGCCCCGACCGCGAAAGACCGAGCACGTCGAGCCAGGTACCACTCGCCAACCCCAGATAGGCCCGCCCACTGGAGGCGGCATCCAACGCGATCAATTGGCCGGCTATTTCGTACGGATGCATCGTGTAGGGGTTCCAGCAGGCGGCCCCGATCTGCACCCGCCGGGTGCTCCTGGCTATTTGCAGGAGCGGCACGATCGGCGGTTGGAACAGCAGGTCGCCGAAAACACTGACGACGTCGAATTCGTACGCTTCGGCCACCTGCCCGATCTGTGCGTATTCGTCCGCAGTCTTGTTCGCCTGCACGCCGATCCCGAATTGGACCGTCATTGCTTGCTGCCGCGTCTCATGCCAGATCGCCGGCGTCCATAGTCTTCTCGGCCCGCCGCTCGATCCGCATGATCAGCCGCTCCTGCGGATCGGGACAGGCCACCAGATCGGCCGTCTCGAGCCAGTCACCGGCGGGCAGGCGCCGCTGTTTGGCCGGCAACAACGGCAGGACCGCCTGCAACGCGTACAGGCAGAAATGGCCGCCTTCCGGAATCCTTATCTGCGAACTGTTGACCAGGTCGAAATAGTCACCGACCCGCAGACCGCACACTGGTCGCCCGTCGATACGCTCGACACTCACCCGCAGATCGAACAGCTTCATGTCCCTGGTCATCCCGGGTTCCCTCCGCCCGCGAGCCTTCGTTCACGTTGCTCATCTTCGTGGTTGTGTACGGCAAGCCAGCGGTCGTTGACAAAGCGCCATACTGTTGTCACTCTGACGCTTTCATCTCCCCGATTGTCGCCCGCAAAGCGGACCGTCAGCCAATACCGGACCAATGCGATCGATTCCCAGATGTCGATGACCGGATCCGAGGCGTCCAGAGCCATCACCTCGGAAGAGGAATCGGATTCATCCCGGCGCCGCCGCAGCGCATTCAATTCTTCGACGCCGCGGATCAATTCGGGCTCGCCGGCGTCCCACAACGTGCACCCCGGGTGCAGGTTCGCGTCGATGCGCAAACTATCCTCGGCCAGAAATCCCTGATAGATATCCAGTGTCGCGTTCCACACGGCTTCCCGAGCGGCCGATATATCAGTGGTCAACGGGCACATTCCCCTCGAAAGCCGCGGCCGCGGTGGTGGCCAGGGCGGGCACCACGTCTTCACCCAGTATCCGGACGGCGGCCAGCGGGTCGGGCCCGAGTGGGGGGCCGAACGACAGGTGCGTCGCGCCCATCGACTGCAGGTTGCCGCACCTCTGCACCACATCCGTTGCGTCGCCGGCGATCCCGAGTAGCAACATCCGGTCGTCGATCAATCGGGCAGCCTCGGCCGGTCGGCCGGCCTGCGCCAGGGCAGCGGCTGGAAGGAAGTCCGCAGGTCGCAAACCCGCCTCGGCAAGCAACTGAGCGGAAATCGAAGGCCCGTAGTAAGCGAGCTTCTCGGCCAATGCCATCCGGCCGGCCGCCCGATCCGCTGATATCGACACCCAGATGCACGCCGCGAGATCGAAGCTGTCCTGCTCCCGCCCGGCCGATTGCAGGCCGGCTGAAACATGCTGGCGGGCGACGGCGAAGTGTTCCGGCGGGTATAGCAGCGGCAGCGCACCGTCGGCCAATCGGCCGGCCATGGCCAGCATCTTCGGGGCCATGGCACCGACATAGACCGGAACCGGAGCGTACTGGTCGAAACGCAGCACGCTGTGTTCGGAGAACCACGCCGGAAGGTCCGCGTCGTCGACGTCGCGATGTCCGAGCAACCGGCGGAGAGCGGCGACTGCCGTCCCCGTGACGGAAAGCGGGCTGCGCCGGGAGATGCCTGCCCAACCGAGAAACTCGGCGGAGCCGGCCCCGATTCCCAACAGGAACCGGCCACCGGAAACCTCCTGCAGCGTGGCCGCCATCATCGCGATTTCTGCGGCGTGGACCGAGTAGGGATTCATCACCGCAAGGCCGAGGCTGATCCGGCTGGTGCCGGCGGCGAGAGCAGCCAACAGCACCGGCGCCGAACGCAGGAACAGGTCGTTCGATATCCACAATTGTGCGCAGTCGAGGCTTTCGGCCAGCCGGGCGATCGGCAGCAGGTCCTTTATCGACAGGTCGTTGTTCAGCCTGAGCGACCAGGTCATGGAGCCTCCGGCCCGTCGACGACCGCATCCGCTTCCACCTCGACCAGCAGTCCGGGGCCCACCAGACCGGCCACGAAATACACCGAGTTTGCCGGGGCCACCTCGCCGAGCAGTTCACGGTGCGCGCGGCAGGCGGCCTCGACATCCGTACCCGGAACCAGCATGATCCTGGTTCGGATGACGTCAGAAGTGTTGCCGCCCAACGCCTTGATCGAGGCCAATACCCGGATCAGAGCGGCACAGGTTTGCTCGTAGACACCGCCGGGCACAGCGCCGTCGACGGCCGGGGCGGTGGTCCCGCTGACCGCGATGAGTCGGCCGACCCTGGCGGCCCGGCTGTACCCGGCCCGCTCCTCCCACTCCGCGCCGTCGCGATAGCGGGTCGAGACCGGTTCCGCGCTCATGCGACCCCGCGAACCACTTCGCCGCCCTGTACCACCAACGAGATGTGCCGCAGGGTGTCGAGGTCATCGAGCGGATCGGCGTCGACGGCGATCAGGTCCCCGACGAAGCCGGGCCTGATCTGTCCGACGTGATCGTCGATCCGCAGGAGTCGCGCTGCCTGCGTCGAAATCGATTGCAGCGACTGCAGGGGACTCAATCCGGCATCGGCCATCAGCAGCAACTCATGGATCGCCGCCGGCACTCCATCGACGAGATCGCCCGGTGGGTAATCGGTCCCGTTGACCAGGTTCACCCTGGCCCGGATCGCCCGCTGGATGCTGAGCAGGTGGTCGTCGGCGGCGGCAAGGGCCTGCCGGATCGAGTGTTCCTCGAAATGGTTGGCCCGCATCCAAGACTCCGACCTCGTCACGCACAGCGTCGGGGTCAGAAACACATCCGGCCTGGCCAACAACTCCGCAGTCCGCTCGTCCAACCGATAGGCGTGTTCGAAAGAGGTGACCCCCTGGGCCAGCGCCTGTCTGATCGCCACGGACTCGCCGGAATGGGCAACGACATAGCGGTCGTGCTCATCGGCGGCGCGGACCACGCCGCGGATTTCCTCATCCCGCATCTCGGCGGCGTCGTAGTGTTCACCGGCCTTTGCCAGCCCACCGTTGATGAAGATCTTCACATGATCTGCGCCGGCTTCGATCTCGGCCGCCGCGGCCAGGTAGAACTCCTGCTCACCGGTGGCATAGACCGCTGCGGCCCCTTCCCCGTGACCGCCGACGGTCGAGATCGCCCGGCCCGCACCGCGAATCCGGGGAGCTTTGATCCATCCCCTGGCGGCCGCGCGGCGCAGCGACAGATCTGCCCGGTTCTGCTCGTGCACGCACCGGATCGTGGTGATCCCGGCCTCCAGCGCGGCGTGCGCCCGGCTTGCGCTGCGGTAGGCCGTGATCGACGGGTCCTCGTTCTCGTCGGTGTCGGAGAAAGGGAACACCACCGACAGATGGGTGTGGCACGAGATGAGCCCCGGCAACAACCAGCGACCGGCAACGTCGACGACATCCGACGCCCCCGCCGGCGCTCTCGAGCCGATGGCGGCAATGAGGCCGTCCTGGATCTCCACCGCCCGGTGGACGAGCCGCTCGCCCGTGGCCACGTCGATGATGTTGGCATTCACCAGCCACACAGTTCCTCCCCTTTCACCGCTGACCGATTACTGCTTCCCGGTTCCCTGCCGACCGATTCACTGCCGGCCGTTCATTTCCCACCGCTCCCGGCTCTGACGAGACAGGCCACCTCGCGCCGGTCCACGGGTGCGGGCGCCGGATCGATGCTGCGGCAACGGTCTTCGACCAGCGGGCACCGTGGGTGGAAACGACAACCGGTGGGCGGCCGGGCCGGATCCGGTACGTCGCCGGGCAGTTCAACCGGGAGGATCCCGCGGCCGTCGGCGCGCGGGATCGCCGCGATCAGCGCTTCGGTGTAGGGGTGGATCGGATTGGCCCACACCCGTTCCGTCGCACCGACTTCAACGATCCGGCCCAGGTACATCACCGCAACGCGGTCGGCGATCTGCCGGACGACCGACAAATCGTGGGAGATGAACACCAGCGCCAAAGAGGTCTCCCGCACCAGATCCCCCAGCAGATTCGCGACCTGCGCCTGTGCCGAGGCATCGAGCGCGCTGATCGGTTCGTCGGCGATCAGGCAGGTCGGGTCGGCCGCCAACGTCCGGGCAATGGCGATCCGCTGCCGCTGGCCGCCGCTGAATTCGTGCGGATACTTCTCTGCCGCGTCCACCGGCAGGCCGACCCGGTCCAGCAGGCCGGCCACCCGCTGCGCTGCAACCCCTCTGGAACCACCGCCCAAAATGACGCCGTCTCCGATGAGGGCACCGACGGACCGCCTCGGATTCAGGGACGAGTAGGGATCCTGGAAGACCATCTGCAGAGCTCGGAGGTCGGCCGGTCGTCGCCGGCGTCCGAGCGTGGTGACCGGGCGGCCCCGAAAGGTCACCTGCCCCTGCGCGGCCGGCTCGAGCCCGACCATCGCCCGGCCCAGGGTCGACTTGCCGCAGCCCGATTCGCCGACCAGGCCGAGGATCTCGCCCGGCTGAATGTTCAGGTCGACGCCGTCGACTGCTCGCACCCGCTTGGCCCCCCGGCCGTAGTCGACGCACAGTCCGGCGACCTCGAGAAGCGCGTCCGGAGGCGACTTCTGGCCGGCGCCATTTGTCGGCAGGCCCGCAGAAGCTCGATGGCCGAACGCATTTCGGCCGTTCATCCGGTCACCGACGCCTGACCGGTCAGCTCGGCGAGCGGATCGACGGGGCAGGCCAGCCGGTGGCCGCGAGTGACCTCGACGAGCTCCGGCCGGCCGGTCCGGCAGCTCGGCACAGCGTACGGGCACCGCGGGTGAAAGGGGCAGCCCGGCGGAACCCGGCCCAGGCTGGGCGGACTACCCACGATCGGCCGGAGCTGAGCCACGCCGCCCTCCGGGTGCGGCAGCGCGTCCAGCAGACCGCGGGTGTAGGGATGCCTTGGCCGCGAGAGGATCTCGGCTCGCGACCCGGACTCCACCAACCGGCCGCCGTACATCACACAGACCCGGTCGGCAATTGCTGACATCACACCCAGATCGTGGGTGATGATCAGGACCGCGAGTTGTCTCTCGGTCCGCAGCCTTTCGAGCAGCCGGAGTATTCCGGCCTGCACCGTGACATCCAGGGCCGTGGTGGGTTCGTCGGCGAGCAGCAGGACGGGTTCGCAGGCCAGCGCGACCGCGATGGCGATCCGTTGCCGCATGCCGCCGGAAAATTGGCCGGGGTAGGAGGTCAGGGCCTGCTCCGGGTCCGGAATGCGGACGGTGGCGAGCAGGCCGATCGCCCTGGTCCTGGCTTCGCTGCGGCCCACCCCGAGATGGTGCCGCATGTGCTCGGTCAATTGCCGTTCCACGGTCAGGATGGGATGAAGGCTCGTCGCCGGGTCCTGCGAGACCATCGCAATCTGCCGGCCCCTGATCTGCTGGAGCTGACGGGTGGTGCAGCGCAACAGGTCCATCCCGTTGAAGTGAGCAGTGCCGGCGGTCCTGGCGCCGTGCGGCAACAGCCCGAGCAGGGTCAGCGCGGTCATCGTCTTCCCGCTCCCGCTCTCGCCGACAATTCCGAGAATCTCGCCGCTGTCCACCCGCAGGGAGATGTCGTCCACGGCCTTGAACGAGCCGCGAGCGGTGGGCAGCGCGACACTGAGGTGCTCGACCTCCAGCAGACCGGCCATCGGTCAGCTCCGGACCGCTCGCGCTGTTCGCGGGTCGAGGGCGTCGCGCAGCGAATCGCCGATGAAATTGAATGCCAGCACAACGGTCAGGATGGCCAATCCCGGGAACAGTCCTATCCACCACCGGTCGAAATTCTGGGCACCGGCCGCCACCATTGCCCCCCACTCCGCCGTCGGGGGTTGCGCCCCCAGGCCGAGAAATGACAAGCCGGAGAGCAACAGCACCGCATTGCCGACATCCAGCGCTGCCATCACCGCTATCGGCCCGAGCACATTGGGGCGAATGTCGACCCACATGGCCCGTAGCGATGACGCACCCAGCAACCTGGACGCGGTCACGTACTGGGAGCCGCGGGCGGAGAGCACCAGTCCGCGCATCAACCGGGCGTAGGCGGGCCAGGAGACCACGATGACGGCCAGCACGGCATTGCGCAATTGGGGTCCGAGAGCGGCAGCCACCGCCATCGCCAGAATGATTCCGGGGAAGGCGAAGACGACGTCGGCCAGGCGCATACCCAGCGCGTCGACCCAGCCGCCGAAGAACCCGGCAAGGGCGCCGACCGCCGATCCGAACAGCATTGCCCCGAAGACCAGCAGCACAGCCTGCGGCAGCGAAACCCTGGCGCCGAAGAGAATGCGGGACAGCACATCCCGGCCCAACTCGTCGGTACCGAGCAAGTGCTGGGCGGACGGCGCCTTGAGCTGGACGAACTTCTGGTCGAGCGGGCCGGACGGCGCGATCACGCCGGCGAAGATGGCGATCATGACCCAGCCCGCGACCACGACGACCCCGATCACCGCCAGGGGCTGCTTCCTCGGGGACGACGACCGGCGACGGTCCGCGACGGGATCGGCCGGCAAGCCTGACGACAGGGTCGACCCGGCCGGATCGGCGACCTCCACGGGTATTTCGGGAATGCTCATGACAGCCTGATCCGTGGATCGATGACCCCGTACAGCACGTCGACCAACAGGTTCATCGCGATGTACACCACCGCCACCACCAGACTCACGCCCATGATGGCGGGAAGGTCGAGGTTGACCGCGCTCAGATAGGCGTACTGACCGAGGCCCGGCCACGAATAGATGTTCTCCACCAACACCGCTCCGGAGAGCAGACTTCCGAAGGCGACCCCGGCGACGGTGATGATCGAGACGAGGGCCGGCCGTAACACGTGCCGGATCACCACAGTTCGCTCCGGGAGGCCCTTCGCCCTGGCCGACCGCACGTAATCATTACCCAGTATTTCCAGTACGGAGGCGCGGGTGAACCGGAGCAGCAGGCCGATGGTGTAGGTCGCCAGGACCAGACCGGGCAGCACCACGTGTTTGGCGGCCGAGAAGCACAGGCTCCACTGGCCGTGCAATGCGGCGTCGACCGTGTACAGCCCGGTGATGTGCGCAGGCGGTGTCTCTGTCGGCTCCAGTCGGCCGCCGCCCGGCAGCAGTCCCCACTTGAAGAAGAAGAGATAGAACGCCATCAGCGCTATCCAGAAGGTCGGCATGGACACCCCGGCCAGGCTCACCACCCGAAGCACCTGATCCGGCCAGCGATCTCGGGTGACCGCGGCCAGTACACCGAAACTCACCCCGACCAGCAGGGAGAGGGCAATCGCGAAAATGGCCAGCTCGAACGTGGCCGGTACGTACTCCGCGAGGTCGGTTCCGACGGGCCGATGGCTCTGCTGCGACAAGCCGAGATCACCGTGGAGGACGTTGCCGATGTAGGTGAAGAATTGAACCGGCAATGATCTGTCGAGCCCGTATTTGTGCCGGAAAGCGGCGACCGCCTCCGGATCCTCGACGGCCTGTTGACCGAGATTGGCCGCCGCCGGATCACCCGGCACCAATTGGGTGAGCACGAACGACACCAGGGTCGCACCGAGGATCAGGATCAGCCCGATTCCAAGGCGTTTGGCCACGAACAGCCACAAATCCCCGCGCGGAGCTCGCCGGCGGCCGGCCCGGACAGGGATCGTGGCGCTGTCGTTCCTAACCGAGCTCACTGAGGGCGACCAGCCACAGCGCGTTGGCCTTCACATTCTTCACCGAGGTCGAAGCGACCAGAATCTGGGCGGGCTGGATCAACGGAATGATCGGTCCCGCAGTGTTCATCATCTTCTGAATTTCGGTGTATTGCGTCTTGCGGGTGTCATTGTCGATGGTGGCGGCGGCCTTTTTTCCCAGCGCCTCGAGTTCGGGCGCCTGGCCGGCCAGCCAGTTGGCCCGCTTGCCGACGACCTGGCCGGGCAGAAAGTTCAAATAGTCACTCGGATCGGGATAGTCGGGTCCCCACTCCCACAGGCCCATTTCCTCCTTGCCTCCGCGGTAGGTCTCCAGCGCGGTCTGCACCGAGGCCGGCGCCAGGTTGACGGTAATTCCGACGTCCTTCAGGTTTGCCTGGACGCGGGCGGCCAGGTCCCCGAAGTTGAGCCCGTTGACCTGGATGTCGCTCGGGTAGGCGAGTGTCACAGTCGGGCTACCGAGCCCGGATCTGGCCAGTGCCGCTTTGGCTTTCTCGACGTCCCGCTTGACGCCGGTCCCGGTCGGCAGTGCACCGAGAAACATCGTCGGGATGATGCCGCTGGCCTGCACTGCGCCGGTACCGGCCAGTTGCACCAGCCCGTCGTAATCAACGCCGAAACGGACGGCTTCCTGGAAGTCCTTGTTACTGGTGACTTTGGAGACGGCGCTGCTGTTGTTGGTGAAAAGGAAGAACACATTCGGCGAGGCGCCGTTGATGGTCTGTACAGACGACGACAGGCCCTCCGCCTGCGCCGGTGACAGGTCAACGGCGATCTGCGACTGGCCCTTGAGCACATTGAGTTTCTGGACATTGGCCTGGACGTTGCGCACGATGATCTTCTGGTACTTGCCCGGTGTACCCCAATACTTCGGGTTCGCCGTCATCACGACCTGCGTTGTCGTGCTGTAGGAGTCCAGGACATACGGCCCCGCGCCCTCAGACTTGCCGTTGAGTGCGGCTTCGGCCGTGTCGCTCTTGTCCGCGCCGACCGCGTCCGACCCGCCGGCGGCCTTGACCGCCTTGGAATTGAGGATGCCGAGGGCCGAGTTCGGAACGATGAACGGAATGGCCGGATTGGGGGTCGCGCTGGTCAGCACGACCGTGCCTGGATCGGGCGACGTGACGGTGATCCCATCCATCAGGAACGACGGGTTGCCCTTGACGTTCTTGACCCTGTTCAGCGAGAACATCACGTCGGCCGGGGTGACCGGGGTCCCGTCGGAAAAGATGGCGTCCTTGCGGAGCTTGAAGGTGAAGACCTTGCCGTCGGCCGAGGCGGTATACGACTCGGCGAGGTCGGGTACCGGCTTTGTCACGTCATCGCCGGTAAAGGTCAGCAGCGTCGCGTAGAGCGCGCGGTCGATGAGCAAACCGGTCGGCTCGAACATCCGGCCAGGGTCCGCTGTCTTGAGCTGAAATGCAGTATCGACCACCACCGTCCCGGCCGGCGCCGGTCCACCGCCCGATCCCGCGCCACCCGAACTTGCGGCGCCCGAACTTGCGCCGCCCGAACCCGAGCCCACCGATGCCGAACCACCTGCGCCGGACTGGCTTCCAGCGGAGCTGGCCGGCCCTGAACCACCTGCCGACTGGCTGGCAGTTGCCGCACTTCCGGTGGTCGAAGCCGAGCTACTGCCGGCCGGGGCGGGATTGTTCGTGTTGCCGCAACCAGCGACCACGACCGCTGCGGCGAGCCATCCGGCGGTCCATCTGCGCTTCTGCATGTGTGCCCCTTCACGACAGCCGACGGGCGGAGCCCGCTCTCGTGCAAACGATTGCGGTCACCGTCCCACTACCCGAAACTCCTGTCAACGGCGGGTCCTACGGGCCAGGAACATTTCGGCCGGCGGCCGGCCATCACGCGGTGCCGGCCACGGGCATCGGGGTGGCATGGTCACGTAGCGGCGGCCCCACCGAGCTGCGCTCCACCAGTCGGGTCGCAATGCGGTGGACCGTCGGCTTTCTCGCCGCTGCCTTACTATCGGCGACCTGGTCCAGGAGCAATCGGGCCACGAGTTCGGCCATCGACGCGGGTTGGCTGTCGATCACACTGATCGGGGGATGCCACCAGGCGGTGATCGGGGAATCCTCATAACAGACGATGCTGAGTTGCTGCGGCACAGCTACTTTCAACTCGCCTAGCCTGGGCAGGACGCCCTGGACCGCCTCAGAGTTTGCCACCACCAACCCGGTCGGCCGCCGCGACCGGGGCAAGCCGAGGAGGCTGTCGACCGCGGCCGAGCCGGTGTCGGCCACCAGCGGCCCGCTGACCACCAGCCGATCGGAGAAGACCTGCCCCGCCGCCCGCAACGCCCGCTGATATCCGCGCAGGCGTTCACGCCCCGAGGTGATACTGGCGGGTCCACAGATCATGGCGATCCGCCGGTGACCGTTTTCCAGCAGATGTCTGGTCGCGGCCGCGGCTCCCCCAGCCTCGTCCCCGAGGACGCAATCACCGACCAGTCGGGTTGGTCTGCGACCCAGATGGATGACCGGAATCGCGGCGGCCCTGAGCTCGGCGAAGGCGGTGTTGTTCGAGCCGACTGCGACGACTCCGCAGACATCCAGATCCATCAGGGTGCGCAACGCTCTGCTTTCCTGCTCGGTGTCACCGCCGGAGATGCACAGCACCAACTGGTATCCGGCTGCGTCGAACCGTTGTTGGACGATCTCGGCGATCACCCGCAAGCTCGAATTCACCAAATTGGTGATCACCAGCCCGATCAGCCGGGAGCGGGCAGTACGTAGGGTGCGGGCGCTGGCATTCGGTCGATAAGCCAATGCCCGCGCGGCTTCCTCCACCCGGAGTCGGGTGGAGGAACTGACCACAGTCGAACCGGCGAGCGCACGGGATGCCGTGCTGACCGACACACCGCTGCGTTCCGCGACCTGACGAAGATCCGTGCGCAATGGCTTTTCCTTGGCCTGATGGGCAACCGACCGCCCCGTCGACGGACAGGTTGCAACATCCCACTCGGGGAGTACCGACATCATTGCACCGAGGGTCCGCCGCAGCGGGCTCTTGCCCACCGGTCAGATCACACCTTTCCGACCGCGTCGCGCGGTTGGGCGGAACTCGACCTGCACCGCCGACTCATCGGAGGGATCCATGCAGCTCATCGACGAACTCGGTGGCCGGATCTGGTCCTGGCGTATCCGGACCCAACCCCGGACCCGGGACGACATCCCCCGGGTCGAACGGCCCGTCGGGTGGCTGCCGGACTTTTCCGCAACGGCGATCGACGCCCAGCGTCTGCACATTGTCGAATTCGGCACCGAACTGGCCGCTCTCGACCCCGGCCCGGGAGTCGCCGACATCGTCGACCACCGACTGCTCAGATGTGTCCTGGCCAGGGCCACCTGGGAGCTCGACATCCTGCAGCCCTGGCGTTTTCAGCCCCGCTTCTACGTCGACCAGGCGCTCGGGCCGGTGTTCGACACCCTGCTCCGACCCGGCGTGGATGCGCTTCGGGTCCGAGAGGTCGTGCGGTTGTTGGACGCCGTCCCGAACACCGTGGAGGTCGGTCGGAGGAATCTGAGCGGACACGCCTATGCCGAATTCGCCGACCTCGCAATCGGTGAATTGAGCGATGTCGAAATTCGGATCGACACCCTCTCGTCAGCTCTCACCGCCCTTTGCCCGGATGTCGGCGACCTGGTAGCGGAGAGCTCAGGAAGGGCGTCCACTGCGCTGGCCGGATTCCGCACCTGGCTGATGGCACAACGCTCTGGCATGCAACCTTGGCGACCCGTCGGTACCGAGAAATATTCGTGGTTTCTGCGTGAAGTGGCCGTCCTGCCGTACTCTGCCAGCGAGGTCCTGTTCATCGGTTCTGTCGAACTGGATCGGGCGATGACGTTGGAGTTGTTGGAGCGCAACAGGTTCGCCCGAAGCAAAGCCCAGCTCCCAGCCGTTGCCGGAAGTGCGGCCGCGCAGGCAGTGCGGGAGGCCGCGCTGGAAGCGCAGGTGCGTGATTTCTATGTGGCACAAGATCTCCTAGGCCAGCCGGCCGATCTCGGTCACTATCTGAACGCGCCGATGCCCGACTATCTTGAGCCGCTCCGGTTCCTCGGTGTCACCGACGACCTCACCTCGGCCACCCGGCTGACGGAGAACGGGGTCAGCTATGTTCCCGAACCGTCACCGGAGCTGCCCTATTTCTACGCCGCCAACGCCCTCGACCCGCGGGCCGGAATCATTCACGAGGGTGCCCACTATCAGCAATTGGCGCTCTCTTGGCGTCATGAGCGGCCATTGCGGCGCCAGTTCTACGACTCCGCCGCGAACGAGGGCATCGCCTTCTACAACGAGGAGATGATGCTCGCCGCCGGCCTTTTCGACGATACCCCGGTGACCAGGGGCCTCATCTACAACTTCATGCGCCTGCGGGCGCTGCGGGTCACGGTCGACGTCGGTCTGGCCGTCGGCACGATGACCCTCGACCGGGCCGCCGACCATCTCGCGACGGAGGTGCCGATGGACCGCAAGACCGCTGTCGAGGAGGCTGCCTCGTTCGCCGAAGGCCCCGGCCAGGCAATCTCGTATCAGATCGGAAAGACCCAGATCAACGCATTGATCGCCGATACGGTGCGTGCCGCGGCCAGAGCCGGCGGGGAGTCGCCGGCGATCCGTGAGGTCCACGACCATCTGTGGCGGAACGGCAACGTCCCGATCGCGCTGACCCGATGGGAGATGCTGGGCCTGACCGACGAACTCGCAAAGGTCGGCGTCATTCTGCCGCAGGGCGACCGCTGACGCTCAGCTGCCCGGATTCACCTGCTTGGCGCCCAATTGCGCCGTCAGCAACTCTATGGCTGCGTCGTGCGGATCACGGATCACCGCCACTGCACCTTCGGGAGGCTCGTCGCCGTAGTCGTCGGGAATTTCCTCCTCGTCGGGCGGCGGAACGAGATCGACCGGGCCCGATCGGCTTTCGGCCCCCAGGCGCCCCGCGGGATTGCCCTGCCCGCTGGGGCGTCTCGCGGTGGCAGGGGCACCGGCATCCGGGTCGTTGGCCGCCGTGCAGCGGATTGCCCATTCGACGCCGAGCACCGTCCGCAGCGCGTCCCGAAGTAGGTCCGCGTTCGCCGACTCGACCACCCGCCGGGCCATTCCGGCCGAGGGCATGGTCAGGTGCAGCGCCCCGTCGGCAACTGCTGACACCGTCGCCGACTCCAGCAGGATCTGGGTCGTCCGGCGCTGCCGTTGGACGGCGGCGAGCACTTCGCCCCAGACCCGCCGCACATCGGTCACATCGACCCTGCCGACATCGACCCTGCCGACATCCACCCTGCCGACATCGACCCTGCCGACGGCCACCCCGCCCGAAACAGTCGGAAGGACCTCCGCCTCGGCGCGTGCCGAAACAGAGGGTTGCCCCACAGGTTCGGCGGCCGTTGGGTTCGGGTTGCCACTGTCGGCCGGCCCAACCGATCGGGTCGCCCCAGTGGTCGTCGTGGCCGGGGAGTTGGTCGCTGCCGCGATTGGCGATGATCCGGACGACCGGGTGGACAGCTTCGGCGGCGGCGGCAGACCGAGGTCCGGGCCGGCGGGTTTCGATCGGTTGGCGGGCGCGGATCGGCCGGTTGCCGTTGAGTCACCGGGAGTCTCACCTGCCTGCGACCGTCGGCGATATCCAGTCGCCGGAGCAGTCGTTTCCGGCACCGGCACGGCAGGGGCGGCTGACGGGGGTGCGACCAGGGAGGCAGTTTCCGGTGCCGGCGCGGCCGCGGCGTCACTCGTGGTCGGAGCCGGTCGGGTGGGCACCGGAGCGGCCACCCCGCTCGGTGCTTTCAGCGGTGCCGCCGGGCCGGATTGCTCGCCGGTCCCCGGCCCTGGGTCCTCGCCGGCGATGAACATCCGCCGTTCCATCCGCTCCAGCCGCTGCAACAGGGCTCCGTCGGTGAGCGACGCGGCGGGCAGCAGCATCCTGGCGCACATCAGTTCCAGGACCAGCCGCGGCGATGTCGTCCCGCGCATCTCCGTCAAGCCGGTGTGCAGAACCTCCGCGTAACGGGTCACGGTCGCGGTCCCGAGCCGGTCCGCCTGTCCGGCCATCGCGGCCAACTGGTCCTCCGGACAACCGATCAGGCCCTTTGCCGCGGCCTCCGGGACTTCCCGCAGGATCACCAGGTCGCGGAGTCGCTGCAGCAGGTCGGCCGCGAACCGGCGGGGATCGTGGCCGGCCTCGACCACCTTGTCCACCACCCCGAACACCGAGGCACCGTCGCCGGCGGCGAGCGCATCGACCATCTCGTCGAGCAGGGCCGCGTCGGTCACCCCGAGCAATGCCACCGCCGACCGATAGCTGACGCCACCCTCACCGGCCCCGGCCAGCAACTGATCGAGAACGGACAGAGAATCGCGCGCCGAACCGCCACCGGCCTGGATCACCAGCGGGAAAACCGCTGGCTCGACCGTCACCCCCTCCTCCGCGCACAACCGCTCGAGCAGCGCCCGCAGGGTCGCCGGCGGGATGAGCCGGAACGGGTAGTGGTGAGTCCGCGAGCGGATGGTCGTCAGCACCTTGTCGGGCTCGGTGGTCGCGAAGATGAAGACCAGATGCTCCGGCGGCTCCTCGACGATTTTGAGCAGGGCATTGAATCCCTGCGGGGTGACCATGTGGGCCTCGTCGATGATGAAGACCCGGTACCGCGACTCGGCCGGCATGTAGAAGGCCCGGTCGCGTAGTTCGCGGGTGTCGTCGACACCGCCGTGGCTGGCCGCGTCGAGTTCCACCACGTCGAGCGAACCGGGGCCCTCGGGGGCCAGCGCGATGCACGATGGGCAGACGCCGCAAGGGTCGGCCGTCGGCCCTTGAACGCAATTGAGCGAGCGCGCCAGAATCCTTGCCGAGGAGGTCTTTCCGCAGCCCCTGGGGCCGGAGAAGAGATAGGCGTGGTTGATCCGGCCCGCGGCCAGCGCCGTTCGCAGCGGATCGGTGACATGTTCCTGCCCGACCACCTCGGCGAACGTCGCCGGACGGTATTTCCGATACAGAGCCAATGCCACGGCCCGAGGGTACTTCGTCCGGCCGACACCCGGCTCCGTCGCGGTTTGCGCTCGGCTCTGTCACGGTTCGCGGTCGTCGGGGCCGGACGACCGAGAGGGCCTGCAGGACGAAAGGGGACCCCCGCACCCATCAGAGCTCACGGACCCTTGCTGCCTTCCGGCCCTGGGGGGGTTGATGAGATGGACGCCGCGGGGGTCCGCTGGTGACTCTACCGGCTCGGGAGCTGTCGACCGGTTGCTACCTCGAGACTTCGCCCAGACTTCGCCAGGTGTGGTTCGCCAGGGCCGAAAGCAAGCGCTGCCTGCCTCGAGACCCCTCGGGCGTCGACGGACATGCCTCAGCCATGGGGCGGCATGTCCGAACTTGGCGACTCCCCCCACCCGTCCCCAAACGGTCAACGTTCGTCCGTGCCTGAGACGGGGGCACCTCCCGCTTGCGGGGGATGATCCTCGCCAGAGGCCTGCCCGAACCCACGATCAGCCGACGGATGGGCCCGGGCAGGCACCGGTATCGAGCTAGCGGTAGACAGAGCACATGGCCCCTTCCGACTCGCTCCGCGCAGACCGGTTCGTCGCCGACTGGTTCCTGTCAGCGGGCGAGCGGGGCAATCCCGACACCCGGCTCGACGATCCGGGGACGCCGAACCAGGCGTGGACCATGGGAAATCTGGTCCGGCCGCTGGTGCACGGCTCGACCTACTACCGGGAACTCGCCGCCGCCATCGGCCGGACGCGAAAGGGCGACCTGCTGTTCTTCGTGGACTGGCGGGGCGATCCGGATCAGCAGCTCACCGGTGAGCCGGAGTTGACGATCAGCCGCATCCTGGAACGGGCGGCGGAGCGCGGGGTACTGGTCCGCGGTCTGATCTGGCGGTCACACCTTGACAAGCTCAAGTTCTCCTCCGCCGAGAACCGGCACCTGGGCCAGGACATCGACGCATCGGGCGGGATCTGCCTGCTGGATATGCGGGTCCGGCCGGGCGGCTCGCATCATCAGAAGTTTGTGGTGATCCGCTACCCAGGCCGTTCGGAGCTCGACGTGGCCTTCGTCGGCGGGATCGACCTCTGCCACAGCCGTAGGGACGACCGCGACCACGCGGGCGACCGGCAGCCGCAACCGATCGCGGCGGTCTACGGGCCGACGCCGCCGTGGCACGACGTCCAACTCGAGATCCGAGGTCCGGCCGTCGCCGCGGTGGAAACGGTGTTCCGGGAACGGTGGGACGATCCACAACCTCTGAGCCGCAGCCCTATCCGGCTGCTTGCAGACAAATTGCACGGACTCGACCCAGGGAGGCGGAAACTGCCCGCTCAGCTGCCGCCGCCCGCGAAGACCGGGTCCCACGCGGTGCAACTGCTCCGAACCTATGGTCGCCGCCGACCCGGATACGACTTCGCCCGGAACGGAGAGCGGAGCATCGCCCGCGGCTACGCCAAAGTGTTGAGCCGGGCCCGTCGGCTGATCTACCTGGAGGAGCAGTACCTCTGGTCGGCAGAGGTGGCGCGGTCGTTCGCCGATGCCCTCCGTCGATCACCGGACCTGCTGATGATTGCAGTTCTCCCGCACTTCTCGGATGCCGAGGGCACCGTCGCCGCGCCCCCGCAACATGTCGGCCGGCTCCGCGCGCTCCAGCTGCTGACCGCTGTCGGCGGCGGTCGTTTCGCCGCATACGGGCTGGAGAACCACGCCGGCACGCCCGTCTACGTGCACGCCAAGGTCTGTGTCATCGACGACATCTGGGCGAGTGTCGGTTCCGACAACGTCAACCGCAGGTCGTGGACCAATGATTCCGAACTCAGCGCCGCAGTCCTGGACCCGGCAGTCCTGGACCCGGCAGCACTCGACCCGGCAGCACTCGACCCGGACCCGCCTCGCAGCTACGCCAGGGAGCTTCGATTGCAGCTGGCGTGCGAGCACCTGGACCGGAACCTTGGCGACGACGCCGATCTGATCGAACCCGGTGACGCGTTCGCCGCGTTCGCCACTACCGCCCGGAATCTCCAGTCCTGGCACGACCACGGATTCTCAGGGCCTCGACCGCCGGGGCGGCTGCGGCCGGCCGTCGCGCCCGTCCTGACAGCCTCGGCCCGATGGTGGGCTCCGCCGCTCTACCGAGCTGTGTTCGATCCGGACGGACGCACCCGGGCAGAGCGGCGGGCCCGGCGGTTCTGACGCCCTCCGGGCACCCGCCGAACGGTCAGGGCACCGGCGGTCGGCCGGTATAGTTCCGACCGGAGGATTCGCCTAGTGGCCTATGGCGCACGCTTGGAATGCGTGTTGGGTTAACCGCCCTCAGGGGTTCAAATCCCCTATCCTCCGCCAAGAACCCCGGTGCAGCCGAACGCGATCCCCCCACGGAGACGCGTGAGGTGGCCGCACACTGGAACACGGGCCCCCGCGCGTCGCTCCCGCTCGCGGGCAACGGCGCCGAAATCCTCTGCGCCTGGCTGCTCCGTCCTGATCAAGGCGCACGCTACGGACACGCCAGCTACGCTCAAAACATGAATCAGCCGGGGAACGTCGACCAGCCGAGCTTTGCCGAGCCGGTGCCGGACATCCTGGGCGCCGGCTACGAGTCGATCACCATCGGTCTGCCCGACGATGCGGAAGGACCCTCCCGGGCCACCCTGGTGCGCCGCCGGGCCGATTCGCGAACCCGCAGGGCGGTCCTGTACATCCACGGCTTCGTCGACTATTTCTTCCAGACCGAACTGGCTGAATTCCACAACAGCCGCGGCGCAGATTTCTACGCCATCGATCTGCACAAATATGGCCGGTCGATCCTGCCCCACCAGACCCGCTTCGACATGGCGGACGTTTCCGACTACTACGCCGAACTTGATGCGGCGGTCGGGTACATCCTTGGCGACAGCCACGACGTCATCACCGTTGTTGCGCACTCCACCGGCGGATTGATTGTCCCGCTGTGGATTTCGGACAGCGCAGTGACCGGCGCGGTCGACACAGTGGTGCTCAACAGTCCTTTCCTGCAGATCAATGCGAATTGGCCGACCAGGCAGATCGCCGGGCCGGTGTTGGCCGCGGTCGGCCGTCGGCGCCCGGAAACCGTGCTGGCAGTGAAGGTCCCGGAGGCCTACGGCCAGAGCATCCACTCTTCCGGCCGCGGTGAATGGGACTTCGATCTCGATTGGAAGCCGCTGGCCGGAGCCCAGCCTCGCCTCGGCTGGCTCGGTGCCATCCGGCGGGCCCAACGTCGACTGCAGGACGGCCTGAGGATCAAGATCCCGATTCTGGTGATGTGCTCGACGGCCTCGGTGATCGCGACGTCCTGGACCGACCGGCTGTTCGTGGCCGACGGGGTGCTCAACGCCGACAGCATCGCCCGGTGGTCCACCGCGCTCGGCCGCCACGTCACCTGTGTCCGGATCACCGACGGGATGCACGACCTGGTGCTTTCCCGTCCCCACGCCAGGCGCGAGGTCTATGCCGAGATGACGCGCTGGCTCGACTGTTACGAGAGCAGCAGGTCAGCCGTTACCTGATGCGCCGACCGCGGACCGACCGGGTCCTCGTCCTGCTAGAGCTCGCGGACGACCCCGCCGGCCACCTGCCAGCGGCGATCGAGCCGGACGTTCTCCAGCATCCGGCGGTCGTGGGTGACCAGCAGCAGCGTCCCGGTGTACTCGTCGAGCGCCTGCTCCAGTTGCTCGATCGCGGCCAGATCCAGATGGTTCGTCGGCTCGTCGAGGACCAGCAGGTTGACCCCTGCTGCCTGCAACAGAGCCAGCGCCGCCCTGGTCCGCTCCCCCGGGGACAGCGAAACGGCCGGTCGTAGAACGTGTTCGCGCTTCAGGCCGAACTTCGCCAGTAGGGTGCGGACCTCCGACTCCGGCCAATCCGGGACCAGGTCGCCGAAGGTCCGCAGCAGGGTGGCGGGCCCCAGTAGTTGTCCCCTGGCCTGGTCGACCTCGCCGACCGCCACCGAGGAGCCGAGCGTAGCGGAGCCGGTGGTCGATTCCAGCCGGCCGAGCAGCATGGCGAGCAGGGTCGATTTGCCGCCGCCGTTGGGTCCGGTCACCCCGATCCGGTCGCCGGCGTCCACCTGCAGGTTCACCGGTCCGAGAACGAAACTGCCCCGTTGGACCGTGGCGCCACGGGCGACCGCGACGACCGACCCGGACCGCGGCGCAGCAGAGATCGAGTACTGCAGTTCCCATTCCTTCCGCGGTTCGGCGACCTCCGGCAGCCGCTCGATCAGCCGTTCCGTCTGCCTCGCCTTCGCGGCCTGTTTCTCCGTCTGTTCGACCCGGAAGTTCCGGCCGATCTTGTCGTTGTCCTTCCGTTTGGTGGCGGCCTTGCGGATGCCGGCATCCATCCAGGCGCGCTGCATCCGGCCCCGGTCCTGCAAATCAGATTTCCGGTCGGCATATTCGTCGAAGGCCTCACGCGCGTGCCGGCGGCTGACTTCCCGCTCGTCCAGATAGGACTGGTAGCCGCCGCCGTAGAGCGAAACACTCTGTTGCGCAAGGTCCAACTCGAGCACTGCGGTCACGCAACGGGCCAGGAACTCGCGGTCGTGCGAAACCAGCACGCACGCAGTGTTTCTGGCCGACGCGTCGGCGATGAATCGTTCGAGGCGGTCCAGACCGTCGAGGTCGAGGTCGTTGGTCGGCTCGTCCAGCAGCAGAATGTCGAAGCGGGACAACAACAGTGCCGCGAGGCCGACCCTTGCTGCCTGACCACCGGACAGCGCCGCCATCCCAATCGTCGTATCGAGTTGCAGGCCGAGGTCGACCAGTACGCCGGCGGTGCGTTCGTCCAGATCGGCGCCGCCGAGGGCGAGCCAGGTATCAAGAGCGCTGGAATACAGTTCGTCGGCCCCCGGTTCACCGACGGTCAACGCTGCGGTAGCCGCCTGCAGGGCCTCGTCCGCGTCGGCGACGCCGGTCCGCCTGGCCAAGTGCCCGGCGACCGTTTCGCCCAGTCGTCGTTCGACCTCCTGTGGCAGGTGGCCGACTGTCGCATCCGGCGGGCTGACCGACACCCGACCGGCCTCTGGCAGCTCGATACCGGCGAGAATCCGGAGCAGGGTGGACTTTCCGGCCCCGTTAACTCCCACCAGCCCGATCACGTCCCCCGGCGCCACCACAAGGTCCAGACCGGAGAACAGGACCTTGTCGCCATGCGCGGCGCCGACATCGCGGGCGAGCAGGGTGGCGGTCACGGTGGGCAATGATGCCAGAGCTGACGGCGGTTCCCGGCGACCGCACGCAGAGCACCGTCAGCCGGGTGATCCAGTCCGCTGTTTCAGCCGCTGCTGGTCAGTTCCCGCGAGATGACCTTCATGGATTCGAGTAGCGGGCCGCCGAAAGTGGTGACCATCGCTACGTCGGAGGCATCCCGCCCCCGTCCGATGAGCACCCGGCCCTTGCGCCGCATATTGTTCCGTGGGTCGAAGGTCCACCACCGGTCGCCGAGCCACACCTCCATCCACGCTGCGAAATCGTCCTCGCTGCCATCGTCGGGATGATCGACGAACGGCAGATACCCGAAGACGTAACGGGCGGGGATGTTCAGCGCCCGGCAGAAAGAGATTGCGAGATGGGTGAAGTCCCGGC
Source organism: Mycobacteriales bacterium (assembly GCA_038204125.1). Lineage (GTDB taxonomy): Bacteria > Actinomycetota > Actinomycetes > Mycobacteriales > Nakamurellaceae > Nakamurella. The sequence continues at coordinate 23,979 of JBBRDH010000001.1, forward strand.
AGACCCCGAACCCGGAGTGGTTGACGTCGGCTGCCGTCGAAGTGGGCAGGCTGCTCCCGTAGGCGAATGTCAAATGGTTGTGCACGTAGTCGCACACCGCCTGCACGCGTTGGTATCCCGGCGCGATCGAACCGAATCGGGACCAGGCTTCGTCGCCGAGCACATCGGGCAGGCAGTAGCGGCTGGGCACGGTGTACAGCAGAACGTCGTCTGGCAGTCGGGCTGGCGGAATCTCGGGGGCGTTGAAATCGAAATCTTCGGTGGCGTCAGGGGTGTCGACGACCGCGCGGTAGCTCACCGTCGACCGGCCGGAGCTCAGCACCATCCGCTCGCAGCGGTTGCCGTAGATGTCGCGGTACTCGTGCGCCGCGAGACCTGGCTCGAAGGACCACTTCTCATTGACGACCGAGGCCTTCTCGCCGTCCAGCGGGGTCACCAGGAAGACTGCAGGAGTGTCCACCTCCGCCAGATAGACGAAATCGCAACCGACCGATATCTGTCTGGTCACCACCGACCACTGCTCCTTCGCGCCGCGACGCCACCAGAGCCCGGCCGGGCGGCGGCAATCCCGGACGAGGTTACGGATATTACGTTGTGGGCAGATTTCGGGCCGATGACGGCACCCGACGGCCGGGTTCACCGGCGCCGCGACGAGCGGGCCGGCGATCAGGTGGTGCAGGATCTCCGGGCTTCGCTCGGGTCACCTCGTCGACCGCCGGGCCTGGGGCCGGTGCGTCGGCTGGCGGAGGCGCGGCGGCAGCATCCATCATTCTCTTGGCGACGCCGACCGCCGCCCGGAAACTCCTGGTGTTCGTCAGCTCGCAGAGCCGATTCTGGTCGGCGGGCGACGGTGTCGGATTCTTGAGCAACGCCCTGATCTGGCGCTCCACCGGCAGGCTTCTCGCCCGATCTGCCCTGGTCCGACCTGGCTGGTTGAAACCGCGACGGAACTGGCCGGCCTGGGGCGAACCCGTCGGCCGGTCCCGACTCCCGGCGGCCGGCGACCCCTCGGAAAACATGCGTCGATGTTAACGGTTCGTGCCCGGCCCCCGCCGACGGCTCGAACAGGCGGCCGTTCGACTACCGGACGGACTGGGAAATCCATTCCTTCGGGGGTCGACAACGGAAGATCCCGGGCGCACTATTCGAAGATGCGACGCCTACTTGCAGTCATCTGCGCTCTACTCGCTGTCGTCCTGACCTCGGCCGCCGGTTGGCCGACGGACCACGGGGACAACCTGCGCAGCGGCTACAACCCCTCAGCCACACCGTTCGGTCGACTCACCGCGGTATTCTCCCGCAATCTGGACGGCGCTGTTTACGGGTCTCCGATCATGGCCGGCGCCAACATCATCGTTGCCACCGAGAACAACACGGTCTACGCACTCAACGCCGCGACCGGCGGCACCGTCTGGAGCAGGCACCTACGCACGGCCATCGCGGACACCTCGGTGCTGGCCTGCGCCGGCAACATCCGGCCGACCGGCATCACCAGCACGCCGGCCTACGACCCGGTCACCGGGCGGATCTTCATCGTCACGATCACGAACAGTGCGCCGCAGGGCGTTCACCACGAGATCTGGGCGCTCAATGCGGGGAACGGCGCCGTCGCCTTCGGCCGCCAGGTCGAGGTGCCCGGGACGGACCCGCGGGCGCAGCAGCAGCGCGCCGCGCTGGCCGTCGACCGGGGTCGCGTCTACATCTCGTTCGGCGGTCTGGCCGGAGACTGCGGCAACTACAAGGGCGCTGTCATCTCGCTACCGACCAGCGGTCAATTCGGCGGCCTCGCCTACGTCGTTCCGACCCCCAGGGAGGGCGCGGTATGGGCCGCCGGTGGCCCTGTGGTCGCGCCCGACGGAAGCCTTTTCATCGCCGTCGGCAATGGGGAGTCGACCACTACTTTCGACTTCTCGGATTCGGTCACCAGACTCAGCCCCGCGATGACACGGCTCGACTACTTCGCCCCGACCAGTTGGGCGGCCGACAACCAGGCCGACGCAGACCTGGGATCGATGAGCCCCGCCTACCTCCTCAACGGGTACATCCTGCAGGCCGGCAAGTCGGGGAACGGCTACACCCTGCGGACCAGCCGGCTCGGCGGGATCGGTGGTCAGGTGCGCTCCGGGCCGCTGTGCCGGGCCTTCGGTGTCGCCGCCGTCACCACGGCAACGGCCTATCTGCCCTGCACGGACGGCGTCTCCCGGGTCGACGTGGCAGCCGACGGTTCGTTCAGCAAGCGCTGGACAGCGAGCGGCATATCCGGCTCCCCGGTAGCCGGGCCCGGAGCGTTGTACGCCCTCGGTGGTAGCACCCTCTATGCCCTGAGCGGGAGGACGGGCACCCAGCTCGGCAGCATCAACGTCGGCCCGACCACCAGATTTGCCACCCCGGCGCTGATCGGCAACAGGCTCTACGTCGGCACGGTGAGCGGCATCGTCGCGGTGCGGGTCGGCTGACCTGGGCTGACGCAGCGAGCCGGGATCAGCTGCCGGCCACCGCCGAGGTGACCGGCCGGGCGTCCCCGTCGGCATCGGGGGCATCGCCCTCCCGACGGTTCCGCAGCACGCTGGAGACGAAGGCTGCACCGATCAGGACCAGCCCGATGAGTCCGGTGACGACCTCGTTGACGTGCACCCCGATGGAGACGAGCAGGATCACGGCCAAGGCGCCGATCGCCCAGTGCGCGCCGTGCTCCAGGTAGACGTATTCGCTGAGCGTGCCCTTGCGGACCAGGAAGACGGTCAACGACCGGACGAACAGTGCACCGATCAGCCCCAGCCCGAGCGCGATGATGATGGGGTCCGGCGTGATCGCGAAGGCGCCGATGACGCCGTCGAACGAGAAGGACGCATCAAGCACCTCCAGATAGAGGAACAGGAAGAACCCGGCCTTCCCGGTCGCCTTGGCGAACTGGGTGGGCCCCGAGTGCGCCTTTTGCTCGAATCGCTCCTCCGCGGATTCCTCGTACTGCTCGAAGAGGGATCCGAGCCCGTTGACCGCGAGGTAGCTGACAATGCCCAGAACTCCGGCGGCCAGCACGCTCGCCGGCTTTTCGGCGACCGTCTCGGCGACCAGGAAGAGCGCGATACCCGCGATGATCACCGACAACTGATCGAGCTTGCCGATCCGGGCCAGCGGACGCTCCAGCCAACTCAGCCAGGTGATCTCCCGGTCCTCGAAGGTCCAGTCCAGGAACAACAACAAGAGGAACATCCCGCCGAAAGCGGCGATCTGTGGGTGCGCTGCCGCGAGAAGGCCGCCGTAACTGTTCGGGTCGGAGACCGGTCCCTTCTCGAATGCCAACGAGATCGCCCTGGCCGGCGAGAGATGTGCGGTGATCCCGACGATCAGCAGCGGGAAGACGAGGCGCATGCCGAAGACCGCGATCACGATGCCGACGGTCAGGAAGATCTGTTGCCATTTCTCGCTCATCCGCTCGAGAACCTTGGCGTTCACCACTGCGTTGTCGAAGGACAGGGTGATCTCCAGGATGCCCAGGATCAGGGTGAGGCCGGCCGCCTTCGGGCCACCGTAGAAATACGCGACGATGATCGCGAGGACCGACACGACGGCGGAGATCAGGAAGATCCGGGTCGCGCTGTGGTCGGCGGATTTCGCCACTGCTGCACTGCTCATCAGACGTTTACTCCGAAGTCGAGGGCTATACCACGAAGGCCCGATGCGTATCCCTGGCCGATGGCCCGGAATTTCCATTCCTTGCTGTACCGGTACAACTCGCCGAAGACCATGGCGGTCTCGGTCGATGCCTCCTCGGTCAGGTCGTAGCGGGCCAGCTCCGAGCCGCTGGTGCGGTCGACCACCCGGATGAAGGCGCCGCGGACCTGACCGAAGGACTGGCGACGCTGGTCGGCCTCGTAGATGGAGACCGCGAAGACGACCGAGACGATGTTCGGCGGAACCGCGGCGAGGTCGACATTGATCTGTTCGTCGTCCCCTCCTGCCCCCCCGACCAGGTTGTCCCCGAGATGTTCGATGGACCCGTCCGGCGAGCGGAGATTGTTGAAGAACACGAAGTGCGCGTCGGAGGGAATCTTGTGGTTCTCCCCGAGGGCCAGGGCGCTGGCGTCGAGGTCGTAGTCGCTCCCGGTGGAGGACCGGGTCTGCCAACCCAGCGCGACGGTGACCTCCCTCAGATTGGGCGCCGCCTTGGTCAGCGAGACGTTGCCGCCCTTGGACAAGCTCACGCTCATCGGTACCTGTGCTTTCCGGCCGCCGCTCGGGCAGCCCGTAGTGCCGGGAGTTCGCTTTCAACTGGTGGTGCTGACCACCAACCTCTGCCAGAACGTCAACGCCGTGCGGTCAAACCTCGTTCCGCAGATCGTCGCCGACTTGCTCTCACTGTCAGCCTTGCACGTCGGAAGCGCGGGTCTGACCTGTTGCGGCCGGTGCACTGCCGTCGACCGCAGAGCCCGCCCGACGCGCCTGCCGTAAGGCGTACCAGACGGTGCCCACCAGGAACAATCCGCCGATGATGAGGAGAACGGCCGAGATGGTGCTGACGAAGGGAATGTGAACGCCGGCGATGTCGAGCACCCCCACCGCGACCATGGCCACCGCGAACCCCACCGCCAGCGCTGCCTGCAACTTGTTCCGGCCGACCTGGGCCACCCCTTTCTCCGCCTGGCCTTTGGCATAGCCCAGCCCTTTGCCTGCCCATTCGAATTCGGTGGCCAGTACCGCGAGCGCGGCGGCGATCAGGAGCCAGCCGGGCCCCGGCAGGACGAGAAGGGCGATTCCGACGAGGAGCAGCAGCCCGCCGAGAACCCCGACTGCGATTCGCTTCAACGTGATCCCTTCGATGCTGCGTTGGGCCTGCCGACCCGGCTGTCGACCTGCTGGCGACCCACCGCCGCCACGTTCGATCACCACGGTATCGACAACGGGCTCCTGCGACCGGGATCAATCCGGCCTTCGGCAGGCGGCCAACTACGGTGGGACCGGCGACCGTGTGCGCCGATGGGGAGGTACCGAGGTGGATACCGACGGCGGTCCAGCCAGAGCGGCGGCTCGCGCTCTCGACGCCAGTGACCCGCTCGCGGGCTTCGCCGACCGCTTCCTGCCGACCGCACCGGACATTGTTGCCTATCTGGACGGCAATTCGCTGGGCCGGCCGCTCGCCGCCATCGGCGCGATGTGGTCGACGTTCAGCGACCAATGGTCAGCCCGGTTGATTCGCGGCTGGACCGAGGGGTGGATGGAACTGCCGGAGCAGGTCGGCGACGAACTCGGCGTTGCCTGCCTGGGCGCAGCGCCGGGCCAGACGGTCATCGCCGATTCGACGACGGTCAACCTGTACAAGACGATGCGGGCGGCGATCAACCTCCGCCCCGGGCGGCGCAGGATCGTGCTGGACCGGGACAACTTCCCCACCAACCGGTACGTCGCCGAATCGCTGGCAGGAGATCTCGGGCTGGAACTGGTCTGGCTGACCGCCTCCGGCCTCGGCGTCAGCGTCGACGATGTACTGGGGGTCCTCGACCTGGACACCGCGTTCATCACGGTCAGCCATGTCGCCTACCGATCCGGGTACCTGGCTGACGCCCTGTCCATCACCCGCGCCGCGCACGACGTGGGAGCCCTGGTGGTCTGGGACCTCTGCCATTCGGTGGGCTGCTGCGACATCCGGCTCGACGACTGGGAGGTGGACTTCGCTGTCGGCTGCACCTACAAGTTCATCGGCGCCGGACCGGGCGCCCCGGCCTTTCTGTACGTCAACGCTGCGCATCTCCCGGGGGCCGACCAGCCGATCTGGGGGTGGCTGGGCCGAGCAGAGCCGTTCGAGATGCAGCAGGGCTATGTGCCTTCCGAAGGGGTGCGGTCGATGCTGTCCGGCACCCCGCCGGTACCGGGGATGCTGGCCGTCCGGGAGGGCGTGGCGGTGATCGCCGAGGCCGGGATCGGCGCCATCCGCGCCAAGTCGACCGCGTTGACCGAACTGGCCATCGCGTTGACCGATGCCTGGCTCGCGCCGCTCGGATTCGGCCTGGCAACGCCCCGCGACCCGGCCCGCCGCGGCAGCCACGTCAGCATCTCCCGGGCCGACGCCCGCGAATTGTGCCCCCGGCTGATCGATGCCGGGGTGATTCCCGACTTCCGCAATCCGAACGTCCTTCGACTAGGGCTCTCGCCGCTCACCACCAGCTTTGGGCAGGTCTGGGATGCGATGGCGGTGCTGCGCGAAATGGCCGGGTAAGGGGCAGATTTCCCTATTGGGCGCCGACCACTTGCCGGAGTGTGAGCGCGTTCCGTACGGCATGCCCTTGGCCGTCATTGTTGAAATACGCGTAGACCTCTCGCCCCTGCGCGCGCCATTCGGGCGATCCGCTCCGCCCACCAGCGAAGGTCGGCATCCGAATACGACCCGCCATAGAGGTACTGCGAATCCGGTTCGTGGAGCCGGAGATAGACAAAGGGCGCGGCGGCTCTGAGTACGCACGGCAGTCCGGCACCGCTCATCGCGCAGCGCGGTAGGCCTCAAGAATCCCGCCGGCACCTGCTCGCGCCATCTGGCGAAAGCGGCTTCCCTTGGCCACCGGTAGAAGGTGCTGTTGAGCTCCACCGTGTCGAACTGGCCGCTGTAGAGCCGGAGCCGTCCGCCGCTGGGGGTTCCGGGCGGATAGAGCACCGCCGTCCAGTGGTTGTCACTCCAGCCAGAGGTGCCGATGTGAATGTTCACGCGCTCACATCCGCTGGGCGGCATTCACCCGGGGGCGGGCGGGTCAGCCGGTGACGGTGACCCCACGCCAGAACGCGACGTGGTCCTTGATCTGTGCGGCGGCGTCTTTGGGTGCCGGGTAGTACCAGGCCGCATCCGGATTCTTCTCACCGTCGACGACGACCGAATAATAGGATGCCGTTCCCTTCCACGGGCAGACGGTGGATTTGTCCGACGGTTCCAGGTATTCGGACTTCACCGACTCCAGCGGGAAATAGTGGTTGCCCTCCACCATTTCGGTCGCGTCGCTCTGGGCGATGACGGTGCCGTTCCAAGTTGCCGTAGCCATGATCGGATCCTTTCGTTGACGTCAATTGTCATGCTGTTCCGACTTGCCGATCGACCGCCGGCGGTTCGCCATGATGCCGATGGCCACCCCGACAACAACACCGATCGTGGTGAAAACGATGCCCTTGCCGGTGAAGATGCCGATGGCCGCACCGATCAGCAGACCGGTGATCCCCCAGATCAGCACCGCAAGGAACGCGTCGAGGCGGGGATCGGCAGGACGACGCGAAGGATTCTTCGGCACGGGCACCCGGCCACCCTATCGACCTGCCCGGCCCCCCGGGCCGGATGCGGGTAGGGAACGCCGGTTGGCAGTCGGTACCGTGACGGGTATGAAGGTTGTCATCGCAGGTGGTCATGGCAGGGTTGCGCTGCACGTCGAGCGGTTGCTGGCGGAAAGGGGTGATCATTCCGTCGGGCTGATCCGGAACCCGGACCAGGAGGCCGATGTGATCGCCGCCGGAGCGCATCCGGTGATCGTCGACCTGGAATCGGTGAGCGCGGAGGAACTGGCCGGGCACCTCTCCGGCGCCGATGCGGTCGTCTTTGCCGCCGGTGCGGGCGAGGGCAGCGGTGCCGAGCGCAAGGACACGGTCGACCGCGCCGCCGCCGCCCTGCTCGCCGACGCCGCCGAGATCGCCGGGGTGCGGCGGTATGTCCTGGTGTCCTCGATCGGCTCCGATGCGGGTGCGCAACCCGACCACGACCCGGTGTTCGCGGCCTACCTGACCGCCAAGAAGGCCGCCGACGACGACCTGCGGACACGGGATCTGGACTGGACGATCGTTCGCCCCGGCGCGCTGACCGAGTCCTCCGGCAGCGGCCACGTCACTCTGGCACCCAGCGTCGGCCGTGGGTCCATCCCCCGGGAGGACGTGGCGGCGGTCCTGGTCGAATTGCTGGACCACCCGGAGACGGCCGGGCTGTCGTTGGACGTGGTCTCCGGACGTCACCTCATCGCCGATGCGGTCTCCGCGGCGACGACCGCCGCGGACGCCGCCCAGGAGTAGAGGCGTCGCTCGCTCAGCGGCGGGACCGAAGATAGTCGGCGACCACCTCGGCGCCGAGGCCGTCCAGATCGGGTGCGACCACCCGGCCGCCGCAGCGTTTGGCCAGGTCGTCGACGAACAACGCCAGCCGGGGGTCGTCACCAAGGACGAAGAAGCTGATTGCGGCCCGGCGGCTGGACAATCGGTCCATCGCCGTCACGGTGGCGCGAAGCGTCGCCGGCGCCGGCGGGTAGGAGAACGTGAAGTCACCGTCGGCGTCGAGGTGCGCGGTGGGCTCGCCGTCGGTCACGATCAACACCACGGGCATCGCGTCGGGATGCCGCCGCAGGTGCTCGCCGGCGAGGAGCAACGCATGGTGCAGGTTGGTGCCCTGCACGTAGGCGCCCTCCAGCCCGATCAGCTCGGCGAGCTCCACCTTCGCCGCCTGTCTGCCGAAGGTGATGAGCTGCAGTGCATCTCCGCGGAATCGGGTGGAGATCAGTTGGTGCAGGGCCAGTGCGGTGCGCTTCATCGGCACCCAGCGGCCGTCCTGCACCATCGACCAGGAGGTGTCCACGCACAACGCGACGACGGCCCTGGTCCGGCGCTCGGTCTCCACCACCTCCACGTCGGCGACGTCGAGCAATCGGTCGTCGCCGCCGGCCTTTCGCAGCTCGCCGTTGAGCAGAGTCCTTGGCACGTCCCACGATTCGGTGTCGCCGTACGCCCACGGCCGGGCGGAGCCGGTCGGTTCGCCGGCCGCACCGGAGCGGCGGGTCTGCCGCTCGCCCCGACGCCCGCTGATCTGGTCGGCCACGTCTTTGAGGGCTGATTCGCCGAGCCGGCGGAGCGCCTTCGGTGAAAGCTGGAGCGAGCCGTCGGGCGCCCGTTCCAGCAGGCCCCGTTCCCTCAGTTCGCGTTCCAACTCCGCGAGCTGGCGCACGTCACGGGCGGCCTCCTCGCCCAGCGATTCGGCCAGCGCCGCGAGGTCGATGTCGTCGAGCCTGGCCCCCCGGTGGCTCTGCGAGAGCTGCTCCGCCAGTGCATCCAGGCGGCTGAGCTCTTCCATCGCCCTGGCACCCTCGCCCAGCCCGAACGGGGAGTCGCCGGTGAACCGACCCGATCCGGCCCAGTCCTCGCCCGGCCGCAGACCTTGGAGTGTGGCGTCCAGCTCGGCCAGCGCCTGGGCCAGCTGCGGATCACCGAAGGCCTGCTGCATCAGATCGCCGAGTTCGGCCCGCTGCTCCGGCGTCATCGACTGCATCATTCGCTGCGCCGCAGCGGATCTGGCCGCCAGCAGGTCGATCAGCTCGTCCACGGTGGTGGGTTGTTCCGGGAAATAGTCGCCGTGCTTGTTCATGAAGTCGGCGAATTGCTGCGGCGTATCGGTACCGGCGGCATGCGCGGCGAGCAGCGCGTTGAGGTCGTTCAGCATTTCGCGGATGGCTGCCACGTCGCCGGGCGTCACCGACTCCATGGCCTGCTTCATGCCGGCGAACCGTTGGTCCAGCATCTCCCGGCCGAGCAGGTTACCTATCTCCGCATAGGCCGCGGCGCCCTCGGCGGACTGCCAGTCGTACGAACCCAGTTCGCGGACTGCGCCACCGGTGTCGTCGGGCAGCATGTCCAGCTGCATCTCGCGGAACCGGGCGTCGTCGGAATCCTGCCGCATCAGCGAGTCCCGCTCGGCCTCCAATGCCTTGGCGAGCAACTCCCGGATCTCCTGCAGCGTCCCGTCGAGCCGGTTCTCGCGCTGCAGATCGCGCCGCCGTTTGCGAATCTCGCGGGTGAGTTCGTCGAGCCCACGGCGGCCCGGCATTCCCTGCCGGAGCAGTTCGCGGAGAGCCTGCTGCGCCGAGCTGCCCTCCATCACGTCCCGGCCGACCTTGTCCAGTGCCGCTCGCAGGTCGATCGGCGGCGCCAGCGGGTCGGGACCGTCGACGTAGCGGCCGTACAGATATCCCGCCGGCGGCAGATCCCGGCCGGGCGGCGGCGGCCGCTCAGCCATAGCTGACCGACTCGCCGTCGTCGCTGGGCTGCTTCGCCAGCCGCCGGGTGAGGAACAACAGCTCGAGCGCCAGCTCGGCGGCGGAGGCCATCGGACCGGGATCCTCCGTGCCGGCCGCGCCGAGCCGCTGGGCGATCACCGTCAGAAGGGGGATCGCCGGCAGCCGGGCCACGACCTGATTGGCCGGGATGCGATCGCCGGTCCGCAGCGGGGCGGCGGCAACCGCCTCGGCCAACGGCGCCAGGTCGACACCCCGGAGCCGGGACCTGGCAGTTTCCGCGGTTGCCCGGCGGAGCAGATGGCCGAGGATCTCGTCCTCCCGGCCCTCCTCCCCGGCGGCGAACTCGAGCTTGCCCCGCAGCACCGGAATGATCGATTCGAGATCGATCGGCCGGGCGGTGGCGGCGGCCTCGCCGGTGATCGCGGCCCGCCGGAGTGCCGCGGCGGCAACGGTTTCGGCGGCCGCCACCGAGAAGCGGGCGGACACGCCCGAGCTCTGGTCCACCGAGGTCGATTCGCGGAGCAGCCGGGAGAACCGGGCGACGATTTCCAGCAGGTGGTCCGGCACGGCGGCCACCAACGTCGACTCCTGCTCTACCAGCGCGACCTCGTCAACCAGCCGCAGCGGATAGTGGGTGCGCACCTCCGCGCCGAACCGATCCTTGAGGGGGGTGATGATCCGGCCCCGGTTGGTGTAGTCCTCCGGGTTCGCCGAGGCCACCAGCAGCACGTCGAGCGGTAGCCGCAGGGTGTACCCGCGGACCTGGATGTCGCGCTCCTCCATCACGTTGAGCAGCGCCACCTGGATCCGCTCGGCCAGATCGGGAAGCTCGTTGATGGCGACGATGCCGCGGTGGGCCCGCGGCACCAGCCCGAAGTGGATGGTCTCCGGGTCGCCGAGCGAGCGGCCTTCGGCCACCTTCACCGGGTCGACATCGCCGATCAGGTCGGCCACCGCGGTGTCGGGGGTCGCGAGCTTTTCGGTGTAGCGCTCGCTCCGGTGCTTCCACTCGACCGGCAGATCCTCGCCGAATTCGGCGGCCCGGCGGATCGACTCGGGTGTGATGGGCTCGTACGGGTGCTCGCCCAGCTCTGAACCGGAAATGACCGGCGTCCACTCGTCGAGCAACGTGGAAAGGGTCCGGAGCAGCCGGGTCTTGCCCTGTCCGCGCTCACCGAGCAGGACGATGTCGTGGCCGGCGATCAGGGCCCGTTCCAACTGGGGTAGGACGGTCGTCCCGAAGCCGACGATGCCGGGCCAGGGGTCACGGCCATTGCGTAAGGCGGCCAACAGATTCGACCGGATCTCGGCCTTGACGCCGAGCTGTTCATGTCCGGAGGCACGGAGCTCCCGGAGCGTGGTGGGCAGGTCTGCAGGGGTCGGAGGACGCACGTTTTCCGACGGTACGCCTGCCCGTCCTGAGCGCGGGTTACCAGCAGATGAAGGCCGGCGGCGCAGTCAGTCGGCCGGGATCTGGTACGTGCCGATCAGGATAGCGCGGGCCAGGGTGTGGAAGGCCAGATTGAACGACAGCACCGCCGGGCTCGCCGACGCGTCGACGTCGAGTGTCGGAACATCGACGGCGTGGACGACGAAGTAGTAGCGGTGCGCCCGGTCGCCTGGCGGCGGCATCGGGCCGAGGTAGGACGACGGGCCGCCGTCGCTCCGCAGGTGGAAAGCACCTGCCGGGAGTCCGGCGCCGCCGGCCTTCCCGGCGCCGTTAGCCAATTCCGACACGGTGGCCGGTATCCCGGCGACCGCCCAGTGCCAGAATCCGCTGGGCGTGGGCGCATCCGGGTCGAAACAGGTGACCGCGAAACTCTCGGTGGCGGCCGGGAATCCGGACCAGGACAGCTGTGGCGAAATGTTCTCACCGCCCCCGGCGTGGTGGTCGGTGATCGGGTCGCCCGCGGTCAGGTCGGTACTGGTGACCGAGAACGAGCCGACAGCCGGCAACAATTCGTAGGGGTCCGGGTGAATCGGGCGGTCGAGCGACACGGGTGCTCCTGTGGGGTTGACGGGTCAAGAAAGGGTGACGGCCGATTGTCAGTTTTCGCCGAGCAGCGCCACGGCTGCTCTCGCAATTGCCAGTTCCTCATTGGTGGGCACCACCATCACAGTGACCTTGGCGCCGTCCGGAGAGATGATGCGCGGCGTCGACGAGCGCACCGCATTCCGCTGCGGGTCGACCTCGATACCAAGCGGCGCAAGACCTTCGGCTACTCGAGCGCGCAATGCGGGAGCGTTCTCGCCGACGCCCGCGGTGAAGGTGAGCACATCGACGCCGCCCAATACCGCCAGATAGGCACCGATGTATTTCCGGATCCGGTGGCAGTAGACCGCCATCGCCAACTCCGCGTCGGCGTCCCCGGTCTCGACCATCGCCGTCAGGTCGCGGAAGTCGTTGACGCCGGCCAGGCCCTGCAGGCCGGACCGACGGTTGAGCATTGTGTCCACGTCGTCGACGGTCATTCCGCCGGCCCGGAGCAGGAGGAGCAGCACGCTCGGATCCAGATCACCGCTCCGGGTGCCCATCACCAGCCCTTCCAGCGGGGTGAGCCCCATGGACGTCTCGACGGCCACCCCGCCGCGGATGGCCGACGCCGACGCCCCGTTGCCCAGGTGCAGCACGATCTGGTTGAGCCCGCCCAGATCCCGGCCGAGCGTGAGCGCGACCTGCTGGGAAACGTACTGGTGGGACGTGCCGTGGAATCCGTACCGGCGGATCGAATGGGCGATCGCGATCTCGCGATCGATCGCATAGCTGTAGGCGGCCGCCGGCAGCGACCGGAAAAAGGCGGTGTCGAACACCGCCACCTGCGGGACACCGGGAAAAGCTGCCATCGACCGTTCGATGCCCATTGCATTGGCCGGGTTGTGCAGCGGCGCGAGGGCAGAGAGATTCCGGATCGCCTGCAGCACAGCGACATCGACCTCGACAGGGTCACCGAAGACGGCGCCGCCGTGGACAACGCGATGACCGACCGCCGTCAGGTCCGGATGACCCAGCAAAGGATGCCCGCTCTCGGAAAAAAGCGCCCGCATCACGTCCAGTGCCGCGCCGTGATCGACGATCTCACCGTCGAACAACCTTTCCTGGCCGTCCCAGCGATGCCGCGCGGAGGCATTCGCACTGCCGATCCGCTCGATCAGACCGGTGGCGAGCGCCGTTCCCTGGCCGGTATCCATCAATTGGTACTTGATGGACGACGATCCGGAATTGATCACCAGTACTGGCTTCATGGGAATCAGGCCCCAAGAGTTGTTGCAGCGGTGTGCCTCTGGGTTTCCCCTGCTGAGGCGGTCGCCGTCTGCGCCTGAATTGCCGTGATGGCAACGGTATTCACGATGTCGGCGACCAGCGCACCCCTTGACAGATCGTTGACCGGTTTGTTGAGGCCTTGTAGCACCGGTCCGATTGCCACCGCGCCGGCGCTTCGCTGGACCGCCTTATAAGTGTTGTTGCCGGTGTTGAGGTCGGGGAAGATCAGCACCGTGGCGTGGCCGGCGACCCTGGAATCGGGCAGCTTCGCGGCAGCGACAGCGGCGTCCACCGCGGCGTCATATTGAATCGGCCCTTCCACCAACAGATCCGGCCGGACCCGGTTGACGATCTCGGTGGCCTGCCGGACCTTGTCCACATCCGCACCCGCCCCGGAGGCCCCGGTGGAATACGACAGCATCGCGACCCTGGGTTCTATGCCGAACTGCGTAGCGGTACCGGCCGACGAGATCGCAATGTCGGCGAGTTGCTGCGCCGTCGGGTCGGGGTTGACCGCACAGTCGCCGTAGACGAGAACGCGGTCGGCCAGGCACATCAGGAAGACGCTGGACACGATCGTCGTGCCCGGCGTGGTGCGGATGATTTCGAAGGACGGTTTGATGGTGTGCGCCGTCGTGTGCATGGCGCCGGAAACCATTCCGTCGGCCATTCCGAGGTGGACCATCATCGTCCCGAAATAGGAGACGTCCTGGACGATTGCGCGCGCCTGCTCCAGCGTCACACCCTTCTTGGCCCGCAGTCGCGCGTATTCGACGGCAAAGGTTTCCACCAGGGTCGGGTCGCTCGGCGAGAGGATATGAGCACCGCCGATGTCCACACCGGCCGCGGATGCCTTCGTGTGGATGGCCTTCTCATCCCCGAGCAGGGTGAGTTCGGCAACTCCCAGGCGCAGCAGGCTGGCCGCGGCCTGCAGTATGCGCACGTCCTCACCCTCGGGCAGGACCACGTGCCGCCGGGCCGACCTGGCCCTTTCAATGAGGCCGAACTGGAACATCAGTGGGGTAACGGTCGACCCAGGCCCGACATCGATGGCGGAGAGTAGAGCCTCTCCATCCACCGCCTCCGAAAAGACCCGCAGCGCGGTCTCTTTCTTCACCGTCGACCCAGCGGACAAAGGGCCGCGAACCGCCGCCAGCAGGGTGGCCGTCTCGAAGGTCCCTAGGCCCGTGCTCATGATCGGTAATTCCTGCTGAACACCGTCCAGCAGTCGGGCAATCGGTTCGGGCAGCGGGTAACCACCGGTCAGCACAATGGCGGACAGATGGGGGAAGGTGCCGGACTGGTGGGCCATCACGAGACCGGGAAGGAGGTCGGAACGATCGCTCGGCGCGATGACGGTTGCGTCCTCCCGAAGTCGCGCAAGCACGTTCGGCAGCGACATCGCCGCCACCACAAACCCGAGCGACACGCGGTCCAACCACTCGGCGCTCCCCCGAATCAAATGGCCGGAACAGGCTTCCAGCAAGGCCGCCACCGTCGGCGCCACCAGTACCGGCGTTTCAGGAATCGCCGAGACGGGCAGATCGGACGCGGCTTTCAGCGCCGTCCGGGTGGCGTCGAGATCCTCCGGGGTGACCCGATTCGCGATGATGGCGACCGGGTTCGCGTGCGCCGCGGTCATTTCTGTGATGGCGAAGTCGGCGGCCGAGCGGATCTGCGCAGGCGTCCGGCCGCGGCCGTGGACCACCAGCACGACCGGGGAGCCGAGATTGGCCGCCACCCGCGCATTGAACGCGAGTTCGGTCGGCGTCGAGATGTCGGTGTAGTCGCTGCCGAGAACAATCACGACATCGAATTTCAAGGACAGTTCGTGGAATTGTCGGACGATCTCGGACAGTGCCGCGTCGGCGTCCTGGTGCATCACCGCATAGCTGACGCCGACGGCGTCGTCGTATCCCTGGTCTACGCCGGGCTGGGCCAGGAGCAGTTCCACGACGAGATCACGGGATTCCGCTGATCTGGTGACGGGGCGGAATACGCCCACCCGGCCGACCCGACGGCTCAGTAGGTCCAACAGCCCTAGTGCCACCGTCGACTTCCCGGATTCACCCTCGGGCGAGGCCACATAGACGCTGCGGGACATGGGACGAGGCTATCTCCCGTTTGTCGGACGACCGGGGTGGACCCACCTGCGTCCAGCATGGCCGGCCGAGTTTTCACCGACTGTTGACTTCTGCCGGGTCGGGTTCTAAGGTCAAATAATTCAACAGACGATGAGTTGGGAGGAGTGAGGTCATGGACGTCGCCATCGACATCGACCGGCTCACGATTCACCGGGGTGGGCGCGCCGTGCTGGAGTCGTTGAGCTGCCAGATCGAGAAGGGACGGGTGACCGGGATTCTCGGGCCGTCCGGCGCCGGCAAGTCGACCCTGATCAGGAGCATCGTCGGGGTTCAACTCGTCGTCGGTGGCAGCGTGACCGTGCTCGACCGGCCGGCGGGCGCACCGGAGATCAGGCGCCGGCTCGGCTACATGACGCAGGCGCCGTCGATCTACGCCGACCTCACCGTGCGCGAGAACATGCGGTACTTCAGTGCGCTGATGGCGGCCCGCGCGTCCGATATCGAAGGCATTCTGGGCGAAGTCGGCCTCGTCGCAGCCGCTGATCAGCTGGTGGGCACCCTTTCCGGTGGCCAACGGTCACGAGCCAGCCTGGCGTGCTCCCTGGTGGGCTCCCCCGCCGTCCTGGTTCTGGACGAGCCGACGGTCGGTCAGGACCCGGTCCTGCGCGAAGAGCTGTGGGCCTCGCTGCGGGCCAGAGCGGAAGCCGGCACCACCGTGGTCGTTTCGAGCCATGTGATGGACGAGGCCAACCGCTGCGACTTCCTGCTGCTCATCCGCGACGGCGCCCTGCTCGCCGCCGACACCCCAGCCGCTGTCAAAGCAATGGCCGGAACCGACGATCTCGACTCAGCTTTCCTGACCCTGATCAGGCGCCGGGAGGCGACGGCTGCCTGAGCCGCTGCTCAGCCGGCTCCCCACCCCCCTTCCAATTCCGGCCCCCAGTTCTCATCCGGCCAACCTCCAGCGAGGGAGATCGATCATGTCCGTTGCCCGGCCCGTCACGGCCCCACATCAGCACCACTCGGCGGCCGGTCACCGGCAGATTCTGCTCGCTACCGTGACCCGGATCCTGCGCCAGCTCCGCCACGACCACCGCACCATCGCAATGATCATCGGCGTACCCATCCTGCTGATCACGTTGCTGTACTTCATGTTCGAAAAGGAATCGACGAAGTTCAATGCGGTCGCGCTGATCATGCTGTGCATATTTCCGTTCACGATCATGTTCCTGATCACCAGCATTGCGATGCTGCGGGAGCGGACATCGGGAACCCTCGAGCGACTGATGACAACGCCGACCAGGGGCACCGACCTGCTCTTCGGTTACGGCATCGCCTTCGGGATCGCGGCGACCGTGCAGGCCTGCGTGGCTGCGGCCTGTGCGTATCTGCTGTTCGGCCTACAGACGGCCGGCGGGTTCGGCTTTGTGATCCTGGTGAGCGTCCTCACCGCTCTGCTGGGCGTCGGACTGGGCCTGCTGGGCTCGGCCTTCGCCCGGACCGAATTTCAGGCGGTGCAACTGCTTCCGGTTCTGGTGATCCCGCAGATCCTGCTGTGCGGCCTGTTCGTGCCGCGCTCGACGATGGCCACCTGGCTCCGCCTGGTCTCCGACGTCCTGCCGTTGTCCTACTCGGTGGAAGCCAGCGGCGAAGTCGCCCAACACACCCAGTCGACCGGACTTCTGTGGCGGGATCTGGGCGTGCTGGCCGGTTGCGTGGTGCTCAGCCTGCTGCTCGCGTCCCTCACCCTCCGGCGTCGTACCGACTGAACAACCATCGGGCGGGTTCGCTGCCTGACACGCACAACGCCCCGAACGGGTCGATGTAGGGCAGCTGCAAGGAGGGGAAGGGGTGAGGCGTGAGGGAATCCAAGCCATCCGAAGCTGCCCCTGCGACAGCACCTGCGGTTCCGCCGGCCCGGTCGGGTCGCCGCCGGGGTAATCCGGACACCCGCGAGCAGATCTTGCAGTCGGCCCGCGAAACGTTCGCCACCAATGGTTTCGCCGGAGCGTCAATCCGGAAGATAGCGGCCGCAGCCGGCGTCGACCCGGCGCTGGTCCACCACTACTTCGGCTCCAAGGACGAGCTCTTCCTGGCCACCGTGCAGGTGCCGGTGAACCCCCGCGCGATCGTGGCGCAGTTGGCCGCCGGGGGCCAGGATCAGCTCGGCCACCGGATCATCACCGCGATCCTCGGAGTCTGGGAGTCGCCGGCTGCCGCTTCCCTGCTCGCCGCGGTGCGGGGGGCCATCGCCGATCCACAGCGGGCCACCGCACTGGGCCAATTCATCAGCGCGGAGATCGTCCGCCGGCTCCTGCAGACCATGGACTACCCGGCGATCGAAGCGGGTCGCCGTGGCGCTCTGGTCGAGTCGCAGATCCTGGGTGTGATCGTCGGTCGATACGTCCTTGAACTCCCGGAATTGACCGAGGCGACCAGGGCCGACCTGATCGCGTCGGTCGGTCCGACCTTGCAGCACTATTTGACCGGACCTCTTCCCGAGGTGTGACGCCGGCGGGAGATGAGCCACTGCGCGGCCGAGGGTCATGGTCCCGGTCAGAGTCGAGGATCCACCGGCTCCGACTCCAGCGCCAACACGCCGAAGACAGCCTCGTGCACCCGCCATAACGGCTCGGCCCCCGCTCCGCGTTCCAACGCCTCGAGACCGAGTGCGTATTCGCGAAGCGCCATCGACCGCTTGTGGCCGACGTTGCGGGTGCGGAGCCGCTCCAGACTGGCGGGTTCGGTGTAGTCCGGCCCGTAGATCAGTCGCAGATACTCCCGGCCCCGCACCTTGATGCCTGGCTGGGCGAGGCTCTTGCGTCCGCGCACCAGGTTCTCGAACGGCTTCACCACCATTCCCTCGCCGCCGGCCTCGGTCAGTTCGGTCCACCAGGCCTCGCCCCGGGCCGATGATTGCGGGTCGCCGGTCTCGACGACCAACCGCCCCGTCGCCTGGAAAAGGTCGGGGGCGGCAGCGACGAGCCGGTCCGCGATCGCCAGGTGCCAGCCGTGGTCGCGCCGGTGATGGGTGGTCCCGGTTGTCGCCAGCAGCTGGAACGGCGCCACCCGCACGCCTTCGAGCCCGTGCGTCGGCCAACAGTACCGACGATATGCGGCCGTGAACTTCTCGGCGTTCGCGAGTCGGGACACGCTGCGGCCGAGCAGATCCGCGACGTCGAGCCCCGAATCCGCCGCCTGCCGCAGGACCGGGAGTACCTCGGTGAGCGCCGCCCGGGCCGCCGCGCCGACAGCCGCATACTGACCACGCAGCAGCCCTTCGGCTTTCGCCGACCACGGCAGCAGTTCGCAGTCGAGCAGCAGCCAGTCGGTCTCCATCTCGGCCCACAGCCCTGCTTCGGTGACCGCCTCCCGCACCCCGGTGAGGAGCTTTTCGGTCACCGCACCGGGAAAGAAGGACCGGCCGGTTCTGGTGTGCACCACCCCGGTCCGGGCACCGTCACCGCCGAACGCGTGTCTCGCGGCTTCGGCGCTGCGGGCCACCAGGACGACCGCGCGGGAGCCCATGTGCTTCTCCTGGCACATCACCGTCCCGACGCCGTCGGCCCGGTAGGCGGCGAAGGCCTCCGCCGGGTGTTCGAGCATGTCCGCGCGAGCCGAGGTCGACGTCGGCGCCATCGTGGGCGGCAGGTACCGCAGCCAATTCGGCTCCAACGCGAACCGGCTCATCACCTCCAGGGCGCCCGCGGCATTCTCGGCCCTGATCTTGATCCGCCCGTGGTAGCGGGTTTCGACGGCTCGTACCCCCATCACGTCGCCGAGCGAAAGATCGTCGCCGGCGGCCCTTCCGATCAGTCGGCGGTCCCGGATTCGCGACCCGCTCGTTTCGGTCTCGCCCTCCGGAGTGGCCGGTGCCGCCGGGGTCAAGGGCCTGACCGGCTCGTACCAGACCCTTTCCGCAGGCACGGCGACGACCTGCTTCTCCGGATAACGCATCGCCGTCAGTCCACCGCCGAACACACAGCCGGTGTCCAGGCAGAACGTATTGTTCACCCATTGCGGATCGACCGTGGGGGTGTGGCCGTAGAGGACGACCGCCGCGCCGCGATAGTCGGTCGCCCAGGGATAACGCACCGGCAGGCCGTATTCATCGGTCTCGCCGGTCGTGTCACCGTAGAGCGCGAAACTCCGTACCCGGCCGGATGCCCGCCCGTGATAGACCTCCTTCAACCCCGCGTGAGCCACCACCAGTCGGCCGGCATCCAACACGAGGTGCGAGACCAGGCCGTCGCAGAACTCCTCCACCTCCTTCCGGAAAGCGGCCGGCTCGGCATCGAGTTGGGTCAAAGTCTCCTGCAAACCGTGACTCACCTTGACGTTTCGGCCGCGGAGCGCCCGGATCAGCTTGTGCTCATGGTTTCCCGGTACCGCCAGCGCGTGCCCCGCTGCGACCATGCCCATCACCAACCGGAGCACGCCGGGGGAATCGGGGCCCCGGTCGACGAGATCGCCGACGAACACTGCGGTCCGGCCGGCCGGTGGCTGTGCGTCGACCGATCTGCCCGCAGAGTCGGCCACGACCTCATATCCGAGTGCTCCCAACAGCGATTCGAGTTCCGACCGGCAGCCGTGCAGATCGCCGATGATGTCGAAGGGTCCGATGAGATGCCGGTAGTCGTTGAGCAGCTTCTCCCGGACGATGACCGCGGACTCGATTTCCTCGACGCTCCTGAGTACATGCACCTTGCGGAACCCCTCCCGGTTCAGGCCCTTGATCGATCGGCGGAGCTGGTCCTGCTGGCGCCTGACCACCTCGGGGCCGAAGGTGCGGTCGGCGCGGGAAACGTTGCGCTCCAGACACACCCGTTCCGGGAGATCGAGGACGATCGCCACCGGCAGGACGTCGTGGGCGCGGGCAAGGTCGACCAGCACCCTGCGGGCCTGGAGTTGGACGTTGGTGGCGTCGACGACGGTGAGCCGACCGGCGGCCAGTCGTTTGCCGACGATATAGCCGAGGACGTCGAAGGCGTCCCTGGTCGCCGACTGGTCGTTCTCGTCGTCGCTGACCAGACCACGGCAGAAGTCACTCGAGACGACCTCGTAACGACCGAATTTCTCCCGGGCAAAGGTCGACTTGCCAGACCCGGAGACGCCGACGAGCACCACCAACGCCACCTGCGGAATCGCTATTGTCCGGTTCTCCGGCGTTGTCATTGTGGTCCTTGCTTCGCATTACCGTCGGCCGGCCGGTTGAATTCGGCGAGCTGGGTCGGCGGCCCCACGGCCTCGTCCACCGGACCTACCGGTAGGTAGCGCACCGAATAGCCGTACTCGGCCGAGATGGATTCGGCCCATCGCCAGAACTGCTCCCTCGTCCATTCGAAGCGGTGATCGGGGTGGCGCATCCTGCCGGGCGGCAGATCGGGGTAACGCACGTTGTATTCCGAGTTGGGTGTCGTCACCAGAACCGTGCCCGGCTGGGCGTGCCCGAAGACGTTGCGGGCCAATGCCGGAAGCCGCGGTGGGTCGACATGTTCGATCACTTCCATCAGCACCATCGCGTCGAAGCCGGCCAGCCGGTCGTCCCGGTAGGCCGCCGACGACTGCACCAGTTCGATCCGGGCCCGCTGCCGATCAGGCAGCGAATCGGTCCGGAGGCGCCGGGTCGCACTGCGCAGGGCCCGGTCGGACACGTCGGCTCCGAGGATCCGGGTGAACGCCGGATCCTTCAGCAGTTCTGCGAGCAGCGCGCCCTCCCCGCAGCCCAGATCGATGACGCTGCCCGCAGTCACCGCTCTGAGCCGACCCAGCACCGCGGCTCGCCGCTGCGCGGCAAGAGATCTGGGGGCGGCGTCGTCGACCGATTCTCCGGTCGTGTCGTCGGGTACGGCGTTGTCGAACGATTCTCCGGTCGTGTCGTCGATCTCGGCGAGCCGCCCGACGACGGAGGAGACGAGATCCCTGCGATGGGCGAGATAGCGGCGGCTGATGAGCTCACGTTCGGGGTGCGTCCGGAGCCAACCCGCACTGGCTCGCACCAACTTGTCCACCTCGTCGATGCCCACCCAGTAGTGCTTCGCGTCGTCGAGTACCGGCAGCAGCACATAGAGGTGGTGCAGTGCGTCGGCCACCCGAAGCTCCCCCGTCAGCCGCAGATCGACGTACGGCGAATCCCCCCACTGCGGGATCTCCGGGTCGGCCGGAATCGGCGTGGCCGTCACCGTCCAGCCCAGCGGACCGAACATCCGCTGCGCCAGGTCGGGGCCGCCCCGGCACGGCAGCACAGGGAGGTGGACTTCGAGTCGCAACGGCGATGCGGCGACCTCCGGTCGCAGATCGCAGCGGCCACTCATAGCGGTATTGAAGACGCGGCCAAGCGCGACGGCCAGCATCGACGAAGCGGCATAGGGGCGATCGTTGACGTACTGACCGAGCGAGAAACCTTCGCCGCCGCCGATCTTGCGTCCGCGAACCAGGTCGATCGGGTCCACCTCCAGCAGAAGTGCCACGGTCGCTCGGTTCTCTGCTCGCTCGGGGTAGAAGACGGTGGCCCGGCCGACCGGCAACTCGAACGATTGGACCCGCGCCGGGTGCTTGTGCAGCAGGTAGCCGAGGTCAGTGGCCGGCGGCGACGTCGAGGTGAGGGTGAGCAGCACCCCCGCAGTCTGACCCAGACCGGGACGGAGCGCCGCCCATTTGTCGCCCAAATTCCACCTGTGCCGCCTACGCTGCCGTGCATGACCACTGCCGCCGGAACTCCGGCAACCCCCGGCCCGCCGGTGTCCACCGGTTTGGGCTCCGCTGCGCGGGTGAAGCGGAGTCAGATTGCCGCCTGGGGGCTGTGGGACTGGGGATCCTCCGGATTCAACACGGTCGTGGTGACCTTCGTGTTCTCGGTTTATCTGACCGGCTCGGTCGGCAAGGACCTACCCGGTCGGCTGTCGGCCAGCGCCTGGTACGGCATCTCGGTGGGGATCGCCGGATTCCTGATCGCCATTCTGGCTCCGGTGACCGGGCAGCGCGCCGATGCCGGTGGGCACCGTCGACGCTCGCTCGCGATCTACTCCGCGCTGGTCGCGGCGTCGGTGATCGGCTTGTTCATGGTGCGCAACGACTATCACTACTTCTTCCTCGGCGCCGCGCTGATCGGCCTCGGGTCGATCTTCTTCGAGATAGCGGCCGTCTTCTACAACTCGATGCTGCGGCAGATTTCCACTCCCGCAAATATCGGCCGGGTTTCCGGCTTCGGTTGGTCGATGGGTTATTTCGGGGGGATCTTCCTGTTGTTGTTCTGCTACTTCGGCTTCATCTCCGGGGACGGCGATACCCGCGGATTCTTCGGCGTCAGCACCGCCGGTGGCTTCAATATCCGCGTCGTGGCCTTACTGGCCGCCGTCTGGTTCGGGCTGTTCGCGCTGCCGGTGTTGTTCAAGATTCCGGAGATACCGCCCGGGCCGAAGCAACGAAGGGTGGGCTTTGCTGCGGCATATCGCCTGCTGTTCCGCGACATCCGGCAGCTGTGGCGCGCCGATCGGGAGGCCGCTGTCTTCCTCATTGCCAGCGCCATCTTCCGGGACGGCCTGGCCGGCATCTTCCACTTCGGCGCCATCGTGGCCGGCACCGTCTACGGGATTCCCGCCGGCAGTGTGCTGATCTTCGGCGCGGCGGCCAACGTCATCGCAGCCCTCGGCGCGCTGGTGGCCGGCAAATTCGACGACGCCGTCGGACCCAAGGCGGTCATCATGATTTCCTTGATCGGTTTGCTGGTGAGCGGCGTGACGCTGATGTTCCTGTCCGGGCCGACGGCTTTCTGGATCTTCGGATTGCTGCTCTGCCTGTTCGTCGGGCCCGCCCAGTCCGCCTCCCGGACCTTTCTCGCGCGATTGACCACACCAGGCAATGAAGGCGAGATGTTCGGCCTCTACGCCACCACCGGCCGGGCCGTGTCGTTCCTGTCGCCACTGCTGTTCGCCGGGTTCGCCGCCGCGTTCGCCGCCGACCGGGCCGGCATCGCGGGTATCCTTCTCGTCCTCGCGGTCGGACTCGTGGTGCTGCTGCGGGTCCGGAGCCCACAGGACAGGGCCCTGGCGTCGGTTGGCTGATTCCCGGCCATGACGGACTCATCCCTGACTGACTCACCGCTGCCGGACCTATCACTGCTGACCCGCATCGAGCCCTACCTCGACTGCGTTCCCCGGTCGGAAGCGGCTGCGCTTGCGGTGGGGGCGTTCACTCTCTTCGTCGCCGATGCGCCCGGAGCCGGGTCCTACTATGCGCGACCGGCGGTCGCTGCTTTCGGTTCGCCGGGGCGCACCTCGTTGGACACCGCCGACATCGACTTTCTGCGGCAGGAGTGCGCCGCGGTGGGGGTGCCGTTGAGTATCGAGTGGGTCGACGAGGCATGCCCGAGCCTGGCCGCGGCAGCCGGCGCGGCCGGACTTGTAGTGAACCGCCGGCCGCTCCTTGCCCTGGGTCCGGCTGCGACGCTCACCGCACCCCCGATCCCAGCGGGCGCACAGGTGAAGGTGCTGGTCGCGGGTGACCCGTTGTCGGCTGTCGGCCGGGCCGTCGCGGAGGTCGGTTTCGGCTTTCCCGGCACCGAACGTGGAGTGGCCGGCACCGCCCAGCGCGAGGGACAGTTGGCGCTGCTCACGCCGGAGATCCTGGCGCGGATGGAACGTCGCGCTGCTGCGGGTGAGACTGTCACGGCCGTGTCGGTCACGGTGGCCGGCGTGGTCTGCGTGGGCCAGCACCAGCCGGTCGGGACGGTCACCGAAATCGTCGGCGTGGCAACGCTTCCGGTGGCTCGCCGCAAGGGCCACGCCGCAGCTGTGACCTTCGCTCTCGCCGCACATGCGCTGGCCCACGGCATCGAGGTCGTGTTGCTTTCCGCCGACGACGAATCGGTCGCCAGGATCTATCGGCGGCTGGGATTCCGGCTGGTCGGCACCTCATGCAGCGCGGAGCCGAAAGATGTAGTTGACGGGCAATAGCGCTGGATCAGCTCGACCCCGTTGCAACGGCGTTGCCAACCTTACATCCCGGTCACTCTTCTTCCCGGCAGAGACAGAACGGATGACCAGCCGGGTCGAAGAGCACCCTGACGTTGGCCTGCGGTTGTTCGGCGGCTACCGAGGCCCCCAGCGCGACCGCGTCCTCGACCGCCGAGTCGAGGTCACCGACCTGGAAGTCGAAGTGCATCATGGGTCGCTGGGCCCCCCCTGCGGGCGGCTACACCGGCGGGGAGTAGCCGTCGGCCTGCTGAAAGACGATATAGATGGACCCCTGCGGCGCGGCAACAATGGCCGTCCCCGGTTCTTCGTGCCCGATCGGCCAACCGAGCAGCTCCGATTAGAACCTTGCCAGGGCAGCCGGATCCGGCGCCTCGATCGCGGTACCCCACCACATTCCGACCGTTCGTGATCGCATGTCGGCATCCTTTCGTAGGCGTGCAATGGGCAGTCTGCCGGGCCACGCCTTCCAGCAGACCGATGATCGTGCTACCGCAAAAGGGCGGCGAGCTCGGGGTTATCGACGATCACACTGGCGGTCAGCCGTTCGGCGATCTGCCAGGAGCCGATCAGGGGGTGGATGGCGAAGGCCCGCACCGCTTCTGCCCTGGAGCCATTGACCACTGCGGAGATGACCGCCTCTTCGGCGGCCCGGACGGAGCTCATGAGTCCCAGCTGGTGCAGGTCCAGGGGCGTCGTCGGCAATGGTGTTGCGCCGGTTGCATCGATCCGGCAGCGTGTCTCCACCACGGTGTCGGTTGGCAGTTGAGGAACGGAAGAACCGTTGGCGGCGTTCACGATCAACTCGACGGCCGGGCCGCCGGTCAGCGCGCCGATCAGGTCCAGCGCGACCTCCTGATAGCCGCCGCCCGTCAGATCCTGCACGTCCCGCTGCTCGTCATCAGCCCTCGCCTCGGCCAGATAGGTTTCCTCGCGCTGGTGTCGGCTTGCCTCCCAGAATTCCGCCGCGTGGGCCGGCTCTCCTTTCGCCGACCGGTAGAAGGCCGACTGTTGCGACTCCAGGACCTCCCCGCGGGTCGTCCCGGTCAGCAACCCGGCCGTGAGTTCCCTTGCCGAGTAGTAGAAATGGAGATATTCGTTGGGAATCGCACCCAAGGCTCTCAGCACCCCGGCACCGAAGAGCTTGCCCTCTTCGAAGGTTTCGACCTGATCGCCGGCGAGGAGTTCCGGCAGCAGGTCTCGACCGCCGGAGTCCAGCGACCGCAGCCAGCCCAGATGATTGATGCCGAGATAGTCTGCAGCTGTTGCACTCTCGCGGACGCCCAGGGTCCGGCAGACCCGGCGGATCAGCCCGATCGGCGAGTCACATATTCCTATCGCCCGACGGCCCAGCACTTCTGATATCGCCTGGGTGACCATTCCGGCCGGGTTGGTGAAGTTGATGAGCCACGCATCCGGGGCGATCTCCCGCTGCAGCCTTGCGGCCTCGAGGGCAACGGGAATGCTCCGCAGGCCGTAGGCCAGGCCACCGGCGCCGACGGTCTCCTGCCCGAGGACGCCGAGGCCGAGCGCCCGCCGCTCGTCCTGCACCCGGCCGCGGGCACCACCCACCCGGATCGCCGAAAACACGAGGTCGGCGCCCTGCAGGGCTTTAGGCAGTGAGGTCATTGTCGTGACTGCAACACCGCGCAACGTGGGGCGCACCGCTCGGATGACGGCCAAGCGCTGCGGATCCACGTCATGAAGAACGACCTCGGTGATGCTGAGCTCCGGTCGGCCGGCGACCGCGTCGAGCACCGTCGGCACCCGGAAGCCGCCGCCGCCGAGAATTACTAGTCGCACCCCAGCAACGCTACGGGCCGGCGCTGTTCAGGGAGAAACCGATCGCCGATTTCGGCGGCGGCAGCTTGAGGCACCGCCGTCCACTGTTCCGCCGGGTGGCAAGGCCGGCCCTCATGGCAGGCTCAACACA
Organism: Mycobacteriales bacterium; assembly: GCA_038204125.1. Lineage (GTDB taxonomy): Bacteria > Actinomycetota > Actinomycetes > Mycobacteriales > Nakamurellaceae > Nakamurella. The sequence continues at coordinate 50,252 of JBBRDH010000001.1, forward strand.
TGAGCTCACCCGGGCTGGACGTTTTTATGCAGGGGACGACGTTCTTCGACATGGTGCTGACCGGACTGCCGGCATTGCCCCAGGCCGGTGCCGAGCTGCTGGCCGAGGGGATGGGGTCGTGCCCGGGCGGAATTGCCAATCTGGCGATCGCGGGCAGTCGACTGGGACTGCACACCGGGCTCGCCTCGAGCTTCGGGGATGACGTATACGGCGACTTCCTGTGGACAACCCTGTTGGACGAACACGTCGACCTCTCGCTGTCGCAGCGGATCACCGACTGGCACTCACCGGTCACCGTCTCGCTGGCCGTGCACCGCGACCGGGCGATGATCACCCACAGCCATGCCTCGCCGGTCACGGTGGCCGAGCTGGTACCGGACCCACCGGCAGCCGCGGCCGCGGTCGTCGACCTCGCCGAGATCGGCCAGAACTGGGTCGCGCAGATCAAGGCCAAGGGCGCCAAGCTGTTCGGCGACGTCGGCTGGGACTCGACCGGCGAGTGGCGGGCCGACGACCTGGCCGGCCTGCCGGAGCTGTACGCATTCATGCCCAACAGCACGGAGGCAATGGCCTATACCGGCACCGACGATCCGCGCACCGCGCTGATGCAACTCGCCGATCTGGTTCCGGTCGTGGTGGTGACCTGCGGCGGGCAGGGCTCGATCGGCCTGGATTCGGAATCCGGCGAAGAGGAATGGGTACCCTCCCTGCCGGTCAACTCGGTGGATGCGACCGGGGCCGGCGACGTCTTTGCGGCCGCCTTCATCCTCGGCACCCTCCGAGAATGGCCGCTGCGCAACCGGATGGCCTTCGCCAACCTCTGCGCCGCGCTCTCCGTGCAGCAGGTGGGCGGCTCGCTCGCCGCCCCCGGCTGGGGCGACCTGGCCGACTGGTTTGCGGGCGTCAAGGGCGCTGCCGCTGCCGGCTCCCGGGCCGCGGGAGTTCTCGCGCACAGCTACGGCTTCCTCGCCGAGGAGCTCCCCCAGCACGAGAGTCGCTCCATGCGGCGGGCAATCGCCACCATCGCCCGGTTCTCCGACGCATAGCCCGGCGTCCACGTGTCGCCCTGCCGATACTCGGGCACTAAGGATTAGCGTGCTGAACGAGCGACGCGAATGCGGTCCGGTCCGGCCGGTCGTCGAGCCGCTGCAGCGAAGATCAACCGACCGGCGATCAAGGTGGAGGTTCGTCATGAGTATCAACAGCCCCGAAGCCGCCGCGGGCCCTTTCTCGCGGCGCCGATTCATTTCCGCGGTGGGCGGCGCGGCAGCGGCAGCGGCTCTGGCAGCCTGCGGCTCCAACACCGGGCGGAATGGCTCGAGCTCGGCGACGAGCGCCGAGGCCGGCGGGGCCACGACCAGCAGTGCCGGATCCAGCTCGGCCGGTTCGGGCGCGGGCACGACCACCTTCGCCACCGACGCGGTGCCGAGCACACCGAGTTCCGCCGAGCAAGGCACGGTGACCTTGTCCCAGTGGTACCACCAGTACGGCGAGGCCGGCACCCAGCAGGCCGTCCAGCGCTATGCCGCGGCCTACAAGGCGGCCACCGTCAAGGTGCAGTGGAACCCCGGCGACTACGAGAAGAAGGCAGCGTCGGCACTTCTCACCGACTCCGGCCCCGACGTCTTCGAATGGGGCAACGGCCCGTCGATCGACCAGATCCAGGCCGGGCAGGTCGTGCCGCTCGGCGACATCCTCGGCGCCGCCAAGTCCGACTTCACCCAGTCCCTGGTCGACCGGATGACCTATCAGGGCAAGCTCTACGGAGTACCGCAGGTGATCGACATGCAGATGATGGTGTACCGCAAGTCGATGCTGGCCAAGGCGAATGTCAAGCCGCCGGAAACCCTGGACGAGCTCATCGCCGCGGCCAAGACGCTGAGCAACGGCGACGTCAAGGGCCTCTTCCTCGGAAACGACGGCGGCGGCGGCGTGGCCGCCGGCCCGCTGCTGTGGTCGGTCGGCGCCGATTATCTGACGGCCGACAACCAGTTCGGATTCGGCGACCCGAATGTCGCGGTCGCGTTCGGAAAGCTGCATTCCCTGTTCACCAGCGGCAATCTGCTGTTGGGCGCGCCGAGCGACTGGTCGGCGCCCGATGCGTTCACCCAGGGCCTCACCGCCATGCAGTGGACGGGTCTGTGGACCTTCCCGGACATCGTCAAGGCGGTCGGGGACGACTTCGGTGTGCTGCCCTGGCCCAAGTTCTCGGCGACCGTGGGCAAACCGGCCGTCCCGATCGGAGCCTACGGGTCCGCGGTCAGCGCGAAGTCCAAGAACCCCGATGCGGCCAAGGCCTACGTCAAGTGGCTGTGGGTCGACCAGACCCAGGACCAGCTGGATTTCGCCCAGAGCTTCGGATTCCACGTGCCGGCCCGAAAGAGCCTGGCGGACAAGGCCGACAAGCTCAAGTCCGGCCAGGCGGCGCAGGCCGTGGATATCCTGCAAAAGTACGGCCATGCCCAGAGCCCGCTGCTGTGGACCTCTGCCTCAGGGACCGCCCTGTCCGACGCCGTCAGCAACATCGTCAAGAGCGGTGCGAATCCGGCCGGGGAGCTGTCGAAGGTCAAGACGGTGGTGCAGGCGGAACTCAACCGCGTGCTGAAGTAGAAGCCGGTGGCCACGCCTGTTCAGGATGAGCGGATCACCGGCCGCGTATCAGGAACTCTCGGCCGCCGATTGGCCGGGCCGCAGAATCGGAACCTGTGGTTCTGGGTCTTCGTCGGACCCTTTGTCGTCGGCCTGGCCATCTTTGTCTACATTCCGATGATCTGGAGCGTCTACCTCAGTTTCTTCGACGCGCGAAACACCGTCACCCCGTCCCGCTTCGTCGGTTTCGCCAATTACCACGACATGCTCACCGACCCGGCTTTCCTGTCGAGCCTGGGGACGTTCATCGTGTTCGCCTGCTTCATCGTGCCGACCACCTACATCGGCGCGCTGGGACTGGCGCTGCTCATCCACCGGGCCCGAGTGTTCAAGGCGTTCTTCCGGTCGGTGTTCTTTCTGCCGACGGCGTGTTCGTATGTGGTCGCCTCGCTGATCTGGAAGATGTCAGTCTTCCAGGGGTTGCGGTTCGGACTGCTCAATACCGTGCTGCGCTTTCTCGGCATCGCCCCGGTGCCGTGGCTGTCCATCAGCCATCCGCCCTGGTATTGGCTGGTGATCGTCACCCTGCGCCTCTGGCTGCAACTCGGCTTCTATATGATCCTTTTCCTGGCCGGGCTGCAGCGGATACCGGTGATCCTGTACGAGGCTGCGGCGGTGGACGGTGCGAAACCCGGCTGGCAGACATTCCGCTACATCACCTTCCCGCAACTGCGCTCGACCTCGGTGGCCGTGCTCATCCTGCTCCTGATCAATGCGTTCCAGTCGTTCGACGAGTTCTACAATCTGCTGGCGAACGCCGGAGCCTCCGGAGGCGGGGGCTATCCGCCCTATGCCCGGCCGCCTCTTGTCTATTTGTATTACATCGCCCTGGGTAACCAGCAGGACTTCGGCCACGGCGGTGCCGGCGCGGTGATCCTGGCGCTGGTGATCGCGCTTTTCACCGTGGTGCAGGGAAAGCTGCTCGGCCTCGGACGAAACAGTGAGCAATGACTGTCACCCTCAAATCGACGTCCACATCGAAGGCGGCCCGCCGGGTCCGCACGCCCACAGAACGCCTCGGGATGGTGGCCAGGTACGGCGCGCTCACCATCGGCTCGGCACTGTTCCTGGTGCCGTTCTATCTGCTGCTCCGCAACGGCCTGTCGACGAACACCGACATCACCTCACCCGGGTGGAAGCTTTTTCCGAAAAGACTGCAGTGGGGGAACATCTCGGAATTGTTCGGCGATCCGGCCGTGCCGATGTTGCGAAGCCTGGTCAACTCCGCGGTCATCTCGGTACTCCAGACGTCGGGCGCCATTCTGGTCGGTGCGCTCGCCGGTTACGGGCTGGCCCGGATCCCGTACCGGTTCGCCAACCTGGTGTTGGGAATGATCGTTGCGACGCTGCTGATCCCGGCCGCCGTCACCTTCGTTCCCACGTTCGTCATGGTCTCCTCACTGGGCTGGGTGAGCACGCTGCAGGGCCTGATCGCACCGGGTCTGTTCCAGGCTCTGGTGGTCTTCCTGTTCCGGCAGTACTTCATGAACTTCCCGCGGGAACTGGAGGAGGCGGGCCGGATAGACGGCCTCGGCTATCCGGGTACGTTCTTCCGCATCGTCGTGCCCAATTCGAGGTCGTTCTTCGCGGCCGTCGGCACGATCACCTTCATCGGGAGCTGGAACGCCTTTCTCTGGCCGCTGGTGATCGCTCAGGACTCGAGTTCGTGGACGGTCCAGATCGCGCTTTCCACGTTCCTGACGGCGCAGACCGTCAACCTGCACGAGCTCTTCATCGCGGCTGCCTTCTCGATCCTGCCGATCCTGCTGGTGTTCCTGGGCCTGCAGCGGTTCATCGTGCAGGGCGTCGAATCGACCGGCATCAACACGTGAAACCCGCCAAGCGCCGGCGGCCCTGCACAGCCGGCTTCGCTCAGCCGACTCCCAGCGCAAAAGGGAACACGGCCGTCGCGCCCGCGAGCCGCAACTCCCTTGCGGCCACCGCGAAGGTCCAGCCGGTGTCGGACCGATCGTCGACCAGCAGCACCCGCTTGCCGGCGACGGCAGCCGGTTCCGCGAGCTGGTGCCGTCCGAGTACCCCACGAAGTCGCTGCGCCGAGTTGACGTCGCTCGCCGGCGCGACACTGCCGTCCACCAACCGGAAGACGGTCAGGACCATCGACTTTCGGTAGCGGGCCAGACCGTGAGCCAAGTGATCCACCAACTCCGGCCGGCTGCCCGACTCCAGATAGACGATTCCGTCGATATCGATCGCCGCCGGCCAGTTATCCAACACCGCCGCAGCAGCATGACGGAGCTGCACCGGCGTCGGCCCGTCGACACCCCCCGCGCGAAACAAGTCCCGGAGGGCGTTTCCCCAGCCCAATCCATCCAACCGTCCGACCGACCGGCCCTGCTCCGCCCGCTGGTCGACCGGGATCTTGCCGGAGAGCTTCACTCCCAGTGCCGACATCGACATCGGCCATTGGGCTCTCGGCTCGATCGGCACGCCAGGTACCGAAAGCCGCGTCCGTGCAGATTCGACAGAATCGTCGAGCAGTCCGACGGACAGCGAGATGCCACCACAATTGTCGCAACGGCCGCAGTTCTCGCCGGCCACCGGATCGTCGAGTTGGCGGCGGAGGAACACCATCCGACAGGTCGAGGTCGACTCGTAATCGAGCATCGCCCGCTCTTCGGTCCGCCGCGCAGCGGAAACCCGTGCGTATCTGTCGGTGTCGTATTCCCATGGCCGACCGGTGGCCACCCAGCCGCCCTGCACCCTGGACACCGCTCCGTCGACGTCCAGCACCTTGAGCATCATTTCCAGCCTGGACCGCCGAAGCGGCACCCTTGGCTCCAACGCAGGCAGGGAGAGCGGCCGGCCCGCGGCAGCCAGTTCACTCAAGGTCGTCCGGACGTCGCTCTCGGCCGGGAAGGCCAACGACCCGAAGTAGTTCCAGATGTCCTGATCCTCCCGACCGGGCATCAGCACGACGATCGCCTGCTCGACCGCCCGCCCGGCCCGGCCGACCTGCTGGTAGTAGGCGATCGGCGAGGCGGGCGCGCCGAGATGGACGACGAACCCGAGATCCGGCTTGTCGAAACCCATCCCGAGGGCCGACGTGGCCACCAGGGCCTTGACCTTGTTGCCGAGCAGGTCCTCCTCCGCCTGCAACCGTTCGGCTGGATCTGTCTGCCCGGAGTACGCCGACACCTGCAATCCCGCAGACCGCAGGAAGTCCGCCACCTGTCCGGTGGCGGCGACCGTCAGGCAGTAGATGATTCCCGATCCGGGAACGGTGGGCAGCCACCCAGCGAGCCACGCCAGCCGGGACGGTTGGTCCGGCAGCTTCACCACCGCCAGGTGCAGGGATTCTCGGTCAAGACTGCCACGCAGCACCAGAACCGGTTCGGCGTCGGCGATCTGCAGTTGTTCGGCCACGTCGGCACTCACTCGCGCGTTGGCCGTCGCAGTGGTGGCCAGCACCGGGATCCCTGCGGGCAGATCCTCCAGCAGGGTTCGAATACGGCGGTAGTCGGGCCGGAAGTCGTGTCCCCAGTCCGATATGCAGTGCGCCTCGTCGATGACCACCAATCCGGCACCGGCTGCGAGTTCGGGCAGCACCTCGTCACGGAAACCCGGATTGTTCAGCCGTTCCGGGGATACCAGCAGCACGTCCACCCGGCCGGCTTTGACCTCCGCCTTTACCTTTCCCCATTGTTCGGAATTCGCTGAATTGATAGTCACTGCCACAATCCCGGCGCGCTCCGCCGCGGCGATCTGATTACGCATCAACGAGAGCAACGGCGAGATGATAACGGTCGGCCCGCTTCCCTGCGCCCGTAGCAGTGCTGTCGCCACGAAATACACCGCAGACTTTCCCCAACCGGTTCGCTGCACCACCAGGGCACGTCGCCGACCTGCGACCAGCGCCTCTATCGCTGTCCACTGGTCGTCACGGAGTGTGGCCTCCGGCGTACCCACCAATGCTTGGAGATAGCGCTCCGCCGCCGCCCGCAATTCGGCCATCCTCGCCCCCCTGTTCGTCAGCCGGCGCGGAACCCCAGGTTCGCTCACGTGTCGGGCCGTACCACCCGCACCGCAGCGCGGGCTGACCGACCACATCCAGCCGGGCGCACCGCGGCAGTGCTCCCTGCTTCCTACCACCGCTTTGGCCCCCCCGACACCACACACGGTGAAGCCGGCGCACGGCCCCGGTTCCGGTTGCGCGGACATCGCAGCTCACCCGGGGGCAGCATCGGACATCAGCGGATCGGCATCGAGGTGCGTCAATACCGCACCCGAATTGTTAGGGGCGTAAGTTTGGATCACCAGAACGAGGGAACAGCGTGCTTCGGAGGATGTGCGCGTCCTGCTGGCCTGTTGACGGGAGAATAATCATGGGAATCGGACTGGGCGTATTTCTTCTGGTTGTGGGGGCGATCCTGGCGTTCGGCGTCAAGGCCCGTCTCACCGACTTCGACCTCACCACCATTGGCTACATCCTGATGGGCGGGGGCGTACTGGTGATACTGCTCAGCATGCTGATCCTGATGCCGCGCACCCGCCGGTCGCGGAGTACTGCAGTCACTACCGATCCCTACGGTCGCCAAGCGGTCACCGAGCGCGACGACCGTATTTCCGGCGTCTGAAATCCGTTGCATCCGACGCGTTGACGCGACACGACACCGGGTGGCCGGCCCAGAGCGCCGCTCGGGTTACATTCCCATTCGACATATCAGGCCCACCCGGGCCGCACGAGAAGAAAGTTGGGCTCAGACATGATTGTCCTCGGTCTCATTCTGCTGATCGTCGGCTTCATCGCCGCGATCAAGATCCTCTGGACCATCGGCATCATCCTGCTGGTCGTCGGGGCGGTCCTGGCCATCATGGGGGCCACCGGCCGGGCGATCGGCGGCCGCAAGCACTGGTACTGAGGCGCGTACCCCCCTCGGTTTCACCGTCTGGGGTGAGTAGGGCCCGGTGACGGGAGCCGGACGGTTCGCACCCAGTCCGTCCGGCGACCTGCATGTGGGCAACCTGCGCACCGCGTTGCTCGGCTGGTTGTTCGCCCGAACCACGGGCCGGGCCTTTCGGCTCCGTATCGACGACCTCGACCGGGTCGTCGCAGGTGCTGATCAGCGCCAGGTAGAAGATCTGGTGGCGCTGGGCCTCGATTGGGACGGACCGGTGCTCAGCCAATCGTCCAGATCGTCCGCCTACGCGCAGGCGCTGATCGAACTCGGCGCGTCGGGGCGGGTCTATCCCTGTTTCTGTACCCGCAGCGAGATCCAGGAAGCGGCGTCGGCGCCGCAGTCCCGAGCACCGGGCGCAGTCGCCCCAGGGGATGCCTTCCTGGAGGGTGCCTACCCGGGCACATGCCGCAACCTCACCGCCGACCAGGTCGCCGCGCGCCGGTGGCGAGGACGCCCACCCGCGCTCCGGCTCCGGGCCGACGTTGCGCACTTCACAGTCATTGACGAGTTGTGGGGCGCTTTCACGGCCGTCGTGGACGATCTGGTCCTCCGCCGCGGAGACGGCGTTATCGCGTACAACCTGGCAGTAGTGCTCGATGACGCCGCCCAAGGCGTCGACCAGGTGGTCCGCGGCGATGATCTGCTCGCGTCCGCCCCTCGGCAGTCGTATCTGGCCTCGTTGCTGGGCATTGCGCCGGTTTCCTACGCGCACGTGCCGTTGGCCGTCAACGTCGCCGGTGCACGACTGGCCAAGCGTGATGGGGCCGTCACCATGGCCGAACTTCGGGCGCTGGGCCATTCCCCGCAGAATGTGCTGACCACGCTGGCTGTGTCGCTGAACCTCGCGGCGCCGGGTGAGCCGGTCGATCCTGAAGCGCTCCTCCGGCGGTTCGACCCGCAGGCCCTCCCCCGTGACAGGTGGGTCGTGGATCCGGGGCGTTGGTAGTGGCTGTCGGCCCGACCTGCCCGGTACGCCGGCGGCGCCGGTGTCGCCTCATTCGACGGGCCCCCACTCCGGTTCTTGTTTGCAGCTGGATCCGCGGGTTGCCGTGGCCCGCGCGGATAATGTAGGACTCACCCGTCACTCCAGCCACAATCGGCCATATTTCGTCCGCGCAGGCGAAGATGATCAGCGCAGGGGCTCGGCGGGCAGGATCAGCGCGGGGGCTCGGCGGGCAGGATCGGCGCCGGGGGAGGCGCGGCGGTGGGCTGGGCCGTTGCGGGCGACTCGCTGGATGTGGCGGCCGGCAGCTGATTGGATGAGCCGGTGATCAGACCCGCCAAACCAACCGCCGCCGCCGGCGCCGGATTCGAGGATGCCGGATTCGAGCGCGGACCCGCCTACGCCACGCCCGGCTCCGCAATTTACCCGGTGATCGTGACTGTCTTCAGCTGCCTGCTCGTGATCTCGAACATTGCGGCCACCAAGGGCATCAAGTTCGGCCCGATCCTCACCGACGGTGGCGCTTTCCTGTTTCCGCTGACCTACGTCATCGGTGATGTGCTCTCGGAGGTCTACGGGTTGAAGGCGGCGCGTCGGGCGATCGTCGTCGGGTTCGCGATGTCCCTGCTCGCGGCGGTCACCTTCTATTTCGTCCAGATCTCCCCCGGCGCCCCGGGCTACGAGAATCAGGCCGCATTCGAGACCATCGTCGGCCCGGTCTGGCAAATCCTGCTGGCCAGCGTCTCCGGTTATCTGATCGGCCAGTTTCTCAACGCCTATGTGTTGGTCAAGGTCAAGCAGTACACCCGCGAGCGATTCCTCTGGGTTCGGCTCATCGGGTCCACCCTGGTCGGAGAATTCGCCGACACACTGGTGTTCTGCTCCATTGCGGCGTCCGCGATCGGCATCATCACGACCAGCGACTTCGTCAACTACGTCATCGTCGGGTACGTCTACAAATGCCTGCTGGAGGTCGTCCTGCTGCCGGTCACCTACCCGGTGATCCGGTGGGTGAAGCGGCACGAGCCGTCCTATGGTCCGGTGTCCAGCCCGGTCCAAGGCGGATGAGCGGCAGTGGGTGTCAGCCGCGAGCGTAGTAGCTGCCCAGGAACTCCGCGCGGAAGTCGGCGAAGTCACCCCGTTCGATGGACAGCCGGATGTCGTCGACCAGTCGGACGATGAACCGCTCGTTGTGGATGGTCGCCAGGGTGCAGGAGGCCATTTCCCTGGCCTTGAACAGATGATGCAGATATGCCCGGGTGTAGTGTGTACATGTGTAGCAATCGCACCCTGCTGCCAACGGCCCGAAATCACGCCGATATCGGGCGGTGACAACGTTGTACCGGCCGTCGGTCGAATAGATGGCGCCGTTGCGCGCCACTCGTGAAGGTGATACGCAGTCGAAAGTGTCGGCGCCGTTCTCGACAGCTGTGAAAATATCGTCCGGTTCGCCGATGCCGAGCAGGTGACGGGGCATCTCCTGGGGCATCTCTTCGCAACACCACCGGACGATGGCGCCCAGATTCTCCTTTTCCAGGGCGCCGCCGATGCCGAAACCGTCGAAACCGAGCGGCAGCAATCCGCGGACTGCGCCGCGCCGCAGATCCTCGTACTGGGCGCCCTGAACCACGCCGAACAATGCCTGGTACGGCTTGTCGGGCCGGGATTCGGTCAGCCGCCGATGCTCGGTGACGCAGCGCCGCGCCCACCGCTCCGTCCGCTCCACCGACCGCTCCTGATAGTCCCGGGTGTTCATCAATGTGGTGCACTCGTCGAATGCGAAGATGATGTCGGCGCCGAGTTGATGCTGGATCCGCATCGAAACTTCCGGCGTGAAGCGGTGTTTCGACCCGTCCAGGTGGGACTTGAAGGTGACGCCGTCCTCGTCGACCGTTGCCAGCCTGGTCTTCCCGGCGGCAATGACATCGTCCGAACGCAGCCCGTCGACATTCATCGCCAGGACCTTCTTGAAGCCGGCGCCCAGGGAGAGCACCTGGAACCCGCCGCTGTCGGTGAAGGTGGGACCCGGCCAATTCATGAACCGGCCGAGACCGCCGGCCGACTCGACGATGTCCGGGCCCGGCTGCAGGTAGAGGTGATAGGCGTTGGCCAGCACCGCTTGTCCACCGAGGGCCGAAACAGATTCGGGCAGAACGGCTTTCACACTTGCCTTGGTTCCAACGGCGATGAACGCCGGGGTTGCGATGTCCCCGTGCGGAGTGCGCAGGATTCCGGTGCGACCCAGTGAATCCGGCAGTGACCTGCCAACGGTGAAGCCGTCGGATTTCATCTCTCCACCGGGCCGCAGAAACCGGGGCCGTCGTTGCCGCCGGTCCACAGCGAGGTCTGTTCGATCAACCGGCCTGGAACCGTCCGCTCAACCGGGTTCCGCGGCGCGGCAGTTCCCCCGCCTCCTGCACTCTGGCCCACACCGAGGTCGGGCCCTCACCGTCGCGCAATCGGTTCAAACCCGTGCGGCCGGACAGGTTCATCGACAACGCCCCGGGCGTCACCCCCGCAGACACGCAACGGGTGGCCAGGGCGACGTCGGAGTTGGTCAGGCCGGCCGCGATCCACTGCGCCCGGTCGGCCGGGTCGAATCCCGCCGCCGCCCACGGATCGGGTTCCGGCGTGACCGCAAACGGGTCGTAATCGGGCGAGCGGGGGGCGGGCATCGGCCGGGCGGGGTCGGCATCACCGGCGGGCGAGCCATTAGCGGGCGCCGGCCGTAGGGGCTCTGCTCGGGTTGCCGCAAACTCGGGTGGATCGAATCCGGCCGGTCCAGCACCGGTCGGTTCGGAGAAGGGACTGAAGGTCGACTCGCCGAACGGTCCAGAACCGTTGTTGCCCGGCACCTTTCGGCCAGAACCACTGAGCACGGCCGCCACGGGCTGACTGAAAAGTGATTCATGGATCAGCTCGGCGGCGGCGACCGGTCGCAGCGGCCGGTCGCGCAACACAGCGGTCAACTCATCGGCAAGCGGACCGTCCAACTCAGTTGCCGGACCGGCCGAGTGGCCCCGCCGACGCAACTCGGCGACGACCGGCTCGACACCGATACCGAGCTCTCCGGCCAATTCGCGGACGGTGCGACGCAATTGATACCTCCGGGAACATCGAGCAATTGATATGTCCATCAGTGCAGGCGCCGCGACAGCCCGGGTGGGGACCTCATCAGTATGAGGCCACAATGCCCTCCCGAAATACGCCGCACCGGCTACGAACCACAAATCTCCCCCGGATGGCGCACCGTGGTCGACTCCCGGGCCGCGCCGAACGAGTACCCCGCCGACTGCCGGGATACTCGCCGGCCGGTCCCCGACACCCAAGGAGCAGCAGGATCGGGGCCACCGGCAGTGGCGGTAGCGGAGGGATTTGAACCCTCGGAGGCTCTCACCTCACACGCTTTCGAGGCGTGCTCCTTAGGCCGCTCGGACACGCTACCGCCGAGAAGTATAGGTCAGCCCGGGCGACCCACCGGACGCCCAATCCCGGCCGACCCGGGATTGCGGCCGAAGAACTCGACCAACTCAGCCGCGCAATCGGCCGCCAGCACGCCGCCGCGTACCTGGACCCGATGGGTCAACCGTCTGTCCCGCAACACATCCCACAATGAGCCGGCGGCTCCGGTCTTCGGCTCCCAGCAGCCGAAGACCACCGCCGTGACCCTGGCCATCACCAGGGCGCCGGCACACATCGTGCACGGCTCGACGGTGACGGCCATCGTGGCGCCGCCCAGGTTCCAGTTCCCGGTCTGCGCGGCGGCCGCCCGAAGGGCGAGTATTTCGGCGTGTGCGGTGGGGTCGCCGGTCGCCTCCCGCGCATTGCAGGCGGTGGCCAGCACGGCGCCGGAAGCGTCCACGATCACCGCGCCGATCGGCACGTCACCGGTCCCCGGGGCCCGCCGGGCGACGACGAGAGCAAGCCGGATCAGCTCCGCGTCGTGCGGAACAGAGCCGACGCCGACATCAGAGGTCTGCTCCATCCTGCCGACGGCCGAGCCGATCCGGCCGCGGTCAGACCCGCTCGAGCAGCGCGGCGAACTCGTCGCCGAATCCGCAGCGCTGGGCGATCATCGCCAACTGCTCGTCCGGGTAGAGATCAACCTCGCCGACGATCAGCTGCATCTCCTGGTCCGGAACCCCCAGATCCGCGAGCAGGCTCAGATCCCCTTCCGGCCACGGGTCGTCGTCGACCTCGTCCTCGTCCGGCGCCGAAATGTGCAGCAGATCGAGCGCGTCCGCAGCGACGTCGTAGTCCAACGCGGCGGTGGCGTCGGAGAGCAACAACGCCGCGCCCCCCGGGATCGGTCGGACGATGACAAAGAATTCGTCGTCGACCGCGACCATCCCGAAGACCGCGCCACTGGTGGCAAGACGACGGAGCGCGGCGATGATCCCGTCCAGATCATCCAGAAGTTCTACCGCGAGCAGCGAGCACTTCCAGGCGCCGTCCTCCCGGATGACTGCCGTGGCGAAACCGTCGATACTCACGGCGCCGAGGTTACCCAGGTTCTGATCCCCCGGCTACGCCGCGGGTATCGCCGCCGATCGGCGCCGGCAGGAGTGAATCCAACCGCGTTCGCCTGACCAGAGCCGTCTGGGTCAGGATGTGCGAATGACAAACCCCGCAGCGAATGTTCCGCTGCCTCCGGCCGTGTCGGTTCTCGGGCTCGGCCTGATCGGTGGCTCTCTGCTCCGAGCAGCGGCGTTGCACCTCCCGACGGATGGCTGGTCACCCAGCGAACAGACGCGTGCGGCGGCCGCCGCGGACGGGTACCGGGTTTCGGCGACGCTGGACGAGGCGATCGAGCGCAGTGCCGAGAACAACGCGCTGATCGTGCTGGCCGCCCCCGTCACGGCGTTCGACGGCCTGCTCAGGCGCATCGACGCGGTGGCTCCACACAGCCGGCTCACCGATGTGGGCAGCGTCAAAGTTGCGGTGGCCGACCAGGTTGCCGGCCTGTGCCCCAGCGCCCGTTATATCGGCTCGCATCCGATGACCGGCACCCAATATTCGGGCTGGCCGGCCGGGAGCGGCGGGCTGTTCGAGGGCGCGGCGTGGGTGACCTGCCTGGACGAGGACAGCGACATCGAGATTTGGGCCGAGATCGCCGGCCTGGCACTCACCGTCGGATCGCGGGTGGTTCCTGCCGACGCCCCTTCGCACGACGCGGCGGTCGCGAGGATCTCCCACCTCCCGCATCTGCTGGCGCTGGCGCTGGCCCAGGTGGCCGACGGTGGCGGCGCCCTGACTGCGGCGCTCGCAGCCTCCTCGTTCGCCGACGGGACCCGGGTGGCCGGCACCCGCCCGGAGTTGATCAGGGCGATGTGCGAGGCCAACCGGGATGCCCTGATCGACGCCCTCAACGATGTGCTGGGCATTCTCGGGGTGGCCAGGGGTTCGCTGGCCTCGACCGGATCCCTGGTCAAGATCACCGAGACCGGTTACGCGGCGAACCAGAGATTCCGGGTCCACAGCTCGCAACTGACCGACATCGAGTTGCATGCCGACGACGACCTCGTCGAGCAACTGCTCTCGGTGGGACTGGCCGGCGGACACGTCGTCGGACTGGACAACTCCGGCGATCACCTGCTGGTCAGGGCGCTCTATCCGGCCGAGGACTGACCGTCGATCAGCTGAGGCCGGGCAGGGCCGGACCGGGCGGATCCCACCCCGGGCGGGGATGGAGCAGCAGGTGACACCTGGTGGAAAACTGCTGGTCGGCCGGCACCCAGGCCGTAGGCTGAGCAGGGTTCGACCGAACGGGAAGGCGCACCATGCAACGGCTGGCCGGTTTCATGCGCACCTATTGGACGCGCGGCGAACCTGGTAGGCCGACGCCACGGTCGCTGGCGGTGTTCATGCAGCGGATGTGGCTGGCGGCCCTGTTCTTCAAGCTCCTCGGCTCGTCCTGGGACGTCGCGTGGCATTTTCGCTGGCTCCGTGACGATCTGGCTCCACCGCACATCCTCAACACCGTCGGCACCGGAACAGCCATCGGGCTGGTGATCGCGCACACCTTCACCGGTTACGGCGTGGAGAAGCGCTCGCTACGCATCATGCAGTGGGGCACCGGCATTTTCGTGCTGGCCGGACCGATCGACGTGGTCAACCACCGGGTCAACGGCCTCGACCTGACCGCCTGGTCGCCCTCTCACCTGCTTCTCTACGGCGGCACCTCGATCATGATCGCCGGCGTCATCCGCAACTGGTGCCGGACCTACCCGCGCGACGGCGGCCTCGCACATCCATCGGGGCAACAAGGACGACGGCCCCGATGGATGGTGCAGTGGACGGTTCAGTGGACGGCGGGCCTGATCGCGTTGTGGGCTCTGCTGTTCGAGGACGTCTACTTCGCCACCGGTCAGCAGGAATACGGAATCCTCGAGGTCGCGTCCTGGCTGCGGGGGCGACCGTACGCCGAGCCGTCGCTGCTGAACTTCGCCGCCAATCAGCTCGGCCGGCAGGTCGACGACACCGCGCTGCAGCACTTCGCGATGCCTATCGCGCCCTGGGTCTACCCGGTCTGGGTGATCGGGTTCTGCGTGGCGCTGCTGGCGACGGCCAGGATGATGGTCGGCTTCCGCTTCACCGCCTCCGCCGTCGTCGCCGGGTACGTCGGATACCGATGCCTGATCTGGCCGATCCTGACGCTGGGCAACTTCCCGGCGAGTTATCTGCCGGTCTGGCTGCTGCCGCTGGGGTTTGCGGTGGATGGCCTGTTCCTGCTCCGGTTGCCCCACTACCTCCGCGCGGCCGTCGGAGCCTTGGTACTCACTGCGGTCGGCTACGGCTCGCTGTGGCTCAGCATGACAATGACCGGTACCCCAGTGGATCTCGCCAAGATGACGGTCGCTCAGGTCAGGGCCGCTTTCACCGCCGGGGCCAATCTGCTGACCCCGCCCGTCGCCTGGTGGTCGATCTGGATCGCCGGGCCGCTGCTGGCGCTCACCTGGGCCGGTTCGGTCTGGTTCATCGACCGGTTCCTGGGCCTGGATTCGCCCCGCCCGCCGCAGATCAGCGTCGAGTTCGGGCCCGAACCACTCCACGACGCGCGCGGCCACCTCGACGGCTGGCCCCTGCCTGGACAGCTCGAGCCCGGCCACGACCATCCCGGCGGCGACCATCCCGGCGGCGAGAGGCCCCTGCACCCGAGCACCCCCGCAGCGCGCCGTCACCGCTGACGTTCCACCCGCCCGGACTCCCACCTGGGCGTATCGAACATGCCGACCGAACCGGTCTCGTCGAACACCAGGAACGCGTCGAACGTCCTGGCGAACGCCCGATCGTGGGTGACCGCCACCACCGTGCCCTCGAACGCGGCCAGTGCCTGCTCCAGGGCCTGCGCCGAATGCAGGTCCAGGTTGTCGGTCGGTTCGTCGAGCAGCAGCAGCGTCGCGCCGGAGAGCTCGAGCAGCAGAATCTGCAACCGGGCCTGCTGGCCGCCCGACAGGGTTTCGATGCTCTGCTCCCCGGCCCGCGCGAGGCCGTACCGGTCGAGCGCCCTGGCGGCCTGTTCCCGGCCCATTCCGGAGCGGTGGGCGTCGCCCGATTCAGGACTCGAGCAATGGCAGGATTTCCAGCAGCGTGCGGCCCTGAAGTTCCGGATGGGCCGAGGTCTGCCGGAATTAGCCCGGCCGAACCCGGGAGCCGAGCACGGCTGACCCGGTGTGCCGCACCGATTCCCCCGGCGAGTCGTCGACCGGCTGGTGCTCGGGGCCGGGATCGCTGCCGCCCGCGGCCAGTAGCCGCAGGAAGTGCGACCTGCCGGAGCCGTTGGCACCGAGCACGGCCAACCGTTCGCCGAAGAACACCTCGAGGTCGAACGGCTCCATCAGCCCGGTGAGTTCCAGCTGTAAGCAGACCACTGCGCGCTTCGCGGTGCGGCCCCCGGTCAGACGCATGGTGACCTTCTGCGTCAACGGGATGGCCTGCGGCGGGCCGGCCTCTACGAACTTCGCCAACCGGGTCTTGGCCGCTAGCGGGAGGCCAGACCGTCGTTGAAGGTGGCCTTGGTCTTGTACATGAGCACCGGCGCCCTGAGCTTGGCGTCCTCTTCGTCCCAGCGCCGGCGAAGCTCCTCGAGCCTCGAGTTCCGGTCGGCCCTGGCCTGTTGGTAGGTGGCGAATGATCCGCCGTGCACCCACGAGACGGCGCCGGCCGCCCCCGGCTCCAGGGTCACGATTCGGTCGGCCGCATTCGCCAGCAGCTCCCGGTCATGACTGACCAGCAGCACCGCCTTCGTCGTCTCGGCGAGCCGGCCCTCGAGCCACACCTTGCCGGGGACGTCCAGGTAGTTGTCGGGTTCGTCGAGCAGCAGCAGCTCGTCCGGCCCGGCCAGCAGGAACTCCAGGACCAACCGCTTCTGCTCGCCACCGGACAGGCTCGTCACCGATCGGTACTTGGCCCGGTCGTAGGAAATCCCAAGCGCTGCAACGCATGCTTTGTCGAAGGCTGTTTCCTGGTCATAGCCGTCGATGTCGGCCCAGTCGGCCAGCGCCTGCGCGTACCGCATCGCGTGCCTGTCGTCGTCGGGGCCGCCGTCGAGTTCCATCATCGCGAGTTCCGCGGCGTCGAGGTCGGCGGCGGCCGCCCGGATCGGCGCCGGGCCGACCGACAGCAGCAGGTCCCGGACGGAGGATTCCCCAAGCCCCGATTCGATGCCCGAGCCGATGGCGGGGCGTGGCGCCGAGCCGATGACCTGACCGATGAATTGCGGCATCACGCCGAGCCGGCCCGACCGGGTCACGGCGCCGTCCTCGGCCTCCACCTCGCCGGTGATGATTCGCAGCAGGGTCGTCTTGCCGGTGCCGTTGGGCCCGATCACCGCGGTGACCGTGCCCTGGCCGAGTCGGAACGTCACGTCAGCGAGCAGCGGCCGGCCGTCGGGCAGCGAATAGCTGATACCTGCCAGGTCGAGATGGCTCACCCGCTCAGGGTTGCCCAGCTGGTGCTGCAGGTCAACTACGGTGGGGGCGAGGCCGGCCGCTGGTCGGCGGATGACGGAGGGTGGCACGCAATGGTTGATTTCGGTGAATTGCGGGACAAGGCGGAGAGTCTGGTCGCCGAGAATTCCGACAAGATCAAGGCGGGCCTGGGTAAGGTCGGCGACCTCGTCGGCGACAGGATCGGTCACGACAAGGTCGACGGGGTCGAGGGGAAACTCTCCGGTTTCATCGACAAGATCGCCGGTGACCACGCGGCTCCGAAGCCACCTGCACAGCCTCCGTTCGACGTGCCCGTTGATGTGCCGCCGGCTCCGCCCGTAGTGCCGCCGGTCGCTCGGGATGTGCCGCCCGCGCCGTAGGCCGCCGGTCGCTCTACCGCCGGGTTCTGCTGGGCCTCAGTTCTGCAGGGCGCCGATCGCGGCCCTGATCCGCTTCGCCGACACCGGGACCGTGGTCCGCATCGGCTGGGCGAACAGGGCGATGCGATATTCGCCGAGCAGTCGGCGCAGCCCCGCGACGTCGGGGTCAATCTGTCGCTCCGGCCGGAGCGCGGCGATCGCCGATTCGATCTCCGACGACAGTTCGGCAATCTCGGTCATCCGTTGCCGGTCGCGATCGGGATTCTCCCGGATCCGGCCGGCGCGAATGGTCAACGCCTGCAGGTATCGGGTGACATCGGGCAGATGCGCGGCAGTGCTCCCGGCGAGGAAGCCGGGACGGACCAGATCGCCGAGCTCGCGGCGCAGATCGGCGATCTGCGCCGCCAGAGTCGTTCCGTTGATGGCATTGATCGCCCGCTCGGCCGACACCGCCTCCGCCAGGGCGGCCGCCGCGGCCCGGACGATGTCCAGAGTGGCCCGATCGAGCTGCGGGGCGATCTTCGCTGTCAGCGCCGCAAAGCCGATGGGCGTGAAGGCGGGACCACCCGCCCAGTCGAGCAGCGCGTCGATGGCCGTATCGGTTGCATCGGCCAGCAGACCGGCCACACTCCCATGCGGATTAACGGTCAGGGTCAACATCTGCTCCCGGGAGAGCCCGCTGCGGACCGCCGCCAACGGGTTCTTGGCGTGCAGCGCCAGCAATCGGATCGTTCCTGCGCGCATTGCCCGGGCCTGGTCCTGCGCCGAGGTGAAGACGGTGATGCCGACGGTCTTTCCCTCGTCCACGAGGGCCGGAAATCCCCGGACCTCATGTCCGGCAACGATGCTGTCGACGGTCCGCGCGATCCCCTCCGGGGGGAACCCGGCGAAACCTGTCCTTTCCACCGTGCCGGAGGCCTTCGCCACCGCCTTGCGGGTATCAGCCCGCAGCGCCTCCTGCAGCGCTGGCAGATCCTTGCCGGAGGCAACTGCCCGGCCGGACCCGTCGACGATCTTGAAGCTCATCCGCAGGTGATCCGGGACCTTCTCGAGGTCGAAGTCGTTGGTGGAGAGCACAATCCCGGTCATCGCCGTCAGGCGGGCGGCCAATCCACCTGCCAGCGATGACATCTCGCCCGGCGGCATAGCGGCCAACGCGGCACGGGCGAAGTCGGGTACCGGAACGAAGTTGCGGCGCAGGGTCTTCGGCAGAGATCGGATCAGCGCAACTGCGAGATCCGTCCGCAGGCCGGGGATCTGGGCCTCGAAGGCAGCGGGGTCGACCCTGGCGAGCACCTCCAGCGGAATGGTGACGGTGACACCGTCGTCGCTGCGGCCGGGTTGGAAGACATAGTCCAGAGGTAACTCGACCGCGCCCGAGGTGAAGCTGTCCGGGTAGTCTGCCGGATCCACCTCCTGTGCGCCGGCAGCCATCAGCATGGCGGGGGTGAAGCTCAGCAGGGCCGGCTCCGCCCGGGAAGCCTTGCGCCACCAGGCATCGAAGTGCCGCGCGGAGGTGACGATAGCCGGGATCCGGTCGTCATACATTCGGTACAGCGTTTCGTCGTCCACCACCAGATCACGCCGCCGGACCCGGTCCTCCTGCTCGGCCACCTCGTCCAGCGCAGCCAGGTTGGCGGCGAAGAAGGCGTGCCGGGTCTCCCAATCGGCCTCCACCAGCGCATGTCTGATGAAGAGCTCTCTGGACAGGACAGGGTCGATGCCGTCGTACTGGATGGACCGCGCGCCCACCAGCGTAACGCCGAGCAGGGTGACCTTCTCGGTCGCCGTCACACTCCCCCGCCTGGCATCCCAGCGCGGTTCGGAGTAGCTGCGCCGCAGCAGGTCTCCTCCGACCTTCTCGACCCACAACGGATCGACCCCGGCCGCCACCCGCCCCCAGAGCCGCGACGTCTCGACCAGTTCGGCGGCCACCACCAGCCGCGGTAGCGCCTTCGCCAAAGCCGAGCCCGGCCAGATGACGAATTTCGTTCCCCGGGTTCCCTGGTACTCGCGCCCGGGTTCCAATCGCAGCCCGATGTGCGACAACAGCCCGGCGAGCAGCGCGGTGTGAATGCGTTCGGAATCGACCGCCGTCACCTGAGAACCTTTGCCCTGCTGCGTCGCCCGCTGCGGGGCCGGCTCGGCGGGGGAGTCGGTGGCCGGCTTGTCGGCGGGCAGGCGGGCGCTGCCGGTGACGTCCAGCTTGAGGCCTCTGGCGATCTGGCTGAGCTGTCCGTGCAGATCCTGCCATTCCCGGATCCGCAGGTAGTGCAGGTACTCTGCCCGGCACATTCGTCGGAATGCGTTGCCGGACAGACTTTTTGCCTGGTCCGCCAGGTACTGCCAGAGATTGACGATCGCCAGGAAGTCCGATTTCGGGTCGACGAACCTGGCGTGCGACGCGGTTGCCCGGTCGCGATCCTCCAGCGGATGTTCGCGGACGTCCTGGATCGCCAGGGCAGCGACGATCACCAGCACATCTGCCAGACAGGAAAGCCGGTCACCCTCCACGATCATCCGGGCCAGCCGGGGATCCAGTGGCAAGGCGGCCAGCGACCGACCGGTCTGCGTCAACCGGACGCGCCCGTCGTCGGTCTTCTCCAGAGCACCCAACTCGCCCAGAACCGTCACACCGTCGGTGATCTGGCGGCTGTCCGGCGGGTCGAGGAACGGGAACGACGCTATCTCCCCGAGATCGAGCGCCGCCATTTGCAGGATCACCGAGGCCAGCGAGGTGCGGGAGATCTCCGGATCGGTGAACGTCGGCCGGCCGGCGAAATCGTCCTCGGAATACAGCCGGATGCAGATACCGTCCGCCACCCGCCCACAACGCCCGGCGCGCTGCCCGGCCGAAGCCTGCGATATCGCTTCGATCGGCAGCCGTTGCACTTTCGTCCGCGAGGAATATCTGGAGATCCTGGCCATGCCGGGGTCGATGACGTAACGGATCCCGGGAACCGTCAGCGAGGTCTCCGCGACGTTCGTCGACAGGACGATGCGCCGGCCGCTGTGCGCAGAGAACACCCTGTGCTGGTCGGCCGCCGAGAGCCGGCCGTAAAGCGGCAGTACCTCAGTCACGCCCGGCCGGCCGGCCAGATGGCCGCGCAGAACCTCTGCGGTGTCGGTGATCTCCCGTTCGCCGGAGAGGAAAATAAGGATATCTCCGTCGCCTGCGGCGGCCAGTTCGTCGGTGGCTTCGCAGATCGCCTGGGCGAGATCCCGGCCCTGGTCCGCGGTCGCCGGTACCCCGGTCGTCCTTCGGGTCGCCGGCTCCTGGTCGTCCTCGTCGTCGTCCAGCTCGGGCAGACCGTAGGGGCGGTAACGGATTTCGACCGGGTAGGTACGCCCGGACACCTCGACCACGGGGGCATCGCCGAAATGCCGGGAGAACCGCTGCGGGTCGATGGTGGCCGAGGTGATGATCAGCTTGAGGTCCGGTCGCTGCGGCAGCAGTTGGACGAGATAGCCGAGCAGGAAATCGATGTTGAGACTCCGCTCGTGGGCCTCGTCGAGAATGATGGTGTCGTACGCGGTCAGCAGGCGGTCCCGGCCGATCTCGGCCAGCAGAATGCCGTCGGTCATGAGTTTCACCAGTGTGTTCGGGCCGGTGTGGTCACCGAATCGGATGGTGTAGCCGATGGGGCCGCCCAGGTCGGTGCCGGTTTCCTCCGCGATGCGCTCGGCCAGTGCCCGGGCGGCGATCCGGCGGGGCTGGGTGTGGCCGATCATGCCCCGCACGCCGCGGCCGAGTCGCAGGCAGATCTTGGGCAGCTGGGTGGATTTACCGGAGCCGGTCTCGCCGGCGACGATCACTACCTGATTGGCCTCGATCGCGGCCGCCAGATCGTCGGCCCGGTCCGCAACCGGCAGGTCGGCCGGCAAGGTGATCACCGGCACACTGGACCGTCGCCTGGCGACCTTCTGCTCGGCGGCCCCGATCTGGTGACCAAGCTTCGCGGCGGCTGCTTCCCGTTTGCCCGGATCGCTGATCCCGCGCAGGCTTTCGAGCCGCCGTCCCAGGTTTCGTTCGTCGTTGACGGTCAGGCCGCCAAGCCGGGCCGCAAGATCGGCGATCGGGGGCGTCGGTGCGACGTCCGGCTCCACGGCGGGGCCGGGCCAGTGTGACCCCGCGGCTGCGATCTGACTGATGGGCAATTGCGAGCCCACAGCATCGGCGGGGGGCCGTCGGCGGGCGGGCCGCCGGCGCCGCGGTCTTCTTCGCCCGCCCTCTGGAGCGCCCGCCTGCTCCGATGACGAGGGTGGAGCGGCCGGGGACTGCGGGCTCGTCATCTGGCCCGGGGTTTCACTCATCGCACTTCGAGGATAGTTGCCGCGGTCGCCCGCCACCTGATGACCACCGAGGCGGCCGGGCGGAGGTGCCCGACCGCACGTGCCACAGGCGGGAACAACCCGGCCACTCCCGCCAGCTCCCTGCGGTCACTGAACCGTCAGATCTGATCGGTCAACCTGGCCTTGCGAGCCTCGAATTCCTCGGGTGTCATCAGGCCGGCGTCCCGGAGTGCCCGCAGATCCATGAGCGCATCGAGGGGGTCCTGGATCTTCACCGGACCGGGGTTGATCTGCTGGTCGCGGACCGCCGCGGCGAATTCGACGGCCTGCCGGCCGAGAACCTTGTCCACCGTCACTGTTCCGTCGGTCAACTCCACCAGCAGTGCACTCGTCATCGGGTGGAGTGCGGATGTCACCCGTCGGATCGAGCCCAGTGGGTGCTCGGCGCCGGCGCCGATGCCACCGTGCGGGCGGAACAGAATGCGGTCGGTGGTCAGCGCCAGCAGGCCGAGTTGGCCGCCGCAGCGCCCCTCCACCACGGATATGACGGACTCGTCCGCCCCCAGGTCCGACTCCAGCCGTTTCACCTGCGCATCGGAGCGTTCGTCGGACACCATCCCGGCGGCCGCCCGTAACAGGTCGGGCCGGACGCCCAGCCGGGCGAGCCGTCGCTCCGGACCGACCGTCGGCACCAACTTCCGCAAATCCCACCAGGCCATCAGCACATCCATTCTCGACGGCGGGCGTCGGTGATCGACTCGGTTCCTCGGTTCAGGCCGTCTGGTGGGGGACCTGGCGGCCGGATTCGCTCCTGACAAACCGCCGGCCGGTTGATCCGAACGGGTAGATCCGCGGTCGATTGGCTCTACGGTGTACAACGACGACCGAACCGTGGGATACTGGATCCGGTTTCAGTTCTTGAGTTCGTGTCATCGCGGTCCCAGGACATCGTTGCCGTTCCAGGGGCCTTCTCGGATATTGCATCCGGAATGTCGCACTCGTCGACGAACCCGGAGAGACGATCCACGTCTTTCTGTTTCGGATTCATGCTAGGAGAGAAACATGGCACAGGGCACAGTCAAGTGGTTCAACGCCGAAAAAGGCTTCGGCTTCATCACCCCCGAGGGCGATGGACCGGACGTCTTCGTCCACTACTCGGAGATCCAGTCGGGCGGCTACCGCTCGCTCGAGGAGAACCAGAAGGTGACCTACACGGTCGCCCAGGGCGCCAAGGGCCCGCAGGCAACCGGCGTCACCGTCGTCTGACCTGCGATGACCCAAGGCCGCTGAGGTCTCGGATTGTCCACCTACAGGGCGGCTACCTTCGGGTAGCCGCCCTGTAGTGCGTCGCGGGCCAAGCCGCCCGAGCACTGGGCCGGGGCCCGAAGGCCCTGCGCGGGGATGAGGGCGCCGAGCCGGTAGGTAAGGCGCCGCGCAGGCGAAGTTGATCCGCGCCGCAAGCGCCCGGAGCCCGCCGGAGGTAAGGGCACTGCGCGGACGAAGTCTGACTCACCCGCCCCACCAGCGCCGAGCGGGCCCGCCGGCCCACCGCGCGCACGAAGTAACTCACCGCCACGCCGGCAGGAGCAAGCGGCCAAGCGGAAGGGGCGGGACAGCCGTGGCTTGTCCCGCCCCTTCCTTCAAACAATGCCGCTACCGGGGGGTCAGTCCGGCAGCGGGCCCCTCACTGGTGAGCCAGATCACTTGCCCGGGTTCGCGACGAAGGTGGAGCCTGAGCCGTCGATGAACTCGATCCAGCCGAGGTAGTTGATGTTCGGATCGAGCCCGCTGGCCGATGCCGTGACATTGACCGTCTGACCGGCGACGACGGTGCTGTTGGCCGGGGTGACGGTGAAATTGCCGACCCCGCCCACACCGACCTGGTAGGACCGGAACAAGTAAGCCGTCGCAGTGGAACCGGGGGCATTGGAGAAGCCGTTGACGGTCGCCACATAGGTGCCCGGCGGGGGATCCTTCAGATCGACGGTCTCCCGTGCGCTGGCACTGCCCGAGGTGCCGACGACGACCGCACCGGCGCCGGTCCCGAAGCTCACCGACAGGTCGATGTCTGCGCCGTTGTTGTCGTTGGCCACGAACGTGGCAAACCTGGCCAACTTGGTACCCGGCTTGACCACGACCGTGTACTGGTCAGACCCGTCGGCGGCGATGGATCCGGCGGTCTGGGCAGGCGCAGCCAAGCCGAACTTCTTGATCGGGAACGGCCCGGTCACTCCGGCGACAACCGGCCAGGTCCGGCTACCTGACGCCCCGGTGATGGTCACCACCGGCAGGGTGTTCTTGACGGCGAGAGCCTGGAGGACGACCGGCGAGCGCACGGATACGTGCGCACCCTTCCAGGTCAGGAAGCCCATCGCGTAGTCACCGAGCGGAGCCGTGGTGCGGGTGAAAGTGACCCTGAACTGCTTGGTCAATCCCGCGCGGTCGAAGAACAGGATCGACGGCGACACCGTGACGCGGTAGCCCGGCACCGACGCGCTGGCGACGTACAGGCCTGCAGAGACGGACATCACCCTGCGGGTCAGGGTCGTCTTCCCGACGACCGCGGAGTCGGCGAACGACGCTTGGTTGTAGTTGCTGGCATCGATCGCCGGAACACCGGTCCCGGTGTCGATTCCCAGCCCTTCGAGATAACCGAGCCAATCTCGGTCACCCGCGGGGTAGATCAGACCCGGGCTGAACATCCGGCCCGGTTCAGCGTTGCCGGCGCCCTGGGCGAACAGGTCGGTGCTGGTCGACCCATCGGCATTGACCAGGCTGCGTGCGGTCGTCATGATGGCCGACTTGATTGCCATCGGACTCCAGCCCGGACGGACCGCCTTGTAGAGCGCGGCCAGGCCGGCAATGTGCGGCGCTGCCATCGAGGTGCCGGAGATGAAGTCGAACTTCCGGCCGCTGTTGCTGGGCGGCGCGACAGCGGCGAGGATGTCGACGCCTGGTGCCGCGATGTCCGGCTTGAGCAGGTTGCCGTTGGACGACTGCGACGGGCCGCGAGAAGAGAACCCGGCGACCTGAGGGAACGGCGTCGTGACGCCGGTGATGTTGCCCGGAACCAGGGTGACGGTGGCCCCGGCAGTCTGCGCATAGGCCTTGACCACCAGCCCACCCGGCACGTTGATGTGCACGGTGGGGACCGAGTGCAGGTCGCCGTTGACGCTGTTGTCCGTGAGGTTCACCATGACCATGCCGACTCCACCGGCCCGCTTCACCTCTGCCGACTTTTCGACCCGGGTGTTGCCACCGCGGTCACATTCGACGATCTTCCCGGTCACCTTCGCCGGGTCGAGGGTGCCGGTGAAGCAGCGTGCCGCGTCGGCTGACGGGGCGGCAGCCAGGCCACTGATCACCCCTGCCACAAACGGTTTCGGACCGATCGGGGTGTGTACGGTCGTCGAATTGCCGACGAATTTTCGTCCGTTGCCCAGGATGACGGATCCCTCCCGGGGCTGCATGGTGCTCGCCGCGACCGTGGTCAACCAGGGACTGGGGTGGTCCAAGGTAGAGGCGCCCGGACCGCTGTTACCGGCCGAGGCCGACACGAAGATGCCCGCCGAGGCCGCGGACAGGAAGGCAATCTCGACCGGGTCGGTGGCCCCGCTCTCGGTGCTACCGCCGATGGAGAAGTTGATCACGTCGACGCCGTCGGCCACGGCCTGGTCGATCGCCTGGATCATGTCGGAATTGAAGCAGCCCGACTGGGTGGTGTCGGCGGCTTGCCAGCACACCTTGTAGACGGCGATGGAAGCCGCCGGAGCGACTCCCGAGATGAAGCCGAAGTCGTTGCCCTCGACGACCGCGTGGACCCGGTTGTTGCCCGCAGCCGTCGACGCGGTGTGTGAGCCGTGGCCGTCCCCGTCCCGCGGCGACAGATATTCGAACGGACTGATGTCGCTCGGCTTGGCAAGGGAGGCGAGGAAATTGTCTCCGTAGTAGCGGGCGCTGATGATCTTCGTGTTGCAGGTGGATGCGGGGAAGGACGGGCCCGCCTGGCAGGTGCCGGTGAACGTCTGCCCGTCGGCCTTGTGCATCACGATGTCGGATCCCTGACGATATGCCTTCACAGGATTGGCCGGATCAGGCGCGCTGCCGAGCTTGGCCCCGGCAAAGGACTTCGACTCGGGCCAGATGCCGGTGTCCAGATCCCCTACCACGACGCCCTTCCCCGCGTTCGAAATGCCGCCGACCTTGCTCCAGACGCCGTTGAGCCCCGCCAGATGCCAGAAGTCGTAGTCGATGCGATTATCCGTCGGATGTCGGACCGCGTCCTTGGAGACGGCCAGCACCTTCGGATCCGCGGCCAGGGCAGCAGCCTGCTTGGCGGTCAGCGTTGCGGTGAAGCCGTTCAGGGCAACCGTGTAGTTCTGCTTGCTCCGGACGCCGGCCTTGGCGGCCACCTCGGACTGGTCCTTCCGCAACACCGCGCGGTACTGCTGGGCCGCGACGCTTGCGACCTGCACCTTTCGCCCGGCCAGCGGTCGCGTGGCCGGGATACTCGCCGTCCCGCCCGTGTACGAGGCGATCGGCGCCTTCTTGAGCATGACGATGTACTTGCCGGGGGCGTAGGTGCGGGAGACCTTGCCGGCCTGCGCCTTGGCGGGCGCCGACTGGCTGGCACCGGCAAGCACTCGGCCACCGGATGCCGAACCGGATGGCGGGGCGGCGCCGGCGGGAATCGCTCCCAGGACCAACGCTCCGGCAACCGCGAGTACGGCCAACGGCCGTCCCCGCGTGCGGAGCCGTGATGATGACATGCAACCTCCAGATGGGGGGTTTGCGTCGTAAGGCCGGGGCCTTCGCCTGGACCGGACGGCAGGCAACCCCCGACCGCGGCATGTCTTTTCAGCCGGCGACCGGTAGACCTGAGGGACTGATCCGAGGCGAGGGCTCCATGATTACTTCGCAAAGCGACGATGGGGCCGAGCCGGCCGATGGACGAGTCGGGGACAATGGTCCAGGAGGACGCATGTTCCGTGTTCGTGTGATCGGCCTGTGCGTCATCCTGTCGGTCGCTTTGGTGGGGTGCAACACCTCCGGCCAAACTTCTTCGACGGAGACCCGCGTTACGCCGTCGGCCGGCAGTCCGGACACTGGGCCGTCCGGGTTGAGTTCAAGCCTCGCACTGCCGGTTCGGACCGCGTCCGTCAGTTCCCCGGCTACCTCCGCCCTGCCCGGATCGAACACGAAGGATGCTGCGGTGACGCCCTCGACTACTCCCGGCCGGAAAGATCCTCTCCCGGCGCCGACCACCAGGGCCCCGAAGCCGTCGGCGGCCGTCACCACTGCCCGTTCACTGCTCACCGGTCCTGGACCTGCGGGTAAACCCCTGACACTCACCGGAACCGTGGAGGAAGGCGTGGAGCGTGGGTGTCTGGTGATGACGGACCGGGCCACCGGCAAGGTCTACAACCTGCGTGGCGGCGGATCGTCGCTCGTGCGGGCCGGGGCGATGCTGCGGCTGACCGGCGTCACCCGAACCGATCTGGTGAGCTACTGCCAGCAGGGCGCCATCTTCCAGGTCCGGACCGCCGAGTTGCTCTGATCGTCATGCCGAGCCGTCGAAATTTCACCCGTTCAGGTCAGGCTGCTCAGCGGGTCTTGCGATGGCCCGGCTCCGCAGCCGCAAGATGCACTGCCCAGAGTCCCGGGTGGTGAATCCGACGACCCGGGTCGGAGGGCCGATCTGCCACGATCTGGTGGCGGCCGCCGCCGCCAGGAAAAGTGGCGGCGGACGAGTCGGCGAGGTCGGTCTTTGAAAGCCCGCCGGACGTACGTCTGGATGATTGCCACCGCTGCTCTGGTCGGTGTTGCGGCCGGCCTCGGCGGCGTGCTGCTGACCGAACTCCTCCACCTCGTTCAGCATCTGGCCTTCGGCCACCCCGAGGACACGTTCCTGGTCGGGGTCATCCGGGCTTCGCCAGCCCGGCGGGTCGGGGCGCTGACCGTTGGCGGGCTCGCTGTCGGGCTCGGGTGGTGGGCACTGCGTAGTCGGGGAA
Source organism: Mycobacteriales bacterium (assembly GCA_038204125.1). GTDB lineage: Bacteria > Actinomycetota > Actinomycetes > Mycobacteriales > Nakamurellaceae > Nakamurella. Next base: position 78,377 of record JBBRDH010000001.1, read on the forward strand.
GGCCGCCGACCGTCGGTCAGGAGATCTCCGCCCTCGGCTCGGCCGCGACCCCCGACCCCAGCAATCGAGAACGGCCGCCCGAGGCAGCATCCCCCAGCCGGACTGCCGGCCTGGCTGTCGGCATCACCGCTGCCGACGCGGCTCTCCAGATCACCGCGGTCGGCTGCGGGGCCTCACTGGGCCGCGAGGGCGCACCCCGACAGTTGGGTGCCGCGCTGGCGGGCTGGATGGCGGGCCGGATCCGACTGCCGCACGATCAGCGCCGCACGATGATCGCCTGCGGCGCCGGAGCCGGGCTGGCCGCTGTCTACAACGTGCCGATCGGTGGCGCGTTGTTCGCCCTGGAGATCCTGCTCCGCTCGGCCGCGATGCGGGATGCGGTGCTGGCACTTGTCGCGTCCGGGGTCGCCACTGTTGTTGCCTGGCCGGTTCTCTCGACGAATCCGACCTATTCGTTCCGCCTGGGGTCGCTGCCGGCCCAGGCTCTCGTCGGGCTCTGTGTGTTCGCTTTGCTGCTCGGTCCGGTGGCCGGTGCGCTCGGTGTCGGTTTCCTCCGCCTGATGGACCGGGCGCGCAGCGTGGCACCCAGCTCGGTCGGCTGGCAGATTCCGGTCGCCACGACGGTGGCGTTCGCAGCCGTCGGTGGCCTGTCGGTGTACTTCCCGCAGGTCCTCGGCAACGGTAAGGGCCTGACCCAGCTGACGTTCGATGGCACCCCGCCCGAGGGTTCCATGGGAGTCGGCCTGCTCGCCGCGCTACTGCTCCTCAAACCCATCGCCACAGCCGCCTGTCTGGCCAGTGGCGCGAGCGGCGGACTGCTGACGCCAGCCCTGGCGACCGGCGCCCTGCTGGGGGCCCTGTGCGGCATCGGCTTTTCTGTTGCCGAACGGGCGCTCGGTCTGCAGGTGGCTCCGGCAGGCGCCTTCGCACTCGTCGGGGCCGCGGCGGTACTCGCCACGACACAACGGGCCCCGCTGTGCGCGATCGTGCTCGCCATCGAGTTCACCCACCCGGGCCCGGCAGTGGTGCCGGCCCTGCTGCTGGCGGTGGCCGGGGCCGTCCTGAGCTCCCGCCCGTTGCTCAGGTCGGCTTCGACGGGGGCCGGCGACCGACCCGGCTAGCCCGAGGCTGAGCGCCGGGAGAGCACAGCCTGCAGCACCACCACGATCAGCAGGAAGAAGCCGCTGACCACCTGCTGGACGTAGCTGTTCAGGTTGAAGCCCTGGACGATCAGGTTCTGGATGACGTAGAGCAGGGTGATGCCGGCGAGCGTGCCGACGATCGAACCGACGCCGCCGGCGAGCAGCGTGCCGCCGATGACGACCGCCGCGATCGCCGACAGTTCGTAGGCGTTGCCGACCCTGGCCTCCTGCCCGCCGCCGGACAGCGCGGTGGACAGCACACCGGAGACACCGACGGTGAAGCCGCTGATGGCGTAGACGGTCATTTTGACCCGGCGCACCGGCAGGCCCATCAGGCCGGCGGCGGTGTCGTTGCCGCCGACCGCCTGGACGGCCTGACCGAACGCGGTGCGGTTGAGCACCCACCAGCCGACGGCGAACACGATCAGCGTGATCCAGACCGGGTTGCCGATGGTGAGAAGGCTTCCGGTACCCAGGGTTTCGAAGAACTGGCTGCCCGGGACCGACGGATGGTCGTTGCCCTCGTTGGTGATGAAGAAGACCAGCCCCCGGATACCGGTCAGCCCGGCCAGGGTGACGATGAACGGTGGCAGGCCGAGCCGGGCGATCACGAACCCCTGTACCAGCCCGACCAGCACGCAGGCCAGGATCGGAACGACGATGGCAGCGACCGACCCGTACTTCGACATCTCGGCCGACAGGATGACCGCGAGTGCGTAGACGGAGCCGACGGACAGGTCGATGCCGCCGCTGATGATCACGAACGTCATGCCGGCCGCGATGATCGCCAGGAACGACGCGGCCAGTGCCGTGTTGCGCAGGTTGTCCGCCGTGCCGAACGTCGGGACGGTGGCGCTGCCCACGATCATCACCAGGATCAACACGGCGACCGCGCCGTTGCGCGAGATCAGCGAGGTCAGGGCTCTGGCGCGGGCGGCCCGCGCGGAGGAACCGTGCTCGGCCGCCGGGATCAGGTGCACCGGCTGCCCCGTCGGCGGCACGGTCGGCGGCACGGTCGGCACCGCGGTCACGCCGAACTCCTGGCGACCCGCTGGATGTAGACGGCGGCGACGATGATGACACCCTCCACGATCTGCGATACCGAGTTCGGGATGTTGTGCGCCACCAGGGTTGTCGCGAGCATCTGCATGAGGACGACGCCCGCCACCGTCCCGACGATCCGGACGCGCCCGCCCGAGAGCGGGGTCCCGCCGACGACGACCGCGGTGATCGCCGCCAATTCGACGAGCAGTCCGATGTACGAGGGGTCGCTGGCCCGGAGCCGGGCGGTGGCGATCTCGCCCGCGATGGCCGCGAGCACACCGCTGATGGCATAGACGGTGATCAGGGTGCGGCGTACCGGGATCCCGGCGAGCACGCTGGCCCGCAGGTTCCCGCCGATGGCGACCAGTCGATAACCGAACGTGGTCCGGCGGACCACCACCGCCACTGCAACCGTCAGGATCGCGGCCACCCACATGACATAGGGAATGCCGAAGAGCTGACCTTGGCGGATCACCTTCAGGAATGGCACGAACAGTTCGACCAGCGCGCCGCCGGTGATCACCAGTGCGATGCCCCGGCCGGCGACCAGCAGGCTCAACGTGGCGACGATCGGCTGCACCTTTGCGACCGCGACGACGACGCCGTTGAAGACCCCGACGACGAGACCGGCCCCGATCCCCAACGTGATGGCCAGGAAGATGGGCTGGGCCAAACCGTTTGCGGAAGCGGGCGCAACGAGCTTCGCCATCACCGCACTGGCGATCGCCATGGTGGCGCCGACCGACAGGTCGATCCCGCCGGTTCCGATCACCATGGCCATCCCGAGGGAGACCAACAGCACCGGTGGCAGTTGGGCGAACAGCAGCTGGATGGTGGCCACGTTGTTGAAGTGCGCGGTGAACAGGACGTTGTAGAGCACCAGAAGTCCGAGTGCGACATAGACCCCGTGTTCCCGCAGAAACCTCGCCCAGCCCTGGCCGGGCCGCAGCCTGCGCTGATCCGGACGCTCACCCGACGGCCCGTCCGGAGGGACATCCGCAGACTCGTTGGTGGCCGCGGTGCTCACGCTGCTCATTGCGCCACCGCCTGCGTTTCGTCGGCCACCATCTCCTGCTCGGCGGCGCCGGCGATCATGTTCATGATGGCGTCCTCCGAGATGTCGTCCCCGAACAGCGATCCCAGGCAGGCGCCGTCGCGCAGCACCAGCACCGAGTCGGACCCCTCGACGACCTCCTCCAGTTCCGACGAGATCAGCACCACCCCGAGGCCCTTCTCCGCCAGTTCCGAGATCAGCGTCTGCACCTCGGCTTTCGCGCCGACGTCGATCCCGCGGGTGGGTTCGTCGAGGAGCAACACCTTCGGGTTCAGGCACAACATCCGGGCCAGCAACACCTTCTGCTGATTGCCGCCCGACAGTTCGGCAACCTTCTGGTCCGGTCCGGATGCCTTGATCCGCAGGCGTTTCATGAAGACCTCGACGATTTCGCCCTGTTTGCGACGCGAGACGAATCCGGCGACCGAAAAATGCGGAAGCGCGGCCAGGCCGATGTTGTCACGGATGGAGAGCTCCGGAATCAGACCCTCGGCCTTCCGATCCTCGGGCAGCATGCCGACCCCGGCCCGAATCCTGGAGGCCGGCGTCGCACGGGTGAGTGGGTGGCCGGCGACCGTCACCGTCCCGGAATCCAGCGGCAGGGCACCGAAGATGGCCTTCACCGTCTCGCTGCGGCCGGAACCCAGCAGCCCGGCCAGACCGACGACCTCGCCGGGACGCACGACGACCGAGATGTCCTCCAGCACGAACCGCCGCTGCAGGTGGGCCGCGGTCAGCACCGGCGGTTGGTCGGCGGGCGGGCGCCGGTTGCCGAGCTGGGTCCGTAACCCGCTCTCCAGGTCGCTGGCCTCCCGGCCGAGCATTCTCGAGATCAGTTGCCGCCGGGTGGTTTCCCGCGTCGCGCCGGTCCACACCAGCCGGCCGTCGCGGAGCACGGTGATCTTGTCGCAGGCCCGGAACACCTCATCCAGCTTGTGCGAGACGTACACCACCGCGACGCCCTGTTGCCGCAGCAGGCCGACCACCTCGAGCAGCTTGTCCACCTCGCGCGGTTCCAGTGACGAAGTGGGCTCGTCCATGATGACCACCGACGCGTCCGTGGACACCGCTCTCGCGACGGCAACCATCTGCTGGATGCCGAGCCCCAATTCCCCGAGCGGCCGCCGCACGTCAGCGACGATGCCGTAGCGGTCCAGTAGTTCGGCAGCTTCCCGATTCATCCGGCGCAGATCCAGTGCGCCGAACCGGGTGCGCTCCCGGCCCAGGAAGACGTTGCGGGCGATCGACAGTTGGGGCGCCAGATGCACTTCCTGGTAAATCGTCTGGATACCGGCCAGCTGGGCCTCCCGGGGTGAGGGGAAATGGACAACCTCACCCCGGTGCCGTACCTCCCCCGCGTCCGACTGGTAGACGCCGGTCATCAGCTTGATCAGCGTCGATTTGCCGGCACCGTTCTCACCGACGAGGGCGTGCACCTCACCGGGGAAGAGGTCGATGTCCACCCCCGACAGGGCGGTCGCTCCGCCGAACCTCTTGGTCGCCCCGCGTACCGACAGCATCGCCCCGGAATCCGGCAGCGGCGAGTTTGCGGTCGGCTCTGTTGTTGCGCTGCTCACGGTGTATGGGTATCCCCGCTCGATCGACTGCCGTCGGACTGTCGGGCCGCTGCCCTCTCGCAATTTATCGTGTCAGCGGTCCGTCAGTAGGCGGTGCCTGAGTCCAGCGCAGCCTGCGCGTTGCTCTTGTCGTACTGGTTGTCCGTCGTGATCGTGACAGCCGGAGCCCCGTCACCGTTCACGTAGGCGTTGAGCGCATCCTCCGCCGACGGACCGTATGCCGGGTTCGATTCGATGACCGCGTCGAAATTACCGTCGACGATGGCCTGCACCGCGCCCTTGGTGCCGTCGATCGACACGATGTGGACCTTCTCGATACCGGACTTCCCCTTGTCGTCGAGCGCCGCCAGGGCGCCGAGGCCCATCTCGTCGTTCTCGGCATAGATCGCGGTGAGGTCCGGATGCGCCTGCAGCAGGGTCTCGGTGACGGTCTTGCCCTTCTCCCGGGTGAAGTCGGCGGTCTGCTCGAAGATGATCTCGATTCCGGAGGCGTTCTTCGCCTTCAGCTCGTCCTTGAAGCCGGCGGTCCGGTCATCGGTGACATTGACGCCCGTGGCCCCCAGCAGGATGGCCAACTTCGCCTTACCGGCGGTGGCCTTGATGATCGCGTCGGCCGCACGCTGGCCCTGCTGCACGAAATCGGAGCCCAACTGCGGTCCCACCTGCGAGCAACCCTTGCTGCCGGTGATGTTCCGGTCGACCGGGATCATCGCGACCTTCTTCGATTTCGCGTACGCGATGGCATCACCCAGACCGGTGGAGTTGATCGGCGAGAAGATGATCGCCTTGGCGCCCTTGTCGATCATTCCCTTGATGTCCGTGTTCTCCTGCTGCGCATCGGACTGGGCATTGGTGGTCAGCAGCTTGATCCCGCGCTTCTTCGCCTCTTCGACCTGCGATTTGGTCGACGCGATCCGGAACGGGTTTGCTTCCTTCTCCGACTGGGCCCAGCCGATGGTGTCCTTGGCCAGATCGATCTTGCCGATCCCCAGTTCGGAGCCCTTGCAGATCGGGCCGTACTGGGCTTCGACGCCCTTGGGCAGCGGCGTGCTCAGCTTCTCCGTGCCGCCGGCGGCTGCGATAGCGGGCGGAACTGCACCACCCGAGGCGGGCGGCGCGCTCGACCCGGCCGTTTCCGAGGAGCCGGACGAGGAACTGGCGGCGGGTTCGGTCGATGACCCGGAGGTTGAAGATGCGGTCTCCGACGCGCCCGCGCTCGACGACGATGCCGCCGCCGAGGACTCACTCGTGGCTGCCGTGGAGCCGGCGGCGCTGGAGACGCCCGCCGATGATGCCGAGGTGGTCTTGCCGGTGCTGCATCCGGCGACCAGTACGGTTGCCGCCACGGCGGCGATGAATGCTGAGCGACGAACGATCATTCTCGACGTCCTTCGGGTAGGTAACGGATGGCCGATGAAAGGACCGGCCGCTGCCGGTCGCGCCGTGTCGACCACACCTGCGCGCAAAGATGCTGCCGAGCGACAACTTTCGAGGCCCCAGGCCCGCCTGTTACTCAATGCCTGGCTATTCCGTCACCTAGGCCGAATGTCGGAACACGCCCGGCTGTGGTCTCTGTCACTCCACCGCCTCGACAGTGTTAACGCTCACAACTGGGCTGTCAAGGGACCGATCCGATCAACACCCGAAGTGTTACCTGCTCGCGGGCTCCACCAGACGGGCCTGACCGAGCGACGCTGCAGGGCAGATTCCAGGCTTTGGCCGGCCGTTCCACCGGGAGTCGTTGCCGGTGACGCGCTCAGGCTGCGAAAGTGGCCAGATGCGTTCCGCCGACGATCTGGTCGCCGATCAATCCGCTGGTGACCTCGTCCAGGTCCTCGTTCGGACGCTCCAGCAGCCCGGCCAGTTCCGCGCGGTCCGCTACCGAGGTGAACGCGGCCAGCTCGATGATCAGCCGCCGGCGAGCGCGGCTCGCCTCGCGCCGCTCTGCCCGCGCTTCATGTGCGGCCGCCCACAGGTAGTTGGTCATGATTCCTCCACGTGATCTGTCATTTGTACCGATCGTCCCAGGTTGGGACATCTGTATCGATCATGACCCCATTTTCTGTCCAATGGGGTTCCGAGCAGCTGTGAGACTTGACAACCGACCTGGACGCAACCCGGCCGCGCGCTCCGGCAGCATCCTGCCCCGGGCTTGACGCCTTGCTGGGTAACACCGCGATTCGGCACCGGGGCAACACCGCTGGTACGCCGCGCAGGGCCGCCGGTACGTAACGCGAGTCCGGGCGCAAGAATGAACCGATGACGACAAAGCGGACCGCGACCATCGGCAGCCCGACTACCAACGGGCAGATTCCGGCGGGCGACCTGGCCGACCCCGTCGACGAGACGGCGTCGGTCGCGCTGTCCTCCACGGCGACCGACTCCGGACCGGACACCGCGCGATCCCCCCAGTTCGGCGCCGGCAATTTTCCCAACATCAACGACTATGCGTTCCTCTCCGACTGCGAGACGAACTGCCTGATCGCACCGTCGGGCGCGGTCGAGTGGTTCTGCCTGCCCCGTCCCGACTCGCCGAGCGTGTTCGCCGCGCTGCTCGACCGCTCCGCCGGATCCTTCCGGGTCGGTCCGTTCGGGGTGACGGTTCCGGCGGCCCGGCGGTACCTTCCCGGCACGCTGGTGTTGGAAACCACGTGGCAGACGCCGACCGGGTGGCTCATCATCCGCGATGCGCTGGTGGTCGGGCCGTGGCACAACGTCGAGCAGCGGTCCAAGACCCACCGTCGCTCCCCCACCGATGTGGACGCCTCCCATTGTCTGCTGCGCACCATCAAGTGCATCTACGGCACCGTCGACCTCTCGGTGATCTGCGAGCCGGTCTTCGACTACGCCAGGGTCGCCGCAGCATGGACCTACCCGAACGAGGGCTACTCCCAGGTGATCGCCAAGGGCGACGGCCAGCCGAGCCTCACCCTGACCAGTTCGCTGCGAATCGGGGTGGAGGGCCGGGCGGCGATGGGCCGCACCAAGATGTCACTCGGTGACTCCCACTTCGTAGCACTGACGTTCTCCGAGTTGCCCGGCCCGACGACGATGGAGCAGGCCGAGGACCAGATGTGGAGGACCGGCGAGTACTGGCGCGAATGGCTGACCCAGGGTTCGTTCCCCGACCATCCGTGGCGGGTCTACCTGCAGTCCTCCGCGCTCGCGCTGAAAGGGCTGTCCTACGCACCGACCGGCGCGCTACTCGCGGCGGCGACCACTTCGCTACCCGAAACGCCGCACGGCGAACGCAACTGGGACTACCGTTACACCTGGATCCGCGACTCGACGTTCGCCCTGTGGGGGCTCTACACGCTGGGCTTCGACCGCGAGGCCAACGACTTCTTCTTCTTCATCCACGACGTCTGCCGGGAGAACCCGGACACGCTGCAGATCATGTACGGCGTGGGCGGGGAGCGGCAGCTGGACGAGTTCGTCCTGGACCACCTCACCGGCTACGACGATGCCCGCCCCGTCCGGGTCGGGAACGGCGCCTTCGACCAGGAGCAGCACGATGTGTGGGGGGCCCTTCTCGACTCCATCTACCTGCACGCCCGCTCCCGCGAGCAACTGCCGGAGGAGCTGTGGCCGATCATCACCGCCCAGGTGGAGAAGGCGGCGGCGAACTGGCGCAAGCCCGACCGCGGCATGTGGGAGGTGCGCGGTGAGCCGCAGCACTTCACCTCGTCGAAGATCATGTGCTGGGTGGCCCTGGACCGTGGGGTGCGGCTGGCCCGGCTGCACGACTCGCACGAAACAGCGGACAAATGGCAACGCATCGCCGACGAGATCCACGCCGACATCCTGGCGAACGGTGTCGACAAGCGCGGCGTCCTGGTGCAGCGCTACGGCAGCGACGCGCTCGACGCCTCGTTGTTGATGGCACCCCTGGTTCGATTTCTGCCGCCGGACGACCCCCGGATCCGGGCCACCGTGCTGGCGATCGCCGACGAGTTGACGCATTCCGGACTGGTCCTGCGCTACCGGGTGGAGGAGACCGACGACGGACTCGCCGGGGAGGAGGGCACCTTCACGATCTGCTCGTTCTGGCTCGTGTCGGCGCTGGTGGAGATCGGCGAGATCCAGCGCGCCCATGCGCTCTGCGAGCGACTGCTGGCCCACGCCTCGACTCTCGGTCTGTATGCGGAGGAACTGGATCCGCACACCGGCCGTCATCTCGGCAACTTCCCGCAGGCGTTCACCCACCTGGCCCTGATCAATGCTGTGACACACGTCATCAGGGCCGAGACCAACCCGAATGCCTACGGATTCACTCCGGCCAACCGCCAGTCCTGACCGGGCAGGTCGGCGAGCTCGCCAAGCTCCGCCCCCGGCGGGCGACTGTCACCGGAAACGCCGAAGGCCGCCCGGCGAGGAGTGCCAGGCGACCTTCGAATACGGGACGGACCTCTGCCAGTGCGCCTCTCGGCACAAGGTCGCACTTGGCGACTGAAGGGGTGGTACCCGGGGCATGGATCAGGGGGCCGTCGGTAGATGTAACCGGGGTGCAACGCCAGACCTTCCTGGCGGCGGGGTGACTGTGCCCACAGGCGTTCGACCACCAGCTGGAAACCCAGCCGAATGACACCAATAAGCCTACAATTCTGACCTATGACGACGATGCCGCTCTCCCAGGTCAAGACGCATTTGTCCGAGGTCGCCGACAGCGTGGCGACGACTCACGAGCGGGTGCAGATCACCAAGAACGGGCGGGAGTACGTCGTCCTGATGGCGGCGGCCGATCTGGAGTCGATGGAAGCGACCCTCGAGCTCTTCGCGGACCCCGCAGCGCAGCAACGGTTGGCTGAAGCTGAGCGATCTATCGATCGCGGTGACGTGTTCGACGAGCTCGGGGTGCGGGCGTTGCTGGCGAAGCGCCAGGCCGCGGGTCGGGCGCAGGCGGCTGAGTGACCTTCCGGGTTGTCGTCTCCGGACCTGCGGCACGGCAACTTTCGGAGCGCCTGCCTGAAACGGTCGCTGCAGCGCGTGTTGAGTTCATCTTCGGCGCACTGGCCGAGAATCCGCATCGGGTGGGAAGTCCGTTGAGGGCGCCGTTTGCGGGTCAATGGCGTGCTCGCCGCGGCCAGTACAGGGTCAGGTATCGGCTGGATGAATCCAAGAGCACGGTGTTCGTACTGGATGTGGATCACCGGCGGGATGCCTATCGCGCCTGATCGCCGGGGACACGCTGATGCAGGCGCTTCTGTGGCGGTCCTCGCAAGCGGCCGGCCGGTCAGCCGCGGGGGCGGAAGCTCTCCACCATCGGGCATTCGAACAGGTTGCGGTTCTTGACGCCGACCGCGTTCAGATATTCGACGACGATCCGGTAGGCGGCGAACAGGGATGTTTCCGAGTAGAGCACCTCTCGCTCCGCGCAGAACGGCTTGATCAGGGCCCTGGCGTGCCGGAGGTTGGGCCTGGGCATGCTCGGGAAAAGGTGGTGCTCGACCTGATAGTTCAAGCCGCCCATGGCAAAGGTCATGAACTCCGGGCCGGTGATGTTGCGCGAGGTCAGGACCTGCCGGCGGAAGAAATCGACCTTCGAATCCTCCGCCAGGACCGGCATGCCCTTGTGGCTGGGCGCGAAGGTGCACCCCATGTAGACGCCGAAGACCGCGAGCTGCACACCGAGGAAGGCGCCGGCGATCCCGGGTGACAGTAACCAGAACAGCACCGCCAGGTAGACGGCCCAGCGCACGCCGAGGAAGGCGAGTTCGACGCGGCGGCGCTTGACCGGGCCCTTGCCGAGCAGCGTCAGCAGCGACTGGGCGTGCAGGTTCAGGCCCTCCACGGTCAGGATCGGGAAGAACCACCAACCCTGGTGCGCCACCATGAAGGCCGCGAAGCGACTCCGCTTCCGGTCGGGCTGGGGGTAGAACACCACCACGGTCGGCTCGATGTCCGGGTCCTTGTTGATCTGGTTCGGGAAGGCGTGGTGCTTGGTGTGCTTGTGGATCCACCAGCTCGCGCTCATCCCCATCAGCAGCCCGGCGAGGATGGTGGCCAGCCATTCATTGGCGTTACTCGACCGTAGGATCTGCCGGTGCGCCGCATCGTGCGAGAGGAACGCCACGTGGGTCAACACCAGGCCGAGGACGGCCGCGATCGCCAGCTGGGCCCACGAGTTGCCGACGAAGGCAAAACCGACCCAGACCGCGGCCAGGGCGGCGAGTACCGCTCCCACCTTGAACGCGTAGTACCGGTAGCGGCGGTTGAGCAGGCCGGAGGCCTGGATGGTCTGCACCAGCTGGGAGTAGTCGGTGGCGGTCCTGGTCCGGGGGCGTGGCTCGCGGCGCCCGTTCCCGGAATTGGCCGCGGTGGAGATCGTTGACGTCATGGCCCTCTGCTGTCTGCCGGGGTGAAACCGGCCGATTGCCGGGGGGCGCTGCTACAGGCGCGAGAACCGTTGAACGCAAAATCTTTTGGCGATCCTACATGGCAGACAGTCGGGGGACTGTTGCCAACCCTGTGGCTTGTTCGACGGGGAATGCCAACTCGGCTGGGTCAGCCGGTGCCTTTGACCCCGGCGAGCAGCATCTGGGCCACGTCCACGACTTCGACCTCGGTGCCCACCGGGTTCTCCTGGCCCTGCCTGGCGGTGAGTCCGTCAGTGAGCATGATCCGGCAGAACGGGCAGCCGGTGACGATCTTCTCGGCCTTGGTCTCCAGCGCCTCGTCCACCCGGTCCAGGTTGATCCGCTTGCCGATCTTCTCCTCCATCCACATCCGGGCTCCGCCGGCGCCGCAGCACATGGCTCGGGCCGAGTTCCGCGGCATCTCGGTCAGCGTCAGACCCGCGGCGCCGATCAGCTCCCGCGGCGGCGAGTAGACCTTGTTGTGCCGGCCCAGGTAGCAGGGATCGTGATAGGTGACGTTCGATCCGGCCAACAGGGCCGACGCGCCGACCGGGTCGACCTTGCGGACCAACCGCTTGTCCCGCACCAGCTTGTTGAGCAACTGGGTGTGGTGGACGACCTCGTAGGTGCCCCCCAACGAGGGATATTCGTTGAGCATGGTGTTGAAGCAGTGGGCGCAGGACACCACTATCTTCTTCGCCGGCCGGTCACCGAACGCGGAATTGATCGTCTCGACATTCTGCTGGGCCAACATCTGGAACAGGAATTCGTTGCCGGCCCGGCGGGCCGGATCGCCGGTGCACGTCTCGCCGGCACCGAGGACGGCGAACCCGACACCCGCCAGGTGCAGTAATTCCGCGACCGCCCTGGTCGTCTTGCGCGCCTTGTCCTCGAAAGCGCCGGCGCAGCCGACCCAGAACAGGTATTCGTGGTCGTCACCGAGCACGCCCGTGACCACCGGGACCTCGAAGTCCAGACCCTTCGCCCAGTCCATCCGGTCGCGGCTGTTCTGGCCCCACGGGTTGCCCTTGTTCTCAAGATTCCGGAACAGCGCGCCCAGCTCGGACGGGAACTCCGATTCGATCATCACCTGGTAGCGCCGCATGTCGACGATGTGGTCGACATGCTCGATGTCCACCGGGCACTGCTCGACGCAGGCGCCGCAGGTCGTGCAGTCCCACAGCACCTCCGGATCGATGATCCCGTTGACCTCGGGGCCGCCGATCAACGGCCGGCCGGCCTCCAGGAGCGCCAGGGGATCACTGTGCGCCAACGCCGCAAGGTCGGCGTCGGAGAGTTTTTCGGTGCCGGCCATGTCCGTGCCGCCGCCGGCCTTCAGGTAGGGGGCCTTGGCGAACGCATGGTCGCGCAACGCCAGGATGACGAGCTTGGGTGACAACGGTTTCGCCGTGTTCCAGGCCGGACACTGCGACTGGCAGCGGCCACATTCGGTACAGGTGGCGAAGTCGAGCCAGCCCTTCCAGGTGAAGTCCTCGATCTTGCCGGCGCCGAAGGTGTCCTTTTCCGGGTCGGCCTTCTCGAAGTCCAGCGGCTCACCACCGGACATCATCGGCCGCAGCGCGCCGAGCGACGTTCCGCCCGTGTCGGAGCGCTTGAAGTAGATGTTGAAGAAGGCCAGGAACCGGTGCCAGGCAACGCCCATCGTCAGATTCCGGGCGATCACGATGGCCCAGCCCATCGAGACGACGACCTTGACCAACGCGACGACCGAGATGGCCGCCAGCGACGCCGGAAGGATCCGGCCGAACGCGGTGGAGATCGGCGCCGCCCAGGTCGGCAGGGGAAGGGTGCCGGCGGCCGAGCGGAGCCCGCGGATCGCGAAGATGCAGACGCCGACCGTCAGGATCACCGATTCGACGAAGTAGGCCTGCCAGAACGTCGACCCGGCGAACCGGGAACGCCGCCCTGGCCGGCGCGGATGGGCGCGTTGCCGGATGACAATCAGCACGCAGATGCCGACGACCGTCATCAGGGCTATCAGCTCCACCAGCAGCCCGTACCAGGCCTGGTGGCCGAGCCACGGCAGCTCGAACCGCGGGGAGAAGGTCTCGCCGATGGCCTCGACGAGGGTGAGGACCAGGGCACCGAAGCCGACCATGACGAACCAGTGCGCGGCCCCGACGACCCCCCACTTGAGCATCCGGGAGTGGCCGAGAGTTTCGCGCAGCATGGTCGTCAGCCGGGGAACCACCGGGCCGGCCCGGTGCGGGTCCGGTTGACCCAGCTCGATGGTGCGGTAGATCTGCAGCCCGGCCCTGGTCAGCATGCCGAACCCGACGACGACAAACAGTGCTGCGATCGGCCCGGTGACGAAGTTGACCGCTCTCACCCAACAACTCCTCGACTCGCGGACACCATGGTTCGGGACCTCGACCCGCACGCTACCGGTCAGTCTGCGAGCTCGGTTGGTTCCGGCCGGAGCGGGGGACCACCGTCAGGTTCGTTCGAGCTTTTACACACGCCCTGACGACGGACCTCGGCCGTCAGCGCCGGGTTTCGTCCCGCCGGAAATTCAAGTGCGATCGGGACGGGGTCGGGCCGCGCTGCCCCTGGTAGCGGGAGCCGTACACCGATGACCCGTACGGATGGAGCGATGGGGAGGTGAGCCGGAACAGGCACAGCTGACCGACTTTCATCCCCGGCCACAGGGTGATCGGCAGGTTCGCGGCGTTGGACAGCTCGAGCGTGATGTGACCGGTGAAACCGGGGTCGATGAACCCGGCGGTCGAGTGGGTGAGCAGCCCGAGCCGGCCGAGCGAGGACTTGCCCTCGAGCCGGCCGGCAAGGGTGTCCGGCAGCGTCACCGCCTCGAAGGTGGAACCCAGCACGAACTCCCCCGGATGCAGCACGAAGGCAGCGTCCGGTTCGACCTCGACGAGGCTGGTCAGCTCGTCCTGCTGGAGTTGCGGGTCGATGTGGGTGTACTTGGAGTTGTTGAAAACCCGGAAGTAGCGGTCCAGCCGGACGTCGATGCTGGCCGGCTGGACCAGCGTGGGGTCGAACGGGTCGAGCCCGAGGGCCCCTGATTCGATCTCGGCCCGAAGGTCACGGTCGGACAGCAGCATGGGCGAACCCTATCCGGGCCGCGCGGTCCGCCGGCTCTCCCCTTCGTCGAGCCCGGGCCGCTTGAAGGGCCCGGCGGCACCCGCCTCCCCGAATCGAGGCGTCGATGACCGAGTCCGGCTTGGGTATAGTTTCGGCACGTGCAGGACCTCGCTGCACGGCGAATGCGGGTGTAGTTCAGTGGCAGAACTTCAGCTTCCCAAGCTGATAGCGCGAGTTCGATTCTCGTCACCCGCTCCACGTTTCTTTCTCCTCCCGCCTCCCTCTTGGCTGCCTCCCTCTTGGCTGCCTCCCTCTTGGCCGCCCCCCTCTTGGCTGCCTCCCTCTTGGCCGCCCCCTGCTCCCTGTGGCCATCTCGGCACGGTGAGAATGCCGGCCCGCCCCGGCACCCTTCCCATCCGAGCACCTTTCCCCCTCCGAGCACCCGTTGCCGGACCCTGCTGGAGCTGCCCAGACGATGAAACGTTGCTCGGACGCACGACGAACATCGCCGAGCCGGTATCAGCTCGGCTTCCGTGGCGCCCTGACGGTTCAGCCGCGGACGTCGTACAGGTGGTGGAGGACGTCGTGCAGGTAGTACTTGCCGAGGGATTCGACCGTGAACTCGGAACCGTTGCTGCGGCGGCCTTTTCTGGCCCACTGTGCAATGTTCAGGCCCTCGAACACGGCGGCGGCACGCCCGGCGCTCGACGACAGTTCGGACGTCACCACAGTGGGGGTGGCCTCCCAGTAGCGGCCGGCGAGCGCGGTCTCGTCCTGGTTCCAGTTGTCGAACACCGGGTTGTGCTGATCCAGCATCAACCGGATCCGGACACCGAAAACGGCGTGTACGTCACGCACATGGCAGCCGTATTCGACGGTGGACCAGACCTGGGGGGCCGGCCGGGTCACCGCGTCGGCGCGGGCCAGCGCGCTGCGCCAACGGGGGACGGTGGCGATGACCGCAGCACCTATTCCTGACCGGGCGACCGCTGCGGCGTCGAAACCGCAACCCTCACATGGGGTGTCCAGCACCCAGGTCCAGTCCTTCTGGTCCGGCTCCGGTAGCGCCGGAGTCCGGGAGAGGTGGGGCGGCCGGCTCTCGTTCATCCGGACAGCATCTCAATCGGAGTCGGACGCCCCCCAGGCCACCACCCGCTCGATGGTCGAGCTGACGATCACCGTCGGTACCACCCGCCGATATTCGGGGTATTTGTCGCCGAGCGCCTCGACGAGCGAGGTCCGGTGCGGACCGTCCGGCAGGTCTTCGTGGCAGGCGTCGACCCGGACCCACCACAGCCCCGACCAGTCCGGGCCGTAGTGGTGCACCAGGAAGCTGACCCTTGGCTGGTGCTGGATATTGGCCAGCCGGCGCAGTCGGGCGGTCGTCTTGGGCTTGTGATCGATGGCAAAGGCCACGCTCCGGCCGACGAGCACGAAGGTCACCGGTACCAGGTGCGGACCGCCGTCCGGTGTGACGGTGCCCAAAACCGCGACGTGGGCGATTGAAAAACGTTGCAGCGCAACCTGTTCATTCACCATAGAACCTTCTTGGTCGGACGTCCACGCATTGCCGTCTCACTTCGCATCGGCGTAACAGGCGACGGTCACCGGCCGGACCGGAGTCGCCGTTGCGGTGCCGGGAAAGACCAGCGTGCGGGCCGATTCGGCGGCCCCGACGACCATTTCCCCGACCAGGGCAGCGGTTTTCGCGGGCGTGTGGATGAGAAGTTCGTCGTGCTGGAAGAACACCAACTCCGCGCCGGCCACGGCCCGCAACTCACGGCGCACGCTCGAAAGCCACACTGCGGCCCAATCGGCGGCGGAGGCCTGGACGACGAAGTTGCGGGTGAACCGCGCGCGACCGGCGGCGGCGCTGCGCGCCCTGGCCTGGGCCGCCGCGGTGGCGTCCGGCAGCGCCCCGGCCAGCACAGTGTCCTGCCACTGGACACTGGGCGGCGGGCAGGTCCGACCGAGCACGGAGCTCACCAGCGCGCCGCGTTCGCCCTGCTGCGCGGCACGTTCCACGTAGGCCATCGCCACGGGATAACGACGCTGCAGGGTGCCGAGCAGACGACCTGCCTCGCCCCCGGTAGCGCCGTACATCGCGCCGAGCATCGCCACCTTCGCTCTGGCCCGGTCACCGCCGAAGCCGTCGGCGGCCAAAGCGTCGTAGAGGTCGCTCTGCGCGGCCGCGGCCTGCAGTCGGGGGTCGCCGGACAGCGCGGCGAGCACCCTCGGCTCCAATTGGGCCGCGTCTGCGACGACCAGCACATAGCCTGGTTCGGCGATCACCGCCCGCCGCAACATCTTCGGGATCTGCAGGGCCCCGCCGCCGCGGGCCGCCCACCGACCGGACACCACCGCTCCCGGCAGGTACCCGGCGTGAAATCGGTTGTCGCGCACCCACTCCCCGAGCCAGTGCCAGCCGTTGGCAGTGAAGAGCCGCGACAGCTCCTTGTATCGGAGCAGCGACGGCACGGCCGGGTGGTCGACCCGGCCCACAGCAGCGGATCGCGTCGTCTGCAGGTCGATCCCCGCCCGGTGGAACGCCGCCAGCAGATCCGCGGGCGAGTCGGGGTTCACCGCTGCGCCGAACGCCGCCGAAATCTCATCGGCCAGGACCGCCAGCTTCGCCGGTCGGGTCCCCGGCGACGGTCGGGGCCCGAGGGCGTCGGTCAGGATGCGGTCGGCGAGATCAACTCGCAGCGGAAGGCCGAGAAAGCCCATCTCTGCGGCAGCGAGCCCGGACGCCGATTCCGCGGCGACGAGCAGGCGCAGGGCCCGGTCGGCACCGATCCGCCTCAGTTGATCCGCGAACGCGGTCCGGACGGAGGTCACCGCGCCGAAAGGGTCCGGGGTGGTCGCCCGATCGAGGCGGCCCTGGTCGAGCCCGGCCTGGCCGACGAGGGCCGGGTCGAAGAGGGCCGGGTCGCCGCGGTGCGCGTTGCCAGGGTCGGGCGGAGTGGGCGAGCCGGCCAGCCTGGCAGCCACCGCGCCCGCCCACGCAGGTTCACCGAACCGGCCTTCCCGGGTGAGCAGGATGCGCTCGGTGAGCCGGATGTCGTGGCAGCGCAGCGGGTGAAAGCCGGCCGCGAGCAACACCGGGAGAAGCGATTCGGTGTCGTCCCATACCCATCGAGTGCCCGCGCTCTCCCAGCCCGTGAGTTCGGCCGGGTTCCGGATCTCCCAGGGTGGACCGGGCGCGGCGGCGGAGGCGTTGAGGTGCTGCGCGAGCCAGCCGGCTGACCCGATCGGCCCGGGGACCAGCACCACGATCGGCGGATCGGTCGCTGCCGCCACCCCCGCCGGATCAGCCCGCTCGACGCGCGTGCCCAGCCGATCCATCCCGATCAGCGGTTGAGCAGCGGGAGGGTCAGAAGTTCGATGACCGCCAGGCCGGCGAGCACGACGCAGGACACACCACACCAGCCGCAGAGCAGGGCGAGGCCCCGTAGCCGGCCGGGAAGGAACGGAGCTAACCGGCCGGCTCCGGCGAGCCGGACCTGAAGGGCGCCACCGAGTTTCACTCCACGCCACACCCGGCGGGCCAGAGCGCGCGGGCTGACACCCCCGCCCGAAGCGGTGATCTGCAACAGATTTGTCCGGAGCAGGTTCCAGATCTCAGAACGGGCGAATTGAGCCATTTCCGCGGCCGCTACCTGCGGCGGTCGCAGCGCCCGGCCGAGCTGACGGCGGCGGACATCCAGCCAGACCGCGGGCGCAACACCCGCCACCGCCAGCATGAGAGCGAGAGCAAGTTCTGATCCACCGGAGCGCAGCGTGACAGCTACCAGCGCGGCGGCGGCGACGAGTGGCGCGATCACCAGGCTCAGCAGAAGCGGCCGGAGCCTGCCGATGACCGCCGCCAAGAGTCGCACCACGTCCCCCACGATCCTGTCCGACGCTCCGGGCCTGTCCGACGCTCCGGGCCTGTCCAACGCTCCGGGCCTGTCCGACGCTCCGGGCCTGTCCGACGCTCCGAGGCTGTCCGATGCTCCGGTAGCAGCACCCCCATCGACGGGCAGTGCCCCGACCGGAAATACCGCCGCTGAAGGTGCCTCGAACGGGGCCCGCACCGGGGCATTCGACGAAGCCTCCAGAGGGCGCGCAAGCCGGTCTCCGAAGTCGGCGCCCTGCGGCTCTGCGGGTGACCCTGGTCGCATTTCGCCCCCCTCGGTCGACGGCCCGAAAGGCCGAAAGTACTGCCCACGGTAGGCGAACGGCCGAATCGAACAGAGCGCGGTCCGGCCACACGGTCGTTTGATGACGGGCCGACAGGGGTAACAGCAGCCAGGAGGATGTCAAGACCGGCATCCCGATCCGCCGCCCCTGGCGGCACCAAAGACTCGCTGCCTTCGGCAGCACTCACGATTGGAGCTACCCCCGTGCTCAGCTTTATCATCGGCATGATCGTCATCGGCCTCGTCGCCGGGGCGCTCGCCCGGCTGATCGTCCCCGGGAAGCAGAACCTGTCGATCCCCGCGACGATCGTGCTCGGTATCGTCGGATCGCTCGTCGGCGGCTTCCTCGGGTATCTGCTGTTCCACAAGGACAAGGCAGCCGGCCTCTTCCAGACCTCCGGGATCATCGGTTCCGTGATCGGCGCCGTCATCGTTCTGCTCCTGTGGGTGCGGTTCGGCGGCCGGCAGCGCTCGGTTCGCTGACCCTCCGCAGCTGAGAGTCTCGCTGCACGATCGTCCCCGCAGCCGTGGGATCTCCACGGCTGCGGGGGATTATTTGTCAGGTCGCTGTGTTCGTCAGGCGCCGTTCGCCGTCGTCGGGTTCCCCAGGATTGCGCTCCGGGCGTGGCTCCAACACCGCGAGATAGCCGGGTATCTGGTGCGGGCCGGGCGAACCTGCCCGGCCCTTGGGTTGATTTCCCCGGATGGCACCGATCGGATTGCTCACGGACATGGGCACCGTGAGGATTGTCGTGGGGCCCTCCGACACCGTCCGCCAATCGGAAAAGGGGAACGCGAGTTCCTTTTCTGCGGGACCGAAATGGCCCGGTTGGGGCAGACTGACCATCGCCCTCTCGAGGGGGGCGGGTATCCGCCAGCCCTTGGCCCCGAGTAGCTGCAGATAGCCCAGAGCACTGCCGCGATAGTCGGTTTCGGTCAGTATCACGCGACCGGAGGTACCCGCCATCGCCAGTAGATTGTTCGCGAGTGCACGACGGCCGGCCGGTTCCAGCACGTGGAAGACGCCCCTGACGAATATGTTGACGTCACCGAATTCGGCGTGCAGCTTGGCACCCGCGTCAGGGGCCGTGGCATCGAGTGCCCGGAACCGCACCGACGGATGATGGGCGGATTCCAGTTCTGCCCTGGCTATGGCGAACGGCGACAGATCAACGCCGAGCACGGTCGGAGAAATGTCCGCCAGCCATCTGGTGAATCTGCCGTTGCCGCAGCCGACATCGACGATCGGCATCGACCGGTCCAGCTGTGTTTCGACCGTTTCCCGGTATCCGGCCATCTCGGCGGCGGCGGTTGCGTCCCAGAGCACGTCGCCGCCGTCGCCGGTGGTTCGCACGGCCGCCCAGTATTCGTTCCAACCCCGATGTACATCCCTGGGTCGGCGCGCGACAAGCCATAGCACCCTCGGCAGTAATAGGGCGTCGGCCAGCATCGATTGCTTGACGGGCGACTCTTGATCAGTCAATGAGGTCCTCCAACTATCTGCTGCCGGTGACCACTTTCGGGGTGTCCGACAGCCCGGTTCGAAGCGCCGAGGCCCTGCGTGCACAGCCTGGCCGTCATGGCCGCCACGGCCATGGGCTGGCCGAACAGCGGTCCCTGGGCGAACCGGTAGCCCAGGTGCCGCAACTGATCGGCCTGCTCGTCGGACTCGACACCTTCGACGATCGCCCGCAGTCCGACGGAATCGATCAGCTGGAATATCGCGCCGACGAAACGACGCTGCCGTTCATCGGTTTCTATGTCGGCGATCAGCGAGCGGTTCACCTTCACCCCGTCGAGCGGCAGACCGCGCAGATAGCTGATGGAGGAGTATCCGATTCCGAAATCAGCGACCTCGATGTGAACGCCGGACCTGCGGAGGTCGACGAGCGTTTCCATGCTCGTGACCTCACCGGTCGTCAGGCCGGTCTCCAAAATCTCCAGGACCAACCGGTTGGGCTCGAGGTGGTGCCGGTGCAGTACGTCTGCGACGAATTCGTCCAAGCCGCGACGGCGCAGCGCGATCGACGAGATCGCCACGTGGACCTGGAAGCGTTCCGGAAGTACGTCCCGCCACTCGGCGAGTTGAGAGATCGCCGCCTCGGTCACCCACCGCCCCATCTCCGCGACCAGACCACTGTCCTCGGCGACGCTGATGAATTGGCTCGGCATGATCAGCCCCCGCGTCGGATGCAGCCAGCGGACCAGAGCCTCCGCACCGACGATGGCCCGGGTGTCGAGGTTCACGACGGGTTGGTAGTGCAGCGTCAATTCGCCGGCCGGGATCGCCGTGGCCAGGTCGGAGGCGAGCTGCAGCCGGTCCTGCACCGCGGAGTGCATGGCCGGTTGGTAGATCTGGATGTTCCCGCGGCCCATCGCCTTGGCGGCGTACATCGCCGTGTCCGCGTCCCGGAGCAGCATGTCGCCGCTCTGGCCGCGTTCGCCGAATCGCAGGCCCACGCTCGCTCCGGCCCACCCCGTGTGGTCCCCGAGGTTGACCGGTTCCTGCAGCGTGGTGAGCACCCGCTGACTTATTCGCAGGGCGTCGTCCGCGGTCGCATCCGGTATCAGGATCGCGAACTCGTCCCCCCCGAGTCTGGCCACCGTGTCACTCTTGCGGACCGCGAGAATGAGCCGACGGGCGACTTCGATCAGCGTGTCGTCGCCCGCGGCGTGGCCCAGGGTGTCGTTGATCGCCTTGAACTCGTCCAGGTCGAGGACTACGACGGCAGGCGGGAGCCCACCGCGCTCAGCCAGGTCGGTGGCTTGCCGCAAACGGTCGCCGAACAGGGTCCGGTTGGCCAATCCGGTCAACTGATCGTTCAGGGCGAGTCGCCGCAGTGCGTCCTGAGCCTTGACCAGTTCGGCGGTGCGTTCGACAACCCGGAGCTCCATTTCCCGATAGATCTCCTGCAGCTCCTCGGCCAGGAGATTGAACCCGGTCATCACGGCATCGACGGTGTCCCTGGCCGCCGAGGGTTTCAGGCGCCCCGACAGATCACCGCCGGCCAACTGGACCAGGACGTTCACGATCTGGGCCAGGCGCGGATCATCGACATCAGCCGCCATCGGAACCGGCCTTCAGCCACGCGAGCGCCGCGGCTTCGTCGGTGAAGAACCTGATCGGCTTGATCGGCTTGTTGATGCCCAGAATGAAATTGACGATCACCCGGTCGACCGCCGAATTGCCCAACATGGCGATCCTGCTGGGCTTGAAAGCCTCACCGAAAACCGCTCGGGCCGGGCGGTCGACGGACGCCGTGGTGGCCATGTCCACCAGCAACGGCCGGGGGCCGGCGCTACACAGTTCGTTGGCCGCGTTCAACGCCGCCCTGGCGTCCCGTTGTTTGATCGCTGTCCCCCGATTCCAGACCAGGCGGATGATGCCGCTCTCGTCCAGCGTCATCGTGAACAGCCGTTCGGCGGCGTCAGCACTACTCATTGGATTCCTTGACCGGCGGGCCGGCCGGTGTATCGGTCGGGAGCCCAGTTCGGTTGCCTGCCCGGCGCAACCCCATCCCCAGCCTATTCGGATTGCTCACCGAAGGCCGACAGGTCGCCGCAGAAAGTACTCGACCGTCAAACGGGCGGCACTGTGCCGTTCTGGCATTGCAGCCTCGGGCGTCGGGTGAACATTCGCCGTCCATCCTGGTCAGTGGGCGCGGTCCGCGTTCAGCCAGGCCAACGCTGCAGCTTCTTCGCCGAAGAACTTGATCGGGTGGGGCGGCTTGTTGACGCCCAGGACAAAATTTGCGATCAGTCGATCGACCGCCGACGAGCCCAGCAGCGCGATCCTGCTGGGCTTGCACGGCTCGGCGAAGACGGCCCTGGCCGGGCGATCGACAGAGGAGGTGGTGGCCATGGCCACCAGCAACGGGAGCTTGCCGGAGCCGCACAGATCGTTGGCATCGGCCAACGCCCGCCTGGCGATGGCTTCGTTGATCGCAACGCCTCCGTCCCAGACCAGACGGATGACGCCGCTCTCGTCCAGCGTCATCTGGAACGGTCGCTGCGCGGTACTCATCATCCATCCCCCTGAGCCAACGGGAAGCCCGGACGTCGGTAGGGAGCCTGGGCGGCCTGCCGACGATTCCCGATTCTTCAGCGTAGTCCAGCTGTTGACTGATTGCAGTCATCTGATCGCAGAGAGTGTCATTCGACTCGAGGCGCCGGGCCCTGCAAGGCCAAGGCGGGGCCGGATCTCCCCGGCGACTTCGCAGCCCGCTTGCATAAGTTACTGGCGGGTAATATCCTGCGATCTACTGGCCAGTAACTTAGGCAGAGCCCACTTGAACAGGAGTTATTCACCATGGGTCACTACCGTGCCAACCTGCGGGACCTCGAATTCAACCTCTTCGAGGTCTTCGGCGTCGGCGAGCTGATGGGGACCGGGCCGTTCGCCGAGATGGACGTCGGGTCCGCCCGAGGAGTACTGGCGGAACTGGAGAAGGTGGCCGCCGGGCCGATCGCGGCCTCGTTCGTCGACGCCGACCGGAACCCTCCGGTGTTCGACCCGGGCACCTTCTCGGTCACCCTTCCCGAATCTTTCAAGGCCTCGTTCGCCGCGGTGATGGACGGTGACTGGTGGCGGCTGGAGTTGCCGACCGAACTGGGCGGCTACGGGGCGCCGCCGTCGTTGCGTTGGGCGGCGGCGGAGATGATTCTCGGCGCGAATCCGGCCGTCTTCATGTACGCCACCGGCCCCAATTGCGCGCAGGTGGTGCACGCCCTGGGCACGGAGGAGCAGCGGGCCACGGCCCGGCTGATGATCGACCGGCTCTGGGGCTCGACGATGGTGCTGACCGAACCGGACGCAGGTTCGGATGTCGGTGCCGCCCGGACCAAGGCGGTCCGGCAGCCGGACGGCAGTTGGCACCTCGAGGGCGTCAAACGTTTCATCACCTCAGCAGAGCACGACCTCACCGAGAACATCGTCCATCTGGTGCTCGCCCGACCGGAGGGGCCGGGCATCGAGAACCAGCCAGGGACAAAGGGACTGAGCCTGTTCATCGTCCCGAAATTCCACTTCGACGCGGGCGGCAACCTCGGCGAGCGGAACGGGGCCTTCGTCACCGGCGTCGAGCACAAGATGGGGCTGAAGGTCTCCACCACCTGCGAGCTGACCTTCGGACTGCACGGAACCCCGGCGGTGGGCCAGTTGCTCGGCGAGGTGCACGACGGCATCGCGCAGATGTTCCACATCATCGAGTACGCCCGGATGATGGTGGGCACCAAGGCGATCGCGACTCTCTCGACCGGCTACCTGAACGCCCTGGAATACAGCAGGCAGCGGGTGCAGGGCGCCGATCTGGTTCGGGCGGGCGACAAGCGGGCCCCCCGGGTCCGGATCATCGGCCATCCCGACGTCCGACGACTGCTGATGCGGCAGAAGGCCTATGCGGAAGGGTTGCGGGCCACGTACCTCTATGCCGCCGGCTGGCAGGACCGGATAGCGGCCGGGGTGGACGGGAGCAGCGGCCCTGACGTCGGCCTGAACGTCGGCTCTGGGGGCCGCCCGGATGCGGACCTCGCTACCGCGAAGAAGGTGAACGACCTGCTGCTCCCGATCGTCAAGGGGGTGGGGTCGGAACGGGCCTACGAGAACTTGGCGAACTCGCTCCAGGTGTTCGGCGGCTCCGGTTATACCCAGGACTACCCGATCGAGCAGTACATCCGGGACGCCAAGATCGACACCCTCTACGAAGGCACGACGGCCATCCAGGCGCAGGACTTCTTCTTCCGCAAGATCGTCAAGGACGGCGGCGAGGCCCTGGGGGTGGTCGCCGCGGAGATCAAGGCGTTCCTTGCCGTGCAGAGTGTCGACGGCAGTCGGCTCAAGGAGGAACTGACCCAGCTGACCGCCGCACTGGGCCATTTCCAGGCCATGGTCGGAGCGCTGGTGGGTTACGCGGTCGCCTCGACCCAGGATCCACGCAGCCTCTACCGGATCGGCGAACATGCCGTGACACTGTTGATGAGCGCCGGCGACCTGCTGATCGGATATCTCCTGCTGCGGCAGGCGGTCGTTGCCCAGGCAGCCCTGGACCGGGGCTGCCCGGCCAAGGATGTCGACTTCTACACCGGCAAACTTGCTGTTGCGCATTGGTTCTCCCGCAACGTCCTGCCGGAGCTCGCGTCGCGGCTCGCAGTGGTCGAGGCCGCCGACCAGTCTTTGATGGACGTTCCGGAGGGGGCGTTCTGACCGATCCGGAGCCGGTCGCCGCAGCGGCGGCGGCCGGTGACCTCGGCGAGTTGGACGAGGCGGTTTCGTCGTGCCGGGCCTGCCCCCGACTGGTGGCCTGGCGGGAACTCGTCGGAATCCAGAAGCGGGCCGCCTACGCCGGTCAGCAGTATTGGGCCAGGCCCGTCCCGGGCTTCGGGCCGGCCGACGCCTGGTTGCTGGTGGTCGGTCTCGCCCCGGCGGCGCACGGCGGCAACCGGACGGGCCGGATGTTCACCGGCGACCGCAGCGGGGACGTTCTCTTCGCCGCACTGCACCGGGCCGGCCTCGCCTCCCAACCGAATTCGGACTCCGTCGACGACGGGCTGCAGCTGACCGGCGTCCGGGTCACCGCACCGGTGCACTGTGCGCCGCCGGACAACAAGCCGACCCGCGGCGAGCGCGAGGCCTGCGCGCCGTATCTGGGCCGGGAACTGCAGTTGCTGGCCGCCACCGTCAGGGTCGTGGTGGTGCTCGGCGCCTTCGGCTGGCAGGCCCTGCTCGCCACGCTGAACGAGGAAGGATGGTTCATTCCCCGTCCTCGGCCGGCGTTCGGGCACGGCGCTGAACTGGTCCTCGGCGGCGGGGCGGGTCGTTCGTTGACGCTGATCGGCTGTTATCACGTCAGCCAGCAGAACACTTTCACCGGCCGGCTGACCCCGGCCATGCTCGACGCCGTCTTTGCCAGGTCGCGAGTTCTGCATGAACTGTCCGGGGGCAGGACCGACTGACTCGCTCCCCGGTCAGTAGGTCACCGCGTCAGTTACAGGCACCACGCGCGGCCAGTGGACAGGTCCACTGACACGATCAGCGCCGCCGATCAGCGCCTAGGGTCAGCCCAGCCGATCAGCCCAGCCGATCAGCGCCGCACATCAGCGCCGGGGGTCAGCGCCGGGGGTCAGCCCGAGGGTCGCGGGGCGGGGGTTCCGGGCGGGGTCCAGCCTCCCGGGCGCGGGACGGCAAAGGCGGGTGGCGGCGGGAGATTGCCTCCTGGGGGGAGAAAGCCGCCGGGCCGGGGAAACGAGTCGGGGGCCGGTAGGGCCGGGCCGGCCAGGACTGCCGCTGAGACCCGGGCGGCGGGTGTCGGCTCGGCGGGTATCGGCTCGGCGGGTATCGGCTCAGCGGGTATCGGCTCGGCGGGTGCCGGGTCGGATGTCTCCTCGGATGGCCCGCTCGATGCCCCGCCGGGGGGTGCATCTTCGACCCTCACCCCGTGCTCGCGGACCAGCGCCGCGAGTCCCTCGGTCCAGCCGGCGGAAACATTGCGAATCTTCCAGGCGTCGGCCCTCCGGTAGATCTCGACCAGCACCGCGGCGCGTTCGGTGGTCAAGCCGGCCAGGTCGATCTCAAAGTCCGGCGCGTCACTCGTGGGGCCGAAAGCGGATCGGTCGGCCACCGACACCGTCAGTCCCCTTGTCAGTCCCTCCGTCAGTCCCTCTGTCAGTCCCTCTGTCAGTCCCTCCGTCAGTCCCTCCGTCAGTCCCTCCGTCCGTCCCGAGCCGGCAAGCGAGCCCGGAACGGAATCGTCCATCGCGACGGCGACGGCCAGCGTCTGGATCCCCGCGGGCAACGCACCCAGGTCGACCACCACCTGGTCCGGCTCCGCCAGTCGGACCGCGCCTTCGGGGGAGGTGGGCTGGTTGAAGAACACGAAGTCCCGATCACTGCGGACCAGCCGGTCCGGACCGAGTAGGAAGACCATCAGGTCGACCGCACCCTGCCGAGCTCCGCCGACGCGGACGTCTGTTCGCCCGCCCGTCAGCGGCGCATTGGCACCGCGAACAAGTCGCTTCATCAGTTGGTGCCGGCCGGTATCAGCTGGTGACCTTTGCTATTGCCCGCATCTTGTTCACCGCATCCAGCGCCGCCACCTTGTACGACTCGGCCAGCGTGGGGTAGTTGAAAACCGCGTCCACCAGGAAATCCACGGTCCCGCCGCAGCCCATCACCATCTGCCCGATGTGAACGAGCTCAGTGGCATTGGTACCGAAGACGTGTACGCCGAGTAATTCGCGGGACTCTGCGTGTACCAACAACTTCAGGATGCCGTACGAGTCGCCGAGAATGGCGCCGCGAGCGAGTTCCCGATAGCGCGAGACCCCCACTTCGAAGGGCACGTTCTCCCGGGTCAGCTCGGATTCGGTCCGACCGACGTAGGAGATCTCCGGTATCGAGTAGATACCGATCGGCTGCAGATCACCCAGTTTGCCGCCGACGGCTTCACCGAAGGCGTGGTAACTGGCCCGCCGGCCCTGCTCCATGGAAGTGGCCGCCAACGCCGGGAATCCGATGACGTCGCCGACGGCGTAGATGTGGTCGACCGATGTCTGGAAGTTCTCGTTCACCTCCAGCCGGCCACGGTCTCCCGGCTCGATGCCGGCGGCGGTGACATTCAAGGTGTCCGATGCGCCCTGGCGCCCGGCCGAGTAGAGAACAGTGTCGGCGGGGATCTTCTTGCCGGACTCGAGGATCGTCAGCGTTCCCCCGGCGTGACGCTCGACGGTCCGAACTGATTCGGAGAATCGGAAGGTCACCGCCAGGTCGCGCAACTGGTACTTGAGCGCCTCGACGATCTCCTCGTCGCAGAACTCGAGCATGCTGGACCGCTTCTCGACGACGGTGATCTTCGTCCCCAGTGCCGCGAACATCGACGCGTACTCGATCCCGATGACGCCCGCGCCGACCACCACCATCGACGAGGGAACCCGTTTCATGTTGAGGATCTGATCCGAGTCCACCACCGTCTGCCCGTCGAATTCGACCGATTTGGGCCTGGCCGGGCGGGTGCCGACGGCGATGACGAACTTGTCCGCGGTCAGATTCTGCTGGTGGCCCTGCTCGTTCTCCACCTCGACCGTTTTGGCGTCGAGAAACCTGGCGGTGCCTGAAATCAGGGCAACCCTGTTGCGGGACAGCTGATTTCGGATCACGTCGATCTCGCGATTGATCACGTGCTGGGTGCGCGCCGACAGGTCCGAGACGGTGATGTCGTCCTTCACCCGGTAGGCCTGACCGTAGAGCTCCCGTTGGCTCAAACCGGTCAGATAGAGAACTGCCTCGCGCAGGGTCTTCGACGGGATGGTCCCCGTGTTGATGCAGACGCCGCCGACCATGTTGCGGCGCTCGATCACGGCGGCCGTCCGGCCGAGCTTGGCGGCGGCGATCGCGGCCTTCTGGCCGGCCGGGCCCGAACCGATGACTATCAGGTCGAAATGGTCCATGAGCGGGTCTCTTTCCTCTCGAACTTCCCACCGACGACTGACCGGCGCGCGGCAGGCCAGTTACCGGGGCGCCGCGCAAACCACCATGATCCCTGACACGAACAACCGCTTGGAACCCGGCTCGACCAATCGTCCCAGGCTGGGGCCCGGATGTCGCGGTCTAGCTGCTCGATGCCCGGTCGTTGGCGGCGGCGATCCTGGCGAGCACCCCGAGGGCGTAGGCGTCGGCGGCGGTGTCGGCATCGATCTGTTCGACAACTCCCACCGGCAGTTTCACCGTCACGGCGAAGCCGCTCCCGGAGGGTGCCAGACCCCCGAACGTCGCGCCCATCAGCTCGCGCAACTGATCCTCCCGGGGAAGCCACAGCGCCGCCTCCAACTCCACCGAGTCCAGCGCCCATTCGGTGGTGCCGTTGAATCCGAGCACCGGGGCCTCCGGCGGCCCCTGGGCCTCGACGGTCATCTCGCTCAGGGTGAAGACCTCGTCGGCGAACGCCGGGTCGAGCAGGCTGAACCGATCTCCGGCGGCCGGCCGCCAGCGCACTCCGGCGGCCTGGAGCGCCACCGCCAGTTCCCGGCTGATCATGCTCAGCCCCGGCATACCCAGCCCTCCGTCATAACCATCCCTCCGTCATTCCGGCGTCACGCTCAAGCCTCCGCCGGTGAATTCCGGTCGCACCGTGTCGCTCCCGCGAAGATACGGCCAGACGCCGGATGGGCGGCCTCCGGTCCGGGTGCACTTCCCTGGTCGAGCGGCCACCGGGTCGATCGACGACTTGGACCGACCGGCTGTGACACCACGCCGTCCCACTCCAAGACCGGACTATCGGGCGTAGAATATAGGTATTACAGAGGATTCGCCGGTATGTGACCGGCTTCACCGATGATCATGGAACACAACCGGGCACGCAGGCGTCATACAGGGTGTCAACAGAACAACAAGTGTCAACAGCACACAACCAGTAGCAACAGATAAGGACTGAGAATCATGAGCTCCCTCGCGAAGGCCATCCGTAGCCGCCGTGAGATCTCGCGCAACCGCCGTGAAGTCGGTCGCGCGATCGAACTCGCCTCCACCCCCGCGATGCGGGACGAACTGATCATCCTGGCTCAGCGTCAGGGCTTCAGCCAGAACTTCGGTCTGCGCTGATCCGGCGCAACCGTGGCCCAGTGCCGTTCAGCAGTGCCGGCGGTGGACTCGATGAGTCGAATCACTCACCCGGTTCGGTTGATTGACTTGTTTTAGCTGATGCCGGCCTGCGGCGCGGGTGCTCGGCGCTGCCACCGGAAAAATCTTGAGCGTCCCTGTAACACTTGCCGTCGCTCCAGCGAAACACCCAATGACCCCGGTTGCTGCCGGACCCCCGACCTGGCAGCCCCCGGGGTCTTTGCTGTCCCCGGGTAGATGTCCGGGACAAAGAGTCCCGGCAACTGGCCCGGGCAACGCGACGGCCTGGTGCTCTGGGCTAGCTCGCAGCCTCGTCGGCCTGTTCGTCGCCGGTCGGTTCGGGCTCGGGCGCCGGGCCCACCGCCGCGCCGAGCAACCCGGAGTTCGGCATGCTGACGATCCCCTCGTCGGTGTCGATGGTGGTGTACATCAGGCCGGCACCGGTGATGACGCCCTCGAACGGGCCGCCCATGCCGCCACTGCGAATCTTCACCCGTTGCCCGGGCACATAGGGCTTGGCGAAGAGCAGCACGAGCCCGGCGAAGAAGTTGCCGAGGGTCTGCTGCGCGGCGATCCCGACCACGACGCCGGTGACGGCGCCGCCGACCAGCAGATTCCCGAGGTTCACCTGCAGCAGCGCCAGCGTGCCGAGCCCCACAGTCAGGTAGCCGATGGTGAGGAAGATCAGCCGGATCGCTGAGCCGGCCGCCACCCCTGCCCGGTTGCTGCTCACCCTGGCCATCTCGCGGGCGACCGACCGATTCGCTACGACGCCGGCGACGATGAAGATCAGCGTCAGACAGACGACGACGACGGTGATCCACCCGGCGCTGATGACGAAGCGAAGGCCGAAGTGGTCGAAGACCGCCGGCGTCGACCGGCGAACCCCGCCGAGACTGGCGCCGACGCCGTAGCTCAGCAGCGTGAGCAGGACCGCGGGCACGGCCCTTTTGAGGTTGGGATGCGCCTTCGCGTCGATCGCCCGCAGGAGTCCGATCGGTCCTGGGTGCGACTTGTCGGGATCTGATGAGTGCGGGCCCGAGGTATGCGGGCCTGACATGTCACGGTCGGCGGGTTGGGCATCGGTCATGGCATCCATGCTCGCCCGGCGGTCCCGGGTCCGCCAAACCGCCCGGTCCAGGTGGGCGGGGACGCCACCTCACTTCCAGCGGAAGTGCACGAAGACCCGGCCGAAGTTGTCGGAGTCCTTCTCGACGCGGTGGTACTGCGCCTTGATCTCCTTCTGGTCGAGGAATCGCAGCACGTGCTTCTTCAGGGCACCGGAACCTTTGCCGGGGATGATCTCGACCAACGGCGCCTTCTTCGCCACCGCTTCGGCGATGATGGCCAGCAGCGCCCGGTCGATGTCCTGGCCCTTGTTGTAGATCTCGTGCAGATCGAGTTTGAGCTTCACCTGGCCTGCCTCACGATCGTCAGAACACCAGGGCCAGCACGGGATCGGCGATCAGCGCGCCCACGTCGGCGAGGAATGTCGAACCCTGCTGACCGTCGATCACCCGGTGGTCGAACGAGAGAGCCAGCTGGCATACCTTCCGCACGGCGAGCTGTCCGTCCACCACCCAGGGCGCATCCTTGATCGACCCGAGGGCGAGAATCGCCGACTCACCGGGATTGATGATCGGGGTTCCGGTGTCGACGCCCAGCACACCGACGTTGGTAACGGTGAAGGTGCCGCCGCTCATCTCTGAGGGCGCGGTGCGGCCGGCCCTGGCGGTCGCGGTGAGCTCGGCCAGCGCGTTCGCCAGTCCTCGCAGGTCGAGTTGGTCGGCGTCCCGGATCACCGGCACCAGCAGTCCGCGGGGGGTCGCCGCCGCGATGCCCAGATTGACGTACTCCTTGTGCACGATCTCGGGTGACACCCCCGGCTCCTCGGACCAGACCGAGTTGATCTCCGGCGTCCGTTTCGCAGCCAGGCACACCGCCAGCGCAGCAAACGCAAGCGGGCTGAGTTTGAGCTCGGCGAACTCCGGCCGTCGCCGCAACCGGTCCCGCAGCTCCATCATCGGAGTGACGTCGACGGTCAGGAACTCGGTGACATGTGGAGCGGTGAAGGCACTTTCGACCATCGCCTGGGCCGTCAACCTCCGGACGCCCCGCACCGGCACCCGCCGCTCCCGCTCCGCCTGCGCGGGTAGATCGCCAGGGGCACCAGATAGACGGTCCACCGCGCCCCTCGTCGTCGGGGCCAGATCGACAGATCCCCGTGCGACGGTCTGCAGGTCGGCACGACTGATCACCCCGTCGGGCCGGGACGGAATGATCTCGCGCAGGTCGACACCCAACTCTTTGGCGAGTTTCCGCAAAGGCGGCGCCGCCTTCGGGGCGACCGCCGAATTGGGTGGGAGCGGCTCCACAACGGCGCCGGCCGATCGACGCGGGCGCCGGGCTGTCGAACCGGCGGCCGTCACGTAGCCGACCAGGGTGGCGATCCGGCCGTCGGCCGTCATCTCACCGATCTTCGCGCCTGGGCCGTCGGTCACCCCAACCGAGCTCGGCGGCGGGGCAGCCGCCGATTCTGGCTCGTCCGTCAGTGCCTGGTCGGTGAAAGTCTGGTCGGTGAAGGTCTCGTCGGTCAGGGTCTGCTCGGTCGGGGTCTCATCCGTCAGGGGGGCGCCGTCCGGGTCGGTGTCGATGCTGATGATCGGCGTGCCGACGTCGACCACGACGCCGGGCTGGACCAGCAACGCCTGCACCCGGCCGGCAAAGGGCGACGGCAGTTCGACGGCGGCCTTGGCGGTCTCGATCTCGACCATCACCTGGTTGACCGTGAGGATGTCGCCGACGGCGACATGCCAGCTCAAGATCTCGGCCTCGGTCAGCCCCTCCCCGACGTCGGGCATCGGGAACGTTTCGATCCTGCTCATCGGAGCACCTCTCCAGCGGAACGGAAGTCAGAACGCGAGCGAACGGTCGACGGCATCGAGGACCTTGTCCAGGTCCGGCAGGTAGTACTCCTCGAGTTTGCTCGGGGGGTAGGGCACGTCGAAACCGGCGACGCGGAGCACCGGCGCGGCGAGCGAGTAGAAGGCCTCTTCGGTGACCCTGGCGGCGATCTCAGAGGAGACGGAGGCTTCCCGGGGAGCTTCGGTGACCACGACGAGCCGTCCCGTCTTGCGGACCGACTCCAGTACCGGCCCGAGATCCAGCGGCGACAGCGACCGCAGATCAATCAACTCCAAGGACTTGCCCTCCACGGCCGCGGCATCGGCGGCCGCGTACAGCACAGGCATCGACGGGCCGTAGGACACCACCGTCACGTCTGTCCCTGGCCGGCGGACCACAGAGGAGAACATCCCCCCGGGAGCGGTCGCGACGTCCAGCGGCGCCTTCTCCCAGTAGCGGCGCTTCGGCTCGAAGAAGACCACCGGATCGTCGCAGGAGATCGCCTGCTGGATCATGAAGTAGGCGTCCGAGGCGTTGGAGCAGGTGACCACGCGCAGCCCGGCGATATGGCAGAAGTACGACTCTGGGGCTTCGGCATGGTGTTCGACGGCGCCGATCCCGCCGCCGTACGGGATGCGGATGACCAGCGGCATCCGCACGGCGCCCTGCGTCCGGAAAGTCAGCTTGGCAACCTGCGAGACGATCTGGTCGAATCCGGGGAAGACGAAACCGTCGAACTGGATCTCGGTCACCGGCCGGTAGCCGCGCATCGCCAGCCCCACCGCGGTGCCGATGATCCCGGACTCCGCCAGCGGCGTGTCGAGTACCCGATGCTCCCCGAAGTCCTTCTGCAGCCCGTCCGTCACCCGGAAGACCCCGCCGAGCTTGCCCACGTCCTCGCCCATCACGAGGACCTTCGGATCGGCTTCCATGCTTGCCCGCAGGCCCATGTTCAAGGCCTTGGCAAGCGTTGTCGGGTTCGCCGCCTGGGCTACACCGTTCGTCTGGTTCATCGGGCACCGGCGACCGGGATGTCGTCGAAAGCAGCCAGGTAGGTCAGAAATTCGGCCTGCTGACGATCGAGCTGGGCGTTCGGCTCGCTGTAGACGTGGGAGAACATCCGCTCCGGCGGTGGCACCTGCATGGCAATGCAGTGCGCCCGGAACCTGACTGCCAGAGCGTCGGCCTCGCCGTCCACCTCGTCGAAGAACGACGAGTCGGCCATCCCGCTGCGGGCCAGGTGGACCTTGACCCGCTCGATCGGGTCCAGCAGCTTCCAGGCCTGCGCCTCGTCGGCCTGCCGGTAGCGGGTCGGGTCGTCGGAGGTGGTGTGCGCGTCCATCCGGTAGGTGAAGGCCTCCACGAGTACCGGGCCGTTGCCCGACCGGCATTCGTCCATCGCCCAACGGGTCACCGCCAGGCAGGCGAGCACGTCGTTACCGTCCACCCGTACCCCGGGAAAGCCGTAGCCGCGGGCCCGGTGGAAGAGCGGCACCCGCGATTGCCTGGCCACCGGCTCGGAGATCGCCCACTGGTTGTTCTGGCAGTAGAACACCACCGGCGCGTCGTAGGCCGCGGCGAACACCATCGCCTCGTGCACGTCGCCCTGGCTGGTGGCGCCGTCCCCGAAGAACGCGATCGTCGCTTCGTTTTCGCCGTCGGCGGCGGATCCGACCTTGCCGTCCAGGCGTTGGCCCATCGCATATCCGGTGGCGTTGAGGACCTGGTTGCCGATGACGATCGCGTAACCGCTGAACCCGGTCTTTACCGGGTCCCAGCCGCAGTGGTCGGTGCCACGGAAGATGCCCAGCAACTCGGTCGGGTCGATCCCTCGGCACCACGCGATGCCGTGCTCGCGGTAGGACGGGAAGGCCATGTCGCTGGGCCGCAGCGCCCGGCCGGCACCGATCTGGGCCGCCTCCTGGCCGAGCAGCGGCACCCAGATCGACAGCTGGCCCTGCCGCTGCAGCGCGTTGCCCTCCCGGTCGAAACGGCGGACCAGCACCATGTCCCGGTACAGCCCACGGAGCAGGGCGGCGTCGACGTCGATCGGGTAATCAGGGTCTGGCGTCAGCACCCCTTCCGGGCTGAGTATCTGGATGAGATCGTCACCCCGGCTGGTGGCCCGGAGGCCCTCGATGACCTGCTGCGGCGACGGGATCGCCTGGGTCGGGGTCGCACCCACGCCGACGCCGCCCCACTTCTCGGCCTCGTGCTCCACGGCCCGGCTGACCGTCGGTTGCAAATCGACCACCGCTGCATCTCCTCGTCGAATGATGGCCCCGCCGCCGGGATCTCCGGTGACAAGGGCACCGGACGAAAGATCCGGATCGTCCTCCCGAGACGGGTGGACGCGTCCGAGCCGATCGTCGGCGTTGACGTAAAGCTTGCCTGCCCTGTTTCGCTTCTGCGCAGGCCCGGCCGGGTGGACCCTCGCCGCCGCACAACCGATTCTCCCGACCGGCCGCCTGTGCGTTGATGGGCTGCGGCAAACCTGGCGTCAATCCAGGGCGGGACTTCCACCGGAAACTCGGAGGATGTCCCTGGCAGATGGTTGCACGAAATGGCTGGTAGGGCATCGCGCCCCCGTCCTACCTTCGGAGCTCCGACGGTCGGTCGACCGCTGATCCGGGCGATGGGTGGGCCCTCTCGGCCCGGGCGCGGGCGCGCACTGTGGGCCGGGGCCCGAGCACGGACCGTGCGGAAGGGCCATACGATCGAGCAATCCTGTCGGCCGGCTGGCCGCCACCGACTCCCGGGGAGACTCGCATGGAACTGGAACATCGATTCGAAGTGCCCGTCGGCGTCGAAACCGCCTGGTCGACGTTGCTGGACATGGAGAAGGTCGGTCCCTGTTTTCCAGGAGCAACTCTGGAAACGGTGGACGGCGATTCGTTCACCGGGACGGTGAAGATCAAACTGGGCCCGATCCAGCTGGTCTACAAGGGCAAGGCGACCATCGTCGAGAAAGACCCCATTGCGCACCGGGCCCGGATCGAGGCCACCGGCAACGCCGCCCGGTCGTCGTCGACGGCCGCGATGATGGTGACCGCAACGGCGACCGCGGTCAGCCCCAGCCGGACGGCCGTCGACCTGCTGACCACCTTGTCGATCACCGGTCGGCCCGCCCAGTTCGGCCGCGGCGTGATGGTGGAGGTCGGCAACAAGCTGATCGGCCAGTTCGCCGACGCCGTCTCCACCCAGCTGACCGGGCGGCCGGCCGGTGGCGCCGAACTACTCGAAGCGGTGAACCCCGACGAGGTGGCGGCCGAGGTGGTCGGCAGCGCCGAAACCGGGGCGCCACCGGAGGCCACGCCTGCTGCCCCACCCGCCTGGGCCGGCGCGGTCGGCTCCGTGGGTGCCCACCGCATCCCGTCCGGCGAGGCAGCTCCGATCAACCTGTTGCAGTCGGCCGGTGCGCCCGTTCTCAAGCGCCTGGCGCCCCTGGCGATCGCCCTCGTGGGATTCGTTCTCACCCGACGGGCGGCCAGGCGCAAGCGGGCCAGGGCCGCCGTAGCCGCTGCGGCCGCCGTTCTCGCCGAGCGCTGACCGCCTGCCGCGTTTGGGGGTCGTCACCGGAGCTGTGACCCGAGCAGAGTCGTCCGAGCAACGTTTCGTCGTCCGAGCAGCAGCTACCGGCCCATGAAACTGTTGCCCGGTTGACGGAACCGGTGCCCGGTGGCGTGTCCGAGCACGGACTTGGTTGACTACTTCAGCAGATCCCGCAGAGCGAGCACCTCAGCACGTAGAGCATGGACATCAGCAGCCGTCGCCGCCTGCGACGCCGCCTCGACCTGTCGGACCCGGTCGATCAGCCAGGTAGCAACGGACGCCGTCACCACCCCGATGAGGGCGATGCCGGCGACCATCAGACCGACGGCGATGAGCCGGCCCTCGGTGGTCACCGGGTAAAGGTCGCCGTAGCCGACAGTGGTCACTGTTGTCACGGCCCACCACACGGCGTCGCCGAAACTGACGATGATCGCTCCCGGTCGTCCGCGCTCCGCATCCAGCACCGCCAGCGAGGCGCAGAAGATGATGGTGGGCAAAGCGCCCCCGACGTAGACCGCGACGCCGCCCTGCAAGGAGTCCGCTGACGACGATTGAGCACGTTGAGCAGCACGATCAGCCGCAGCAGCCGCAATGGACGCAGCGCCGGTACGGCCAGTACCAGCAGGTCGGACAGGTGCCGACCGACGTAGGAACCGCGATTCTGGGCGAGCCATACCCGCATCAGGTATTCGGCGAGGAAGACGACCCAGGTGAGGAACAGGATCACGTCGCACCACCTGCGCACAAATGATCCGACCTCCGGGTCCAGGATGGGGACCGCATCGCTGGCGAGGAACAATGCGGCGGCCGCCAGCATCGGCGCCTCGACACGCCGCTCCCACAAAGAAAGTCGAATCATGGACTTGATCATGCGTCGCGCGTGCACGCTGGTCACTCAGGAAATACCTGGCGGCGCAACCCCGATATCCGTCAGCGCAGGAGCGTCCCGACCTCGGCCGCGAACTCCATGAAGCCTTCGTGGCTCGGCTCGTCCGAGGTGGGTTGCAGGACAACGGTATCGGCGCCGGCATCAACCCACCGGCGAGCCTGCTCGGCCACCGTCGACGGAACGCCGCTGACCGAACAGCCCGCATGGTCGGGCCAACCCCACCGAAGGCACTCCTGGCGGACCCGCTCCTGCGTTCCGGCACCGCCGCCGGCGATCAGGTAGACGACGATCGGATGGTCGGCGTCCAGCCGCCCGGCGGCCTCCCGGGCTTCGTCGATCAGCGTGCGCGCCCGGCGGACACCGCCCGGGGTGGTGCCACTGGCCAGGACAGTTCCGTCGGAATGAGCGCCCGACAGCTTCAGCGTCTTCGGCCCTTCGGCCGCGGCGAGGACCGCCACCGGTCCAGCAGGTGGCCAGACCAGCTGCACGCCGTCGAGGTGCACGTAACGGCCCGCTGCCGTCACCCGCTGGCCGGCCAGCAGCGCCCGGGTCGCATCCAGGTGCTCGGCGAGCAGGGTGAGCGGGGAGGAGACCCGGCCCCCGACCTGCCCCATCCAGTCCTGAATGCCGTGGCCCAGGCCGATCAACGCCCGGCCGGGGAACAGCCGGTGCACCGTCGCCAACTCCATCGCGGTCAGCGCGGCGTTGCGCAGCGGCACCGGCAGCACGCCGATGCCCACCCGAAGGTTGGTCGTGAAGGCCAGCGCAGCGGTCGCGGCTGAGATCCCACCCTCGAGGAAGCAGTCCTCCCAGAGCCACAGCTGTTCCAGACCCGCTCGGTCGGCGGCCAGCGCAACCGCCCTGAGCCGCTCCGGTGGTAGCTGCGGCAGAAAGACGGCGCCGACTGTGGTCATCGGCTCATCATGCTCGGCGGCCACCGAGGGTGCCGCGCTCGGCCAAGTTGGCTCGGACCCGGAGACCGCCCCGCTCCGGCGCCGGGTTACCGGAGGCGGGCCTTCAACCCGTCGAGTTCCAGGCGGAGCACATCGGGTAGCTGGGGGCCGATCTTGGCGAACCACTCCTCGATGAGCGGCACCTCGGCGGCCCATTCCTGCGGGTCGACGGCAATGGCCGCCGCGACGGCTTCGGGGGTCAGGCCGAGCCCGTTGACATTGAGGGAGTCCGGGGTCGGCACCAGACCGGCCACGGTGTCGACCGCCTCGGCCCGGCCCTCGATGCGGTCGACAACCCACTCGACTACCCGCGAGTTGTCACCGAAGCCGGGCCAGAGAAAACCGCCCTCGGCATCCCGTCGGAACCAGTTCACGAAGAACACCTTCGGTAAACGGTCAGCGTCCGGGCGGTCGCCCAACCCGGTCCAATGTGCGAGGTAGTCGCCGGCGGCGTAGCCCAGGAAGGGCAGCATCGCCATCGGGTCACGGCGCACGACCCCGACCTTGCCGGCCGCGGCGGCCGTCGTCTCGCTCGACAGTGTGGCGCCGAGAAAGACCCCGTGCTGCCAGTTTCGGGCCTGAGCCACCAGGGGAACCGTGGTCTTCCGCCGGCCCCCGAACAAAATCGCCGAGATCGGCACGCCGACGGGCTCCTGGTATTCAGGGGCCAGGATCGGGCACTGGTCGATCGGGGTGCAGAACCGCGAGTTCGGATGCGCAGCCGGATCGCCAGCGCTCGCCAGCTTGTTTCCCTCCTCGTCGAGTCCGGACGGCGTCCAGTCACGGCCACGCCAATCCGTCAGATGGGCCGGTGGCTCCCTGGTCATTCCCTCCCACCAGACATCTCCGTCGTCGGTGAGGGCGACGTTGGTGAAGATGGAATTGCCGGCCGCAATCGTCCGCATGGCCATCGGATTGGTGTGCCATCCGGTACCGGGTGCTACGCCGAACAACCCGAACTCCGGGTTGACCGCGTAAAGGCGGCCGTCGGCACCGAATTTCATCCAGGCGATGTCATCTCCCAGCGTCTCGACCTTCCAGCCGGGAATGGTCGGTTCGAGCATCGCCAAATTCGTCTTGCCGCACGCACTCGGAAAGGCAGCCGCAATGTAGTGCAGCTCGCCGCGAGGCGAGGTCAATTTGAGGATGAGCATGTGTTCGGCGAGCCAACCCTCGGCCCTGGCGATCACCGAGGCTATTCGCAGCGAATAGCATTTCTTACCGAGGAGTGCATTACCGCCGTACCCGGAGCCGAAGGACCAGATGGTGCGCTCTTCCGGGAATTGGGTGATGTATTTGATCTCGTTGCACGGCCACGCGACGTCCGACTGTCCCGGAAGAAGCGGCGCACCGACCGAATGCAGCGCCTTGACCCAGCTTCGACCACTGTTGATCAGATCCAGGGCCGGCGTACCCATCCTGGTCATGATCCGCATCGACGTGACGACGTATTCGGAGTCGGTGATCTCCACGCCGAGCAGCGATTCCGGCCCGTTGTACGGCCCCATGCAGAACGGCACGACGTACATGGTCCGGCCTCGCATAGAGCCACGATAAAGATCCGACATCACCGCCTTCATCTGGGCCGGGTCCATCCAATTGTTGGTGGGACCGGCGTCCGCCGGATCGACCGAGCAGATGAACGTCCGGTCCTCGACCCTGGCGACGTCATCGGGATCGGATGCGCAGGCGAAGGAGTTCGGTTTCGCGGAAAGTCGGGTGAAGGTGCCCGCGTCGACCAGCCGGTCGGTCAACCTGACCCA
The DNA here is from genome assembly GCA_038204125.1 of Mycobacteriales bacterium. GTDB lineage: Bacteria > Actinomycetota > Actinomycetes > Mycobacteriales > Nakamurellaceae > Nakamurella. The sequence continues at coordinate 117,467 of JBBRDH010000001.1, forward strand.
TTCGGCTTCGGACCCGTCAACCCAGATCACCTCATCCGGAGTGGTGAGCTCGGCGACCTCGGCGACCCAGGCCAGCAGTTCGGGTGCCGGCAGTCCGGGACCGGCCGGCATGTCCGGGTGTCCAGCGGAGTGTTTGGTACCCGGGTCCGCATTGCGCTCGCCGGTCAGCCGGGTACGGCCGGCCGAAGCCAGTGGCTTGTCGTCGAGCTTCGAATCGGTCGGACGGTCAACCACCGACCCGCCCGGTCGAAGCCGGCTTGCCGGCGGCTGCTGGGTAAGACTGCCACGCTGATCGACGGGTGGATTCACCACGCTGGTCATTCACCATCTCCTGTTCGGTTTCGTTGACTCGGCCGGCCACTGGCGTCGGCCGACTCGTCATTGATTTGACCTGAAACCTGGCAGCCCATACGGGGTAATCAGGCAAGATTAGCGGTGGGGTGGTCGTCGCACCCGGTAAATCGGCTGAGTCCCTGGCCACTGAATCGAAAAAGTACGGCTGTACGGGTAGCAGATGCGACACAGAGGTGTTCGATCTTGTTGATATCTGGCCGTTGTTGCTCGCTTCGCGGCCTGGTTCGGTGGCCACTCGGTGCCGGCCATCGTGCGCGAGCGTTGTCGCTACCGACACCACAGTCGCCGCCCGGCATCAGCAGCTTGCAGCTTGCAGCTTGCAGCTTGCTAAAGGCCATGCTTTCATAATCGAATGATCGCAACCGACGACCCGAGGCTCGACCTGGTGTTCGCTGCGCTGGCGGACCCGACGCGGCGCGGGATCGTCAGTCGGCTGAGTCAGGGCGAGGCGACCGTCGGCGAGCTCGCCGTGCCGTACCCCATGAGCGTGCAATCGATCTCGCAGCACCTCAAGGTGCTCGAGAACGCCGGGTTGATCAGCCGTGGTCGGGTCCGGCAGACGAGGCCTTGCCGACTCGAAACAGCCGCGATGCAGGAGGCTGTGTCGTGGATCGAGGCAGCCCGGCAGGTCTGGTCTGACCGGCTGGATCGACTCGATGCCCACCTGCTACGGGCGCCCCACCCGTGAACGACGACGAACTCTTGTACAGGCGCAGCGTGGCGGGATCCATCCCGTTCGTATTCGCGTGCATGACCGAGCCTGCGCACCTTGCCGCGTTCTGGGGTCCGGTCGGCACGACAACCCCGCTCGCCGGGATCGTTGTCGAACTTCGTCCCGGCGGCCGGTTCGAGACGCTGATCGTCAACAACACGGACGGCAGCTCCCACCACATGCGGGCGGTGTTCGACGAGGTGGACTCGCCGCACACCCTTTCCTGGACCGAGCCCGACTCCGGAATGTCGACCACGATCACCCTCGCCCAGACAGGCATGGACCGCACCGAGATCCGCATTCACCAGCGACACGTTCCCGACGCCATGCGCGGACCCGGTGCAGGAACCGGTTTTCAGAGCTCGCTCGACCGTTTCGAGCGCTACGTGCATCGCGCCCACCGAAAGGACTTCTAGTGGATCTCCACACCCTGGTTCGCGACTCGTTCAGTCGACTCGCCGACTCCCTCGAACAGCAGCCCTCACACGTTTGGGACCAGCCGTCGCTATGCGCCGGCTGGCGGGTCCGGGACGTCGTCGCGCACGTGACCATGCCGGCCCGGCTCACCGCCGAGCAGTTCGGCGCGGAACTCGCCGCGGCCGGCGGCGACTTCCAACTGCTGTCAGACACAATCGCCGTCCGCGACGGTCAACTGCCCATCGCCGAGCATCTCGCCCACCTGCGCTCAACACAGCTCGCCGACTGGGAACCGCCCGGCGGCGGAGCGATCGGCGCGCTCAACCACGCTGTGTTGCACGGTCTGGACATCACCAACGCTGTAGGCCTGCCGCGCGCCTGCACCGACGAGACCGCGCACGTGATCCTGGACAGCCTCACCACCGACGGTGTCGCATCCCGTTTCGACGCCGACCTGTCCGCCGTCCGGCTGGTTGCCGACGATATGGACTGGAGCAGCGGATCGGGACGCGACATCATCGCCCCCGCCGGCGAGATCATCTCCTCGCCTGCCACCGCACACTCCGCGACGGCCGCGCCCTGAACTGACGCACGTGCAGCGCGGGAGTTTGAACGAGTCGCGTCGACTTCGTCCTCCAAGAACGGCTAGTACCACCTCCGGCAGGTCCATCAGCACCGTTTGTAAAGGGTCGATCGAGCCGGCGGCGGCGACCTGTGCGACATGCGCAGACCGCGGTCCGCGTTCCTGGGCGAGGACGGGCGCCCGCCCGCGGTCGACAAGGCGCTCGGACCAACATGGCGCCCCGAGGGCTGGACCGCTCCCAGCCGAGATCGAGCGGCTGCCGTTGCCGGCCGCCAGCGTCGGCGCAGCGACGACCGACAGCCAGATGACCCCCCTCGAACAGCGGCCACGGTTCGGGGTGAGTGACGAGAAGCGGCCACTTCACCACGACGAGCCCAAAGCCCATGACCGCGTATCCGACGCGAATCAGATTCATGCGGTAGAGCGGTAACGCCGGCGTTGCGGAGCCGGTGGGCGACGGTGGCGTGGCGGTGCGGATGTTCACGGCTGACCTTTCGGTGGGTGTGGGGCGATTGCGGCGGGTTGAAGGGCGCTCCCGCACTCGCGATTGGGGGCGCGGCGTCCGCCGGCCAGTTTGGTGACCTACAGGAAGGCCCGCCGGTTGGGCGGTCCGGGGTTTGCGAGTCAAGCCCGGCGCAGGATGTGGGCGCGGCCGCGGTGCAGGTGAGGCATGACGCCGTAGATGACGATCGGGACTGCGATGGTCGCGAGCACGAACGTGCGCGGGACTGGTGTCAGCGAGCGGAGCCAGTCACCCACAACAGGTTGAGGACGGTCAGGGTCGGGAAAACGGCCAGCCAGATCATCAGGGCCAACTGGTGCTTGGTCGGCGGTCCGGGAATGCCGGGTCGGGCAGTTGGGGACGGATTCGGGTGGGGCGGTGGGCTGGTCATGGTGACTCCTTCACGTGGGTGGTCGCGGTGGGTCTGGGCAGAAGGCCTTGGTCGAGTTCGCGGACGGCGTTGCGCACGTCGTCCTCGACCAGGTCGGCGTTGAGAGCGATGGCGGCCGCGGAGCCGGCGCCTGCGGCGGTGATGACCTGGGCGCGCGGGTCGACGATGTTTCCGGCGGCCCAGACTCCCGGGACGCTGGTGCGTCCGGTGTGGTCGACGGCGACCCAGCCCTCGGCGTCAACGTCGCAGCCAAGGCCCACGAGGAGCGTGTTGTTCGGGACGAAACGGGTCGGCACGAACAGCGCGTCGCGAGGAATGACGCAGCCGTCGCGCATCTGCACGCCGAGCAAATGGTCCGCGTCACCGATGACCAGCCGATCGATGCTGCCCTCGACGACATCGATGGCGCGGGCGAGCAACTGGCTCCGCTCGGCATTCGTGAGGGTGTTGGGTGAGGTGAAGTAGACGAGGTCGTGGGTCCACTGGCGAACGATGTGGGCGTACCGGACGGCGCCAGGAGTGCCACCGAGCACGCCGAGTTGGCGGTCGCGGACCTCGTGGCCGTGGCAGTAGGGGCAGTGGAGGACGTCGCGGGCCCACCGGTCACGGAGCCCGGGGACGTCCGGCAGTTCGTCGCGTAACCCGGTCGTGACCAGTAGTCGCCGAGCCGAGATCCGCTGCCCGCCGGCGAGCAGCGCCCAGAATCCGCTCCGGCCGGCGGGAACGAGCTCGGTGACCGTGCCTTCGACGATGTCGCCGCCATAGCTTTTCACCTCGCGCCGGCCGGCGGCCAGCAGTTCGGCGGGTGCGGCGCCGTCACGGGAAAGGTAACCGTGCAGGTGGGTGGCCGCTGCGTTGCGCGGCGCACCGGCGTCCACCACCAGGACCGTGCGGCGGGCCCGCGAAAGCACCAGGGCCGCGGACAGGCCCGCCGCGCCTCCCCCGATGACCACTACGTCGTATTGGCTCATGCCCGGCGACGAACCCGCAGAGATCCTCAGCATCTTCGGGCGACCCGGCGAACGAATGACCATCCGAACGCCACCTACCTCGAGCCGGCAGTCGAATACGCCAGCCTTGCCGAATGGCAAGTCGGCATCGTCGGCAGCAGCGGTGACTGTTTCATCGTCAACTGCGTCGACGGACAGCCTGGCCCGCGAAGCCACCGCCCGGCCGATGATCTGATTCCTGCGCTACCGGGCCGGGCTCCTGGGAACTCAGGGCGATCGAAACTCTGCAATTTCTTCGCCCACTTCACTCGATCTTGCAGAGCGGGCATTGTGGGTGTGTGCCGACGACAACTCAGGAGAGCGTCGAGGATGTGCTGGTCCTCGCGGTCGACAAGCTGGCAGAGCCCGGGCGTTCCGGATGCCGTCGCATCATCGGCGCCGGGGGCAAGCGGCTTCGACCGGATCTGCTGTCACGCTGCGCCGCGGCCGCTGCGTCGGCCCCGCTCCTGCCATCGCAGCGGAGGTTACCCGCGGGAGGCGGCGACCGGCCGCAGCGGCTCGACCCTGCCGACGTGACGTGGGCGGGAGCGGCGATCGAGCTTCTCCACACCGCGACCCTGGTTCACGACGACCTGCTCGACGACTCGACCACCCGGCGCGGGGTGCCGTCGGTCCACCACCAGGAGGGCCGGTCGGCGGCTGTGCTGGCCGGGGATGCACTGATCGCCCAGAGTTGGCGATTGATCGCCAGGGTCGGCGGCCAGAACGTAGAGGATCTGGCGGTCGCGTTGGCCGACATGTGCGATGGTCAGGCACTCGAAGAACAACTGCGCTACGACGGCGGAGCAGATCCCCTGGAGGTCATCAGGGTCGCGAGGCTCAAGACCGGCGCGCTGTTCGCCGCCGCCTGTCGGATCGGAGCCCGACTGGGCGGTTGTCCCGAGAAGCACATCGAGGCGCTCGGCCGATACGGGGCCGACTTCGGGGTCGCGCTGCAGTTGATGGATGACGCCCTGGACGTCATCTCCGACGCCCGCGCGCTGGGTAAGCCGGTCGGCGCGGACTTCGCCGCCGGAACCGTCACCATGCCGTTGATCTTCGCCACCGGCCGGGACACCGACGGTCGGAACGGCACTGCGGGAGGCGGCCATCAACCCGACGCGGGGGCCGAGATTCGGTCGCTATTTCGGCCCGGCTTGCCTGCATCCGAGTATGAGCGTGCCCGACAATTATTGCTGCGCAGCGAGTCCGGGCACCGCACGGTGGCTCTCGCCGAGATGTTCGCGCGTCGGGCGGCACGCAGTGTCACCTCCGTCCCCGGCTTCGCGGGCAGGTTGGCGGGGCTCCCAGGTCGATTCGTCCAGCGCCAGGTGGACACCAAGGTGGTGAGCCCCCGACAGCAGGTTCGGGCCGGGATCGCGCTGGACGGGCACTGGTCCGACTGGGCTGACGCGGAGCAGGCCCCCGATGGCAACGCCGCGGATCCACGTGGTGCGGGCTGGGGGGCGACCGGGTGGCAGCCGGATCTGGACCAATCATGGGCGCAGGCGCTCGGCGACTCTGGATGACAGCGCCGCCAGGCGCAACGGGACAGGACCCAACGGGATCGAACCCCGCCGGATGGAATTGGACCGCCCGTGCACGCCCTTGAGGCGGCGATGCCATCATCGGCAGATGCGGCCGGCATTTCGATGACGGAGCGGGGATCGGCCGGCGCCCTGGCGCAGAAACGGCTCGGGGCGGGCGCGGAGCGGGCGCTACGGTTCGGTATCGAGCAGCTGGTCCGGCGGAATCTTCGCGGGGTATGGGTGCGGGGCGAGTTGCCCATCGGGCCTGCGGTCTGGGCCACCAACCATCACAGCTGGTGGGATTTCTTCGTTGCGACAGCTGCCCTACGGGCGGCCGGGCGCACCGACGTGGGCGTACTGATGGCGGCCGACAACATCGGCGGCCGGGAGTTTTTCGGCCGGGTCGGCGTCGTCGGCACCGATCGGCTCCGGTCTGCCCTGGACATGGTGCGGGCCGGCAGCGTACTCATCGTCTTTCCGGAGGGCGACCTGCGGCCGGCGGGTGCCCTGGGACCGTTGCAGCCCGGGGCCGGCTGGTTGGCGGAGAGGACCGGAGCGCAGCTTCTCGTTGTCGCAACCAGGGTCGTGTTGCGGGGTCATCAGGCAGCGGAGGCCTACCTGGATCTCGGGGCCGTGGACGGTGACGCGGAGAATCTGGCCGGCGTGTTGTCCCATCGGCTCTCACAACTGGACCGCGAGTTGGCCGACGCCGATCCCACCCGGCCGTTGCCGGGCTTCAGTCGGCTCGTGCCCGGGGTGCGCAGTTGGCAGGAACGCTTCGCCGTACTGCGTGGCCGGCGGTGAACGCCCGGGTGCCGGTGCTGCCGGTGCTGGCCTTCCTCGCCGGCAAGCTGATCGCGCTCATGGTCAACGTCGTCCTGTTCCCGACCCTGCGGGCCGGCCCTGGCGCTCCGCACCGCAGATCGGCCGGCTCCGGACCCGCGCAACCGGGTGCGGTTCGCGATCGATCGGTCGCCCTGCTGATCCCGGTTCGTGACGAGGTTCGGCGGCTGCCCGCCACCCTGCCCGGACTGCTCGGAGCCGGGGCGTCGTCAGTGACCTTCCTCGATGACGGCTCGACTGACGGCACAGCTGAACTGATCCGCGAGATGACGACGGAGGCACTCCTGCCGGTGTCGGTGGTGACCGGGGCGCTCCTGCCCGTCTCGGTCGTGACCGGGGCGCCCAGGCCGGAAGGCTGGGTCGGCAAGACCTGGGCCTGCGCGCAACTGGCCGCCGCGACCGACGCCGAGCTCTTGGTCTATTGCGACGCAGACGTGCGGCTCGCGCCCGGTGCCCTCGCCGCCCTGAAACAGGAAATGGACCGGCAGGGCGCTGACGTGTTCTCGGTCTTCTGCACGGAGCTGACCGGTGGCTTCGCCGAGCGTCTCCTGGTTCCGCTGATCGAGGACGTGCTGCTCTGCTTCCTGCCGTTTCCGCTGTTACGGGCACCGGCGCCCGCAGCGGCCACCGCCAACGGCGCGCTGCTTGCCTTTCGCCGGCCCGCGTACCGGGCGCTCGGCGGGTTCGAAGCGGTTCGCGGCGAATTGGTGGAGGACGTAGCCATGGCCCGCCGGACCCGGCGGCTCGGCCTACGGCTGGGCCTGGCGCTGGGGGGTGAGGTTGCCCGGGTCAGGATGTACACGGGTTACCGCGAGATCATCGCGGGCCTCGGCCGGGGTCTTCGGCCCGTCGTCGGCGGTGGGCGTTGGCCGGTACTGGCCGGACTTGCCTGGCATCTCCTCTGCTACACGTTGCCCCCGCTATTGATGCGGCGTGGCAGTGGCTGGCGGGCTGCCGCCCTGATGGGCATTCTCGAACGGCTCATCGTCGAACTGAAAACCGGGCGGCATGATTGGCCGTCGGCGCTGTTCGTCTGCCTGTCGCCGATAGCCGCTATCCCGGTGGTCGCCCAGTCGATGCGCCGGGCACAGGTATGGAAAGGGCGCGTCTACTCGTGAGATCGATCGACGACCGGGTACGGCCCGAGCCGGGGAACCTGATGGGATCTCCTGCGCGACAACGCCTGCTGGGGCATCTCCCCCGCTGGACCAGCAACCCGCTGGCTCTTCTGGAGGAGGGCGCGCAGGCCGGTGGAGTGTTCTCCCTGCAGCTGTGGCGAAAGGCGGTCGTCGGGCACAGCCCCGACTGGAACCGGTTCGTCCTGGGTGATCTGACCAACTTTCGCAGCAGAGGCAGCCTCAGTCAGCTGTCGCCATATCTCTCGGCCGGCGTCGTCGCGCTGGACGCCCCGGCGCACCGGCGGCGGCGGGCCGAACTCAATCCCCCCTTCCACCGCCGAGCCGTCAGCGGCGCGTTCGAGCAGACGTTTGGTGACATCGCCAGGGCCGGACTCCCGGAAGGCGACTTCGAGGCCACCGCGTGGGCGGCCGGGGTGATCCGGCAAATGCTGACCGCGGCGTTTCTGGGGCCGAGATTTCCGGACGCGGTGCTGCGCTCCTTCCTGGCACCGTTGGACCAGACGATGCCGGGGCCGCTGCTCCGCCGGCCCATCCGGGTCCGCCGGATGGAGGCCGCGCTGCGGACGAACTTCGCCGACCCGGCGCCGGGCACGCTGGCCGCCCATTTCGCCGCCCTGACCGGCGGTGTCGAGGAGGCCAGGGTCGCCATCGCGGCGGCCTACGACACCACCGCCCACACACTGGCTTTCGCCGTGTCGGAACTCGCTGCCCGGCCGGATCTGAACGTTCCGGAAATGACCGGTCAGGTGATCGACGAGACCCTGCGGTTGTACCCGGCCGGTTGGATCGGCAGCCGGGTGGCGGTCGGGGCGTGCGAATTCGGGGGACACCCCATCCCGGCCGGGCGACTCGTCCTCTACAGCCCGTACCTGACGCATCGTTCGCCGGCGCTCTGGAAGGACCCTTTGCAGTTCCGGCCGGAGCGTTTCGCAGAACCGTTGCCCGCCTGGGGTTTCATTCCGTTCTCGGCCGGCGAACGGACCTGTCTGGGTGCTGCTCTGGCGACGTCGATGTTGCAGGCCGCAGTCGGTGCCTTTGCCGGGTCGAGTCTGACCAGGCACTCCGGGCCGGCGGTCGCCAAGGCCGGGCTCACCCTCACTCCGGCCTCCCCGGTGCTGCTCCGTCGGGTGGGATAGTGGCGCACCTGACCTATCTCGCAGTGTTGATCGCCTGCATCGTCGGCACTCTCCCACTCGAATTCGCTTTCCGCGCCAGGGTCTACCGCCGCGGCACAACGGCGGCTGTGGCGGTGGTGCCGGTCGCGGCCGTATTCATCGGGTGGGACTACCTGGCTGCGCGGGCCGGGTGGTGGTCATTCGACGACGCCCGGCTGATCGGCGTCCGCATCGGCGGGCTGCCGCTGGAAGAGTTGCTCTTCTTCCTGGTGATACCTGTATGCGGCATCTTGACCATCGAGGGTGTCCGACATTTCAAGCCGCACTGGGCAGTGCCGGGGGGCGACCCGGCTGCGGGAAAAACGGGGCCGCTCGAATGAACCACGGATATACCTGGTCCGCGATCACCGCGGTGTCAGTCGCCGTGCTGTTCGATCTGGTACTGCTCCAAACGTTCGTGCTCAGGACCAGGCTCTTCTGGGCTTCCTACGCCATAGTCCTATTTTTCCAACTGATCGTGAACGGCATCCTCACCGGGCTGCAGATCGTCCGCTACGACCCCCGGGTGATCATTGGTTGGCGGGTCGTTTATGCGCCGGTCGAGGATATCGCCTACGGCTTTGCGCTGGTCACCCTGACCATTGCGGCCTGGATCAGGCTCGGGCGCCGGAGTGCTTCTGCGGCAACGGATCCGGTCTAGCAGGGTTCGGGCGCCGCGAATGCAGGCGACCCCAGGCAGTACCGGCGGCGTGAGCGGCGGCCCTGGTGGCGGCCACCTGCGCCCGGCGCGACCTCGACACCCGGATACGCGGACCGAAAACAGCGAAGTCGGCCTGCTCGACGGCGTTGAGAATCTCGCCGTACAGCTGAAAGGCAACGCGGACACACGCCCCCGCCCTGGGTTCGAGCATCGCGATACCGGGTTCCGCGCGCCGATAGACCCCCCGGGTCCTGGCGGTCTCGAAGGCCAGCCAGTTCCGGACGGCATCGGTCACCTCGCCCCGGTGGAGCAGGTCCCGATCGACGCCGAACGAGCGCATCACGTCCTGCGGCAGATAGATCCGGCCGAGCCGTAAATCTTCTCCGACGTCGCGGATGAAGTTGGTCAGCTGGAACGCCACTCCGAGATCGGCCGCGAACGGCGCCGCTTCCTCGTGGGGGACGACCGTGCCGAGCACCGGGGTCACCATCAGTCCGATGACGGCGGCGCTGCCGTGGACATAGCGCTCCAGATCGGCGAACGTCTCGTACTGCGTCACGGTCAGGTCCATCCGCATCGACTGCAGGAAGTCCTCGAACAACTCCGGAGCGAGCCCGTACCGCTCCGCGGTATGCAGCACCGCCCGGACACTCGGGTCCGAATTCGGGTCCGGTGCTCGCATGCTCGACGACAGTGCCTGCAGAGCTTGAGTTTTGTCGGCCACGGTCGCGGATGGGGAGAAGTCGTCGACGATGTCGTCGGCCGTTCTGGCAAATCCGTAGAGCGCATGCACGGCCGGCCGCCGGGCCGCCGGCAGCAATCGGGTCGCCAGGAAATAGGTCCGGCCGTGCTCGGCCGCCAATTCCCGGCAGTGGGCATAATCGGCGCGCAGCGTCGGGTCGATGATCCCGGCCGCGTCCAATTCGACGGCGGCGCCGCGACCGATCCGGAGCGTCGGCATTCCCATCAGGAGCGCCCGCTCGGGTGGATCCCGGTGATCCGCTCTGCTGCCAGGCGTCCGGAGAGCAGCACCATCGGCACACCAACCCCGGGCTGGGTGTTGGCGCCGCAGAAGACCAGGTTCTCGATATTGCGATCCAGCGTCGGCCGACGCAGCGGACCGGTCTGCAGCAGCCGGTGACTGGCCGAGAACGGCGCTCCCGCAGCAAGTCCCATCGCCCGCCAGTCCGCGGGGGTGACCATCTGCTCAACCTCGATCGAATTGCCGAAGCCGCTCATTCCGCGGGCTTCCATCGCCGATACCATGTCGTCGCGATACCGCTTGCCCAGTTCCGACCAGTCAAGAGCGGCTCCGCTGACGGTATTGGGGCACGGGAAGAGGGCGTAGTAGGTCTGCCGACCGGCGGGCGCCAATGAGGGATCTGTTGCCGTCGGATTGCTCACCAGAAAAGACGGGTCACTCATCAGCTCGCCGCGATCGATGATCTCGTCGAACGTCCGGTCCCAGGCGCCACCGAATTCGATGGTGTGGTGCTCGATGTGGTCGTAACGCGCCGAGGAACCGGCGTGCAGCAGGACGCAGGACGGGGAATAACGTAGCCGCTTCACGGCATTCGGCGTGTATGTGGGATCGAGCAATTCCAGGTAGGCAATGGGCAGATCCGCATTGACCACCACCACATCGGCGGCCAGCCGCTCACCCGTGGTGGTCACAACACCCGAGGCCCGGCCGCCGTTGACCTCGATGCGGGCCACGTCGGTCTCGTAACGGAAGTCCACTCCGGCAGTTGCTGCGGCGGCGGCCATCGCCCGGGGAAGTTCGTGCATCCCGCCGCGCGGGAAGTAGACGCCGCGGACACAGTCCATGTAGGAGATCACTGCATAGATCGCCAGCGCCTCCTGGGGCGCGAGCCCGGCGTACATCGCCTGGAAAGAAAAAATCCGCCGCAGCCGGTCGTCCTTGAGGAAATGTCCGACCACCGGCGCGAGTTTGCGCAGACCGCCCATCGACAGCAGTCGGAGCGCGGGAAGGCCGACCAGCCCGGCCACTCCGTCGAGGTTCCGGTCGATGAAGGTCGGCCGCTCGAGTTCGTACAGCTTCTTCAGATACGCGACGAAACGGCGGTAGCCGTCGGCGTCCCGCGGGGAGCAGGTGCGCGTGATCTCCTGCGTCATATCCTCGACATCGGTGTGCACATCGATGCTGGAACCGTCGGCGAACCTCGCCCGGTAAGCCGGATCCACCCGGATCAGGTCCAGCCGGTGCGCGGTCCGTTCGCCGACGCAGGCGAACGCGTCGTCGATCAGTTCCGGCATCGTCAGCACGGTCGGCCCGGTGTCGAACCGGTAGCCGCCCAGCTCGAGCCGGCCCGCCCGACCGCCCGGTACCGCCGCTCGCTCGAGAACGGTGACCCGACGCCCGGCGCCGGCCAGTCGGAGCGCGGCGGACAACCCACCGAGCCCGGCCCCGACGATCACGACCGACTCGGTCCGGCCTGGCACAGTGCGCACTCGATCAGTTCTACCCGAGCCGCGGTGGACCCGGTTCGCAGGGTCTATGCAAACCAGGGCGGTTCGATCGGCGGATTTGCAAAGTCTGCCCCTGAACTCCTGCTGGGAGCTCATCCGCGCAGCGTTTCGACGGCCGGGCAATCGTTCCAAGGCCCCACAAGGAGTGCTCAGAGAGATCAGGAAGCGGTGCTTGGACCTCCAGCCGGGTGGGCCGCCAGCAAATGCCCTCGTTACGCTGAGCGTCCGGCTGATCGGACCGGGTGGAACGCTCGGCCCGTCCGACCGGTCGGTGGCGGCAACAAAGCGGCTCGACGAAGGGATCCGGGGATGACTTCGAAATCCAAGAAGGCAACTTCCACCACCATGACAGCTCCGTCGACCACGGCCGAGAAGCTTCCGATCAAGCTGTACGAAAAGGAGCTCGAACGCCTGCAGGCGGAACTGGTCACCATGCAGCAGTGGGTGCGGGACACCGGCGCCCGGGTGGCGGTGATCTTCGAGGGCCGCGACGCTGCCGGCAAGGGTTCGGCAATCAAGCGGATCACCCAGTACCTCAATCCCCGGTTCTGCCGGATTGCCGCCCTGCCCGCTCCCGACGAGAGGGAACGGTCGCAATGGTATTTCCAGCGGTATATCGATCAACTCCCCAGCGCCGGCGAAATAGTGCTCTTCGATCGCTCCTGGTACAACCGGGCCGGTGTCGAACGGGTAATGGGATTCTGCACCGACAAGGAGTACCGGTTGTTCCTTCAGCAGGTTCCGGTCTTCGAGAAGCTGTTGGTCGACGACGGGATACTGCTCCGCAAGTACTGGTTCTCGGTGTCGGATGTGGAGCAGGAGAAGCGGTTCCGGTCCCGCCAGCAGGACCCGCTCCGGCGGTGGAAACTGTCGGACATGGATGTGCTGTCCATCACCCGGTGGGTGGATTACTCCAAGGCGAAGGACAGCATGTTCGAACACACCGACACCGTGCACTCACCATGGTTCACCGTGGAGAGCGAGGACAAGAAGCGCTCCAGGCTCAACGTCATCTCACATCTGCTGTCCAGCCTGGATTACAAGTCGCGCAAACCACCGGCGGTGAAGATTCCCCCGCGGCCGCCGATCGGCTCCTACCAGCGGCCGCCGCGGGACAAGTACGTCATGGTGCCGGACCATGCGGCGACCCTGCTGCAGAAATAGGCCCCAGCAAACAGTCCCGGAAGTAGCCTGCCCCACGCCGGGAGCACTCATCAGAGCCGGCGCCAACCGGAGCCCCGGGCCGCCCTACTGGGCCTCGGACACCGACGACATGTTGAAGCCGTCCACCCGCAGTGCAGGCATGGCGCTGCGGGTGAACCAGTCGCTCCACTCCCGCGAGAGCGCCGGTTCGGTGCGCCCGGCGTCGACGGCCTGCCGCAGTACGTCGATCGGGGACATGTTGAACCGGAAATTGTTGACCGCACCGACCACCGCGCCGTCCTCGATCAGGAACACCCCGTCCCTGGTCAACCCGGTGAGCAGCAGCGTCATCGGGTCGACTTCCCGCAGGTACCACTGGGAGGTGACGAGCAGTCCACGCTTGACGTCCGTGACCAGGGCGTCGGTCGATCGGGCGCTCCCGGAAGACGGGCCGGCTCCCTCGGTGAGCACCAGATTGTCGGCGAGGGTGGTGAACCCGGCGCCGTACTCCGCCGCCGAGGCCCTGGTGTGCATCAGGTTCGCTATCTTCCCGTCATCGATGACGGCGGTCCGGTCGATGTGGGCGCCGTTGTCGAACACCGAATGCTCGTCCGAGGAGGACCCGGTGACGACGAACGGCGGCGCCTCGAGCCCCGGTTCGGCCGGGTCGGCGTACAGCGACATCGGCCGATCGGTGAGCCGCTCACCGATCCGGGTGCCGCCGCCCGGCGCCGAGAAGACCGACCGCCCCTCATGGGCGCTGCGGGCGCCGGCGGTCCACGCCAGGTAGACCATGAAGTCGGCGACCGCGGTGGGCGGCAGCACTGTGTCGTAACGCCCCGGCGGCAGGTCGATCCGCCGCTGGGCCCACTGCAGCCGGGAGCCCAGCGCCCTGGTGGTGGCCAGCACATCCACCCCGGCGAAGTCCGCCGTAGACACTCCGCTCCAGGCCGAGCGCGCCAGGTCCGCGGATTTTGCGTTGACCTCGAGGGTTCCGGTCGGCTGGACCCAACGCCGCCGCACCCCGGTCGAGGTGCCGAGGTAGGTGGTCGTCATCGCGTGGCTGGCGAAGCCGTAGAGCAGACGGTCGCCGGAGCGGGCCTCGTCGAACGCCTCGGCGAGACCCTGGATCAGTTCGCGGTAGACGTCGAAGGAGGTCTGCACGCCCGGTTCGGCGTAGCCGTCCGCCGAACCGCCGGCCTGCTCCGGCCGGACGAGTTCGGCGTAATCCCTGGCTCGTCCACCGGATGCCGCCGCGGCGGCTTCGACCTCCGACTGCCTCACCACCTCGGCGACCGAAGCCATCGACGTCGCGGCGGAGATGGCCGCACTGACCGTGCCGGCCGCGCCGCCCGAAACCGAGATCACGTACCACGACAGCGAATCCGAGACGCCGTTGGTAGTGACGGTGTTGTTCGCCCACCGCACGTTGGCCTCGCTGGATGTGCTCACCACGACGATGCAGCCGTCCGACCGGGACGCTTCCAGCGCCGCCTCGATGATCTGCTGCGGTTCGAGCACTGCGAGGTCGGTACCGCTCGAGGTCGGATCGGAGCTCACAGCGCACCCTCCTGCACGGTGTTCAGGATCGAGACGTTGCGGAAGCGGGCGGACGGGCAGCCGTGGGAGACGGCCGCCACCTGGCCCGGCTGGCCCTTGCCGCAGTTGGCCGCGCCGCCGAGGAGGTAGGTCTGCGGGCCGCCGACGGCATCCATCGACCCCCAGAAGTCGGTGGTGGTGGCCTGGTAGGCGACGTCCCGGACCTGCCCGGCCAGTGCGCCATTCCTGATCCGGTAGAACCGCTGCCCGGTGAATTGGAAATTGTACCGCTGCATGTCGATCGACCAGGACTTGTCGCCCACCACGTAGATGCCGTCGTCTATCCCGGCGATCAGATCGGCCGTGCTCCCGCCGCCCGGATCGGCTGCCAGTGAGACGTTGGCCATCCGCTGGAGCGGCACGTGTGCCGGCGAGTCGGCGAAGGCGCAGCCGTTGGACCGCTCCAGTCCGAGCCTGCGGGCGAACACCCGGTCGAGCTGGTATCCGGTGAACAGGCCGCCGCTGACCAGATCCCACGACTGCCCGGCTACCCCGTCGTCGTCGAAACCGATGCTCGCCAGACCGTGTTCGACGGTCCGATCTGCGGTCACATTCATCACCGGTGAGCCGTAGGCCAGCACTCCCAGCTTGTCCGGGGTGGCGAAGGACGTGCCCGCATAGGCGGCCTCGTAACCGATCGCCCGGTCGTACTCGGTGGCATGCCCGATCGACTCGTGGATGGTCAGCCACAGGTTGGTCGGGTCGATGACCAGGTCATAGCGACCGGCTTCGATGGACGGCGCCTTCATCTTCTCGGCCAGGTATTGCGGGATACGGGTGATCTCGCCGTCGAAGTCCCACCCGCCCCCGAGCGGGTCGTCGGTCAGATACTCGTAGCCGCGGCCCACCGGTGGGGTGAGGGAGGACATCGTCTCGAACGCGCCGGATGCCGCATCGACCGCCACCGCGGACATGGTCGGCTCCAGCCGCACCCGCTGCTGGGTCGTCACCGTGCCGGCGGTGTCGGCGTAGAACTTGTTCTCCTTGGCGGACATCAGGCCGACACTGGCGTGGTCGACGCCGTCGGAGGCGAGGAGCCGCTCGGAGCGGTCCATCAGCAGGGCCACCTTGTCGGTGGTCGGCACTGCGAACGGGTCGATCCGGTACGAACTCACCCAGGTGGCGTCGGAATGGATCGGTTCGCCCGCCCGCTCGATGGGCTCGCTGACCACCGACCTCAGCGCCCTGGCCACGGTGACCGCCTGCCGGGCGGTCGCTGCGGCGACATCAGCGGTCGGGACGACTGCGGAGGCGAATCCCCAGCTGCCGTCGACGATCACCCGGACTGCGAAGCCGGTGGTCACGCTGTCCACGGCCGATTGCACGGCGGTGTCCCGGATGCTCAGGTTGGCGGCCAACAGTCGTTCGTACCGGAAGTCGGCGAAGGAGGCGCCGGCGGCCGTCGCCGCACTGAGCGCCGCGTCGGCCAGCGACCGTAACGGCAGGGCGAGGAACTCTTCGTCGACCGGGTTCTGCTGCACCCGGTCACTGTAGATAACCCGGCCGACACCCGGGCCGAGAGGCCGGTGACCGCGTCAGGACTTGGCGGCTCTGGCTGCCTGCCGGGCCGCCATGGCGTCCCGTTGCTCGATGAAGCGGGAGGCCTGTGCATCCAGGCCCTCGAGGAAGGTCGCGAGCTCTTCGCGGGCCTGCTCCCCGACCGGACCCAGGTCCGAGCGGCCGAAGACGTTGAGATATTTGAGAATCGGTTGCACGACGGCGTCGTGGTGCAGACGAAGGTCGTAGATACCGGCTTTTGCGATGGTGACGGCGTTGCGGGTGTAGCCGGGCATCCCGGCACCAGGCATGGCGAAACACATGATTTCGTCCCGGATCGCACTCATCGTCGCGTCCGGAGCCATGTCGAAGGCCGCGGCCACGATGTTCCGGTAGAAGATCATGTGCAGGTTCTCGTCCAGGGCGATCCGGGCGAGCAACTGCTCGGCGAGCGGGCAACCGGTGGCCCGACCGGTGTTCCGGTGCGAGACGCGGGTGGCCAGCTCCTGGAAGGTCACGTAGACGACCGTCCGCAGGGCGCTCTTGTCACCAGAGTCGTAGCCCGCCGCCATGTGGGCCATCCGGAGGGTTTCCAGCTCCACCGGGTCCACCCCCCTGGTCACGACGAGGTAGTCCCGCAGGGCGATGCCGTGCCTGCCCTCCTCGGCCGTCCACTGCCCGACCCACTGTCCCCAGGCGGCGTCCCGGCCGAACCGGGTCGCGATCTCGCGGTGGTAGGAGGGCAGGTTGTCCTCGGTGAGGAGGTTGACGATCATCGCTGTCCTGGCGACCGGGTCGAGCGGCGAATCCTCGGGCCGCCAGTCCTCGCCGCCGAGCATCGCGAAGTCCTTGCCGCGGCTCCACGGGATGTAGTCGTGGGGCATCCAGGACTTGGCGACCGCAAGGTGCCGGTCCAGGTTGGCCGCCACGGTCGGTTCCAGGTCTATCAGCAGGCGCGCCTGCAGGCCCGCCTCGTCGGTGGGCAGGCGGGTGGTTGCGACCGTCATGCGGATCTCCGAACTGTTGCCGGGTGGCAGGCGCCTCCGGCGCATCGGCCGCCGGAGTCCCGCCACGGTTTCTTGGGTATCGAGGTTCGCAACGAAGTGTGCGCTCGTTCTTCAGAAGCAGATACAACGATGGTGCTTCTGAAGGCCCACCCACGACGTCGACCCTCAAAGTTACCCGAGGCAGCCCGGCGGCGGCCGGACCGACCGGCACCGGCCGGCCGGGACGGCGACTGTTCGGCCGCTACTTCCCGTGCGCCTGGGCGTACTGGGCACGGACCTCGGCGGAGACCCGACCACGGACCGAAACGGGCACGTTGTTCTGATTCGCCCAAGCGCGGATCGTTGCGGCATCGGAGGCACCCACGTGCCTCCGCGGCGTCCGACGGCCGGCCGGGCGTCCGTTTGTTGCGGCAGCGGTCCTGACCGAGCGCCCGGCGGCAACGAATTCGGCCAGCACCTTTCGCAATGCCTTGGCATTCTTGGCGCTCAGGTCGATCTGGTAGCCGGAACCGTCCAGAGCGAACGAAACCGTCTCCGCCGCCTTCGTCCCGTCGAGATCGTCGGTCAATTTCACATTGGTAACCTGTGCCATGACGGTGCCTTTCCAGTGGTTGAACGTCTGCCGTCCAGCGTCCATTGTCGGTCACCGTAAAGATACCGGAATACCCCGGCGATCGGCGCCACGCCACGGCCAGGTTACCCGGCGAACTTCCGGTTGCTTCTGTTCGACTTCGGCTACGGTCCGGCGGTGACCGGGTAACGGGTGGCTTCGTCTGGCTGCTTTCCGCCTCCTCGCTCACGCTGCCGTCGAGATACGTTTGGCAGCAGTAGCTTTCACCGGGATACAGGGTACCTCGCGACCGGACGGGCGGCTTCCCGGATCATGCGCCTTTTCCGGACATACATGCAGCACAACAGATTTGCGGTTCGACCAGAGTGGAGATTGAATTTCTGCTCTCCGACACCCGCTGTGGGCCGGATCTTTCGCCTCGACAGACCTGGTCGTTCCCCATTGGCGACCCGATCGTGCGCAGCAAGCGGCACGCGAACTCAGGATTGACCGGCACCGACCGTCCCGGCCACACCGACCGGCATTCTGTCGACCCGCCGACAGGACGGTGGGCGCCGCCCGTAGCGACCTCGCAACGATTTGGCAGGGAGGCAGCAGGGGGCGGGGGGTTTAATTCCCGCCGTCGCGGCGGCCCCGACGGGTATCCCGGCGATCACCCGGATACCGAACCGACCGCACGGCCGGGTGACCCGAGTGCTGAGCGTGGCAGGTCACGGCGGTTGCCGGACCGCCATCACGAAGGTCGCCCCGCCGGCCGGGCTTCGCGTCGAGGTCACGAACGCCCCTGTCGGGAGCCGTCACCCCGATTTGATCCAGGAAAGCGGAGCCGGCCGGCAAAGCCGGGGAACCGGCACTGCGGACGGAGGCAACGAGGAGGATCCGGTGGGAGAATGCGGCAATGATCGAAGTTTCGGACTTGTCGAAGACATTCGGCCAGACGGTGGCCGTCGACCATCTGTCGTTCACCGTCCGCCCCGGCTCGGTGACCGGATTCCTCGGACCGAACGGTGCCGGGAAGTCCACCACCATGCGGATTATCCTCGGCCTGGACAACCCGACCTCGGGCCGGGCGTTGATCGACGGCAAGCCCTATGCCGCACTGACCCGGCCCCTGACAAAGGTGGGCGCCCTGCTCGACGCCAACTGGATTCACCCCAACCGGTCGGCTCGCTCCCACCTGCGTTGGATGGCCAGGTCCAACGGCCTGTCGGTCAAACGGGTCGACGAAGTGCTCGAGATCGTCGGGTTGTCGGCAGTGGCCCGGAAGGCCGCGGGGAAATTCTCCCTCGGGATGAAACAGCGGCTCGGCCTGGCGGGCGCGATTCTCGGTGATCCCGAAGTGTTCCTGTTCGACGAGCCGGTCAACGGACTGGACCCGGAAGGCATTCTGTGGATCCGCCATTTCATGAAGAGTCTCGCCGCGACCGGCCGCACGGTGCTCGTGTCCTCGCACCTGCTCTCCGAAATGGCAGTGACCGCAGACCATCTCATCGTGATCGGCCGCGGCCGGTTGATCGCGAACGCGGCCACCGCCGACTTCATCGCCAGGTCCACAGAATCGACGGTGCGGGTCCGCTCACCGCAATTGAATGGACTCGCCGCGGTACTGGCGGAGCGGCGGATCCGGATGACCCCGATTCCGGGCGGACTCAGCGTGCACGACACGCCCATCGAACTGGTCGGCGACCTGGCCGCACAGGCCGGGATCACCCTGCACGAGCTTTCCGGTGTGCAGGGGTCGCTCGAAGAGGCGTTCATGCAGCTGACCGGCGAATCGGTGGAGTACGGCGCCCATCCACCAGGCGGCGGCTTCACCAGGCAGCCGGATCCGGTGGGACCGGTCGGCTTCGGCGGGCCACCGCAGGGGCCGCCACCCGGTTGGCAGCCGACCGGACAGCCGCCCGCGGGCCCAACACCCGCCGGGCTGACGAAAGCAACACCCACCCGCCCTGGCGCACATCCCGAGGGGATCTGAGGACATGACGCTGATCTCGGTCGAACGCATCAAGCTCTTCTCGACCCGCTCGCCGTACTGGTGCCTGGGATCGATCGTCCTTGTTTCGGTGCTGTTCGCCCTGCTGGTCGGGCTGATCAACAACGGCGAGGCCGCCATCCCCTTCTTCGCGCTCCGGGGGGTTGCGCTGAGCCTGGACATCTTCCTGGTACTGGCTGCGCTGTCGGTGACGACCGAATACCGGTTCGGTACGGTGCGCAGCACGTTCCTGGCCGCCCCCAAACGGGTCAGCGTGTTGCTCGCCAAGACCGTGCTGCTCGGCGTGATCGGGGCGGCGGTCGGCCTGGTCTGCGCAATGGGCGCCTTCTTCCTGGCCAAGGCGCTGGCCAGAAACCCGCCGTTCCCGCTCGAGCTGACCGGGTCGACGTGGCGGCAAACCGCCGGCTACGCAGCTTTGTTCGCTGTCGGGGCCGTCATCTCCGTCGCCGTCGGAACGTTGCTGCGGCAGTCGGCCGGCGCCATCGCCCTGCTGCTGCTGTGGCCGATCGTGTTCGAGCCGCTCTTCACCATCATTCCAACCGTCGGCCCCAAGGTCGGTCCCTGGTTGCCGTTCGCCGCCGCTGACAAGTTCATCACGCCGACCACGGATCTCGGCGACCTGGCCAACGCGATCAGGCCCGGCGGACCGACCCCCGTCCAGGGACTGCTGGTCTTCGTCGGCACCGGGATCCTGCTGTGGCTGGCGGCCGCTTTCGTGGTCACCAAGCGGGACGCCTGAGCAGGAATCGGCCGGCGCGCAACCCGGACGGGGCGGAACCGGGTGACGGTATCCAGGGCCGGGCGTCCCCTACTCTTGGCCCCATGCAGGATGCCAGGATCCGACCGGCCACCCCGACCGACGGGCTGCCCGCGCATTTTCGGCGGGTGGTCAGCTTCCACCCGCGCGGTGGCCGGTTGAACGACGTCCAGCGGCGGGCGTGGAACGACCATGCGGAAGGGCTGTACCTGGACGCGGCGGACCTCGACCCGCAAGGCCCGGGGCGGGCCGACCGCGCACTGGATCCGGAGCGGGAGGGCCGGTTCGACGCCGAAGCGGCATTCGGTCGTCCCGGGCCGTTGGTGATGGAACTCGGCAGTGGCATGGGTGAGTCCACGGCCATCATGGCGTCGACCCGGCCGGACATCAATCTGCTGGCCGTGGAGGTTTACAAGCCCGGTGTGGCACAGACCCTGCACCACCTGGCGCGGGCCGGGATCGGGAACGTCCGGGTGATGCGCGGCGACGGCGTGCAGATCCTCAGCGACCTCGTCGCACCCGAGACGCTCGCCGAATTGTGGCTGTTCTTCCCCGACCCGTGGCCGAAGAAGAAACATCTCAAGCGCCGCCTGGTCACCCCCGAGTTCGTCGACCTGGCCGCCTCGAGACTGCGCCGCG
This sequence comes from Mycobacteriales bacterium, assembly GCA_038204125.1. GTDB lineage: Bacteria > Actinomycetota > Actinomycetes > Mycobacteriales > Nakamurellaceae > Nakamurella. The sequence continues at coordinate 138,437 of JBBRDH010000001.1, forward strand.
GCGGGATCTTCCGGCTCGCTACCGACTGGGCGCCGTACGCCGAGCAGATGTTGGCGGCCTGCACATCAGCAAAGGGCTTGCGGAACGCCTATCCCGGCTGGGCCGCCCGACCCGACTTCCGCCCGCGCACGAGATTCGAAAGGCGCGGGATCGCCGCCGGCCGCGACATTTTCGACGTGGAATTCGTCAAGCGCTGATCCGACGCCGCGCCGGACCTACCTGACCCGACTCACTTGACGCTGATGACGTCGACCGGCCGGATGTTCGGCTCTGAGGCCAGCAGATCGGCCGCGATCTGGCCGAGGGCTTCGGGGATCGCGCCGTCCAGATGGGCCTGACGACCCTGCTCGTCGTTGAAGGTATCGAAGATGCCGAAGCTGGTATCGCCGATCCGAAACGCATACCAGGTCACGGTCCCGCTCTCTTCGACGGCCAGCGCCCTGCCCTGCTGCAGGAATGCGGCCAGGGCGTCACCCTTGCCGGGCTTTGCCTCGAGCAGTGCCAGCAATCCTCGATCGACGCTCATCCAACAATCCTTTCGTCGGTGGTTTCTCACCAAGTGGTGTGCCCGCAACATACGCGCCGCAACATTCGGCCGGCGCCGGCGGCGGGTGGGGAGCCGCCGGAAAGCTCAGAGCGCGCGCAGCCACTCGACTACGGCGGCGGCCACCCGTTCGTCGCCTCGTGGCAGGTGACCGCCGGTCACCCACACCTGAGTCACCGGGCCCTGGATGGCCGGGATGTTGGCGGCGAATTCGGCAGGAGAACCGAACGGATCCCGCTCACCCGAGAGGAACAGCACCGGAACGGAAATCGCCGGAAAGTGCTCGACGCGCAGCTTCTCGGGTCGGCCGGGCGGGTGCAGCGGATAGCTCAACAGCACCAGGCCGGCCGCCGGCAGCCCTTCCGCCACCGCCATCGAACACATCCGGCCGCCATAGGAACGGCCGCCCAGTACCAGCCCGGCGGGGTCGATGTCGGCCGCCAATATCAGGTCCGCGGCAACTCGCCCGATTTCCGCGATAGCGACGGGCGCCTTGTCGGGTACCCGCTTCGCCGCGGCGCGGTAGGGAAAGTCCATCCGGCGGCACGGCAGCGGCGCCGCGGCCCTTTCGATCGCGACCAGGGTCGGCGAATCTCTGGTCGCTCCGGCGCCGGGGGCAAGAAGCAGAGCCCCGGGCTTGCCCGTCCTGATCGAACCGGCGGGCATCAGACGAAGGCGCTTTTCCCGGTGATGGAACGACCGACAATGAGCGCATTGATCTGCGCCGTCCCTTCATAGGAATAGAGCGCCTCCGCGTCCGAGAAGAACCGGACCGCATCGTGGTCGAGCAGGATACCGTTGCCGCCCATCAACTCCCGCGCCCAGGCGGCCGTTTCCCGGAGGCGGGTCGTCGAATACCACTTGGCCAGCGCCGCCTGCTCGTCGCGAAAGATGCCCTCCTGCTGCAATTGTGCAACCCGGACCGCCATACCCAGGGATGCGGTGATATTGCCGAGCATCTTTGCCAGGAGCTCCTGGATCAGCTGGAAATGACCGATCGGTTTGCCGAACTGCTCACGCGTGCGGGCATAGGCGACCGCTGCCTCATAGGCGCCGATCTGGCAGCCGACCGCCGACCACGTCACCCCGCCCCGGGTGGCCCGCAATACTCGACTGGTGTCACGGAACGAATTGGCCTGCGCCAGCCGGTTCTCCTCCGGCACCCGGCAATCGGTGAGCACGATATCGGCGTTCTGCACCGTTCGCAGCGCGACTTTGCGCTCGATCTTGGTGGCGACCAAACCCGGCGTCCCCTTTTCCACGACGAAACCCTTGACCTGGTCATCGGCCTCGTCCCTGGCCCAGATGATGGTGAGATCGGCGAAGGTGGCGTTCCCGATCCAGCGCTTGGACCCATTGAGCACCCAGACGTCGCCTTCCCGGCGCGCGGTGGTCCGCAGTCCGCCGGCCACGTCGGATCCGCCCTGGGGCTCGGTCAGGCCGAACGCGCCGATCAGCTCCATCCGCTGCATCGGCGGCAGCCAGCGCTGCTGCTGTTCCGCTGATCCGCAGAAGTGGATGGTGCCCATGGCGAGACCGTTGTGCACACCGAAGAACGTTGCCATCGACGGATCGACCCGGGAGAACTCCAGACCGAGCCACCCGGTGATCAGCTGACCGGCCGGCGGCAGACCGTCGAGACCGTATGCCAGCCCTACGATCCCGACTTCGGCGAGCGGCTTGATGATCTGGAAGGGGAATTCGGCGGCCGCCCAGCAGTCCGCTGCGATCGGAGCGACATGCTCGGCCAAAAAGGCCCTGGTGGCAGTGATCAGCTCCCACTCCGCGGCCGACAGCATCGACTCGTATCCGAACAGGTCGCCGGACAGCAGCAACGACTCGTCCGGTAGTGCAGAATTTTTCAGCATTCATTCACCGTAGGCCGTCCGCCGGACGGAGAACTTTCGCCCTGCGGTCTCGGTCATGGCGTCCGGCGGGTTTGCGCGTGACTCCGCTCTCCGACGGCGGATGACCCCGACGATTTCAACGTAACCGTCGCGCCCGTAACACCAGATCCTCCGCGTGGTGCGCGCCGGCGCCGCCGTCGGGTGCGATGCGGGGCCGCTGCTCGTTGACCCCGATGTCCCAATCGTCGGTGAGCAGCGCAGCGACCATCTCGGGCCAGACGTAGTCGGCCGGATCGAATCCACTCTCGTGCGCCTGGTGGGTGTCCATTCCTGCGTGGTGCACGAGCAGCAGCACACCGCCCGGCGCAACCGCCGCGAGCAGCGCGCGCTCGGCGGAAGCCTGCGGGGTGCGCAACAGAGCCGGGTACTGGGCCGAAACGAGGTCGAAGGAAGCGGGGGTGATCACCGCGTCGGTCAGTTCGGCATGCACCCACCGCACCTCGACACCGGCGTCCCGGGCATGTCGGGCTGCTCGAGCCAACGCCACACCCGACACCTCGAGCGCTGTCACGTCCCAGCCGCTGCCCGCGAGCCAGACGGCGTCAGCACCCTCGCCGCAGCCCACGTCGAGTACCCGCCCGGGCGGGAGCCCGGCGACCTCGGCTACCAGCGCACCGTTCGGTCGGCCGCTCCACAGCTGCTCTTCCTCCGCGTACCTCCTATCCCATTCGTCCTGCACCGCAGGGTTTCCGACATACCCTTCGGTGAAGGCGGGAGAGTCGGACGAGGGCGATGCCGCCGTGCTGTCGTTGGTCACCACCCACCCTGACCCAGGGTGTCCCTGCACCGCAACAATTGTTGCCAGTCCGGCAAACGTCGCTCGGCGCGGCGGATTCCGGTACTCGCAGACCAGGATGACGCCCGGGACAATCAGGCCCAGGGGATCGGTGTTGCGCCGATCCCGAGCAGGCTTCCCTTCAAGGGCCTGGTGCTGGTCACCCCGCAGCTCAGGAATGCCAGGCCGGGGATAACGTCCGCTTTCAACTCAGCGCCGTTCGGATCGACGGCCGCCATCGCGATGTGCAGCTCCTTGACGGCGCTCAGGCCGGCAATGCCGGTCAACTGCCCGACGAGCTTCCGGCAGCTTGCCTCCAACGCCGCCCGGGCAACCGGATGTCCGTCGAGTTTACCGCTGGCAAGAGTTTCCCCCGTATGCGGCTTTACACACCTGCCGTCGGGATTGTTCTGCCCGCCCGCCGGCCCCCAATTGCACGTCGTGAGAACGTTCCTTGGTCGCCCGGTGAGAAGTGCATCCTTGAGCGATCCCTCGTATCGCGGCACGGTGGCCTCCGTCTCCGGGAGGTTCTGAAGATTCGCGATGCAGGCCAGCCAATGCTGGCCCGCAGTCTGCTGCGTGGGTGAGGGCGACGACGTTGCCAATCCGAGCATCAAACTGGGATACCAGTAGGTCGACATCGGTTTTAAAGTGCCACCTTTGTCTGCCGGAAACCCCACGTAACGAATGATCGCGGCGACGCAGGTGGCCTGGTCCGGGACGGGCGTGGCTTGCGTCGCGTCCTGCCTGGCCTGCTCGTCGAACGGCAGCGGGTTCGCGATCACGGCGACGACCTCGCCGTAGCGGGCTCCCGCACATTTCGCGGTGGCTTTGTCATGCCCGTGCTTGGGCAGCGGCCAGGTGCGGTCAGCCGTTGAGGGATCGAAGGTTTCGGTCACGCAATCACCGACTGCCGGCGGCCCCGGGACCGGCTCCGCCTGGGCCGCACCGGGAACCACCCGCGGGCGGAGGTTCGGCACCACCACCGCGAGCAGCAGTGCCACGGTCAGGACGGCGACCCCGACGGCACGACGCTCCATGCGCTGAGGCTACAGCCAGGATCAACCGCACACGATATGGTCCGGGCTGTGGTGGGGCGGCCGGGCAGTTGCTGGAACGGATTGGCAGGTCGTCGGCCGGTTACCCGTTCAGTCCAGGGCCGGCTCGACATCGACCCCCGCCGCCGAGGGCCACGGCTGGTGTCCGGTGGTGATCCTGCGCCCGGTCCTGATGGATTCCCCAAGGCGAAGGTGGCCCGCCGTGGGATCGCCCATCGCGACTCTCCGATCAACTGGACGACTGGCCGGCAATGCGTCCGGCCCCCCAGCGCCCACTGTCCTTGACGGTCCTTTCCGAAGTGAGATCAGATCGGACCTGGCAACCGCTACGGGTCAGCGCTCGCTCACTGCTCGCTCGATCACCTCGACCGTGGCTCGCGGATCGGCCACCTCAACGACAAGGCGTTGATAAGTTTCATCTTTCAACTCGATCACGACTGCCTTGGTCTTGTCGTGTACATCCCAGAACACTTTCTTTCCGTCCTGATGAAACGTTCCGGCCACTATGACGCCGGGTATATGGGCGCCCGGACCGCGCCAGCCTTTGGGCTCGTCCACGATGCCCGGGTCAGCCGTTGCGCCCCGGACGTGGGCGAGCGGAATCGTCAGCCGACTTTTCAGCGCCCACAACTTGTCGAGCCCCTCCACCTCAATGGTCAGATTCTGGCCCTCGATGAGTATCGTTGCCATTATTTTGTCCCTTCCGCTTTCGGATGTGCGACTGCGGTTCGGACGCCGCAGGAAAAGGTTTCAGATCAAGCGCTCATACAGCCGATCGGCCAACAACCCGAGAGCCCTCACCGGGCGCGCCGACGTATCAGTCGATCGCGGTACCGGCAAATCGCTGTCAATTGCCTGCTCGAGGTCCGTCAGCGCGCCGCGAACAGCTACTGCAACCTCGGCATCAGAATGTCCCCGCTCCAGCGCTGCCACCAGCAGCAGATCGAGTCGGCTGCTGTCGGCAACCGCACCGACCTGGAATGCGGTCGACCCTCCCGGCCGCAAGGAACCCGGCCCTGCAGTTAGTTTGGTTCGGATGTGGTGGCGCAGAGCGGCCAGAAACAGCCCCCGCTTGCTGCCGAACGCCTGATAGAGGCTGCCTCGATGCAGGCCAAGCCTCTGCACGAGGTCATCGACGGACGTTGCCTCGTATCCACCGTGCACGAAGGCCTCGGCGGCAGACTCGAGAACCACCTCCTCGCGAAATCCCCTTGGCCTGCCCACCAGTGCAACCTATCAGTTTATGAACGATCGGTCAAGAACTATCCGGCATCAGACCCCGGGCCGGCATCAGCGCAACAGCAAGAGGCCTTCGCGGCCCGACATGCCGGCGCGGATCGCCCTGGCCCCGCGAAAGCGGACTCGAAGTCGGCTTCTGGGCCCGGCTCACTGATAGGACGCCGTGTTCTAAGATCATGACTTCCTGGCGCGGACACCCGACCGTTGGGTGCGTTTTTCCGAACCCAATGGACCGGCGATGAAGGGCTCGATCACGACCCCCGCCGACGCCAACGCCGAGCGCACTTCGCGGGCCATTGCGACGGCACCCGGCGAGTCACCGTGGACGCAGACCGAGTCCACCTGTAGCGCAACGGTTTCGCCGGTGATCGCGACGACGGATCCGGTCCTCACCATTCCGAGGACCCGGGCGGCCACGGTTTCCGCGTCGTCGAGCACGGCCCCGGCCTCCCGACGGGAGACCAGTGTTCCGGCCGCGGTGTAGGCCCGGTCGGCAAACGCCTCCCGCACCGGGCGCAACCCGGCCTCCGCAGCCAATTGAAGGAACACCGAGCCGGGCAGCCCGAGAACCGGCAGTCCCGGGTCGACGGCAACCACGGCCGCGACCACGGCGGCCGCCTGTCGCTCATCCGAGACAATGGTGTTGTACAGCGCCCCATGGGGTTTCACAAAGCTGACCTGAGTCCCTTCGCTGCGGGCGAGGGCATCCAGGGCACCGATCTGGTAGATGATCTCGGCGGACAGTTCGTCCGGCTCCATGTCGATGTACCGCCGGCCGAAGCCGGCCAGATCCCGGTAGCCCACCTGCGCACCGACGACGACGCCGCGCTGCGCCGCTGCCCGCACCGTCCTGAGCAACGTCAACGGGTCGCCGGCGTGGAACCCGCAGGCAACGTTGGCGCTGGTCACCACCTCGAGCATGGCGGCGTCGTCACCGAGCACCCAGCGGCCGAAGCTCTCCCCAAGGTCGGCGTTGAGATCAATGGTTCTCACCCCGGGCGACCTTTCATCTGCCGCTGCCATTCTTCGTAAACGATGACCTTACGGCGCCTGATATCCGGTGGGGTCAGGGCCGAGGTCGACGATCGCTGCCACCGGGCCACCGCCGTCGGGGCCCTGGTGCGCGGCCGACACCGACACGAACGCGGCCGGATCTCCGGTCACCGAGGCGGCGACTCCGCCGACGCACGCCTTGATCTGCCGGTGCCAGTGCACATCGGAATCGTCCAGCATCGCGTTGCGCCGCCCGCGTACCTGTCCGTCCTGCGCCACTTCGCATTTGAGGAAGACATTGACCAGCCGTCCCTTCAGGTCGCTGGAGTGCGGCCGGTCGGGTAGTTCGATCCCGGTGGATCTGATCGCCGCCCAGATCCCGTCGGCGTCGAGCGCGTCCTTCATGACGCCGTGCCCGATCCGGTAACGCCCGCCGATCCCGGCCGCGTTGCCGACCACGACCACCTGGGCCCGGTCCAATTCCACCCCTGACGAGCAAGAAGCGACCGCGGAGTACAGGGACCGGTCGGCCATGATCTGCTGGTCGGTCGGCATCTCGATCTCGCCGAGCGCCACCGCGATCCCGAGCGCGGTGCCGCCGTTGGAGACATCCATCGAATGCAGGGTGTCCTCGGTGAAGACGTCGTGGCCACGCGACTTGGCGTCCCGGATGGTGTCGATGGTCAGCAGCGGCGTCTTGGTCTGGACGTAGTGGACGTCGGCCACCTCGGTGATCCCGGCCTTCGCCATGGCGATTTTGACTGCGGCGGCGACCTTCTCGACCATGGCTACCCGGCCGATATCCTCCGGCAGCAACACCTCGCTCATGGCGAAACCGACGGTGAGCCGTGGCTCGTCGCTGGGCTCGGCCTTCTCCGCCGGCACGGTCGCGAACACAGTGGCATGGGGAGACAAGACCCCGTCGGTGCCGCCGGACCAGACGATCGGAATCTGCTTGATTTCCTCTGCCGGACGGGAACCTCTGGCGGCTATCACCTCTCGAAATGCCCGATCGGCGATGATCCGGGTGTAGTCGTTGACGCCGCCGTTGCCCTCGGTCTTCCCGATCACCGCCACGATCCGATCGGCATCGATGATGCCGGCGTCGATCAGCCTGGTCAGCTCACTGGCGTCGGACACCGAATGCAACGGAATCTTGCGGACCTCGATGGCTTCGGGCATGTTTCCTGCTCCTTCTTGGTTCCCGGTTTCGGTGCTGGACGGTTCGGTGTTGGACGGTTCGGTGCCCCCGGACCGGGTGATGACGGTGCCGACGCTACCGAGCGGGGCGGTGACCGCGTCGGCCAGTCGGTCGAGCCGGGTGATCACCGAGGTGGAGCCGGTTCCGGCCACGAAACTGATCGCTGCTGCGACCTTCGGGCCCATCGACCCGGCGGCGAAATGGCCCTCGTCAGCGAACCGCTGGGCCTCCGCCAGCGAAACATGGCCGACCGCAACGGCATCAGGAGTTCCCCAGCCCAGCACGGCCTGCTCGACATCGGTGGCGACGAGCAAGGTGTCGCAGTTCAGATACTGGCCGAGCAGCGCCGCCGATCGGTCCTTGTCGATGACAGCTTCGACGCCGGACAGCACGCCGTCGGCGCGGACGACCGGGATCCCACCCCCTCCCGCCATGATCACCACGGTGCCGCCGTCCATCAGTTGCCGCCCGACCACCCCGTCCAGGATGTCCAGCGGGGCGGGCGAGGCCACCACCCGGCGCCAGCCTCTCTCGCCAAAACTCTTCCAGTGCTGCCCCCGGGACATGGCCGCCGCCGCTTCGGTCGCCGGACGGTAGCGGCCGATCGGCTTCTCCGGGGCAGCGAATGCCGGATCGTCGGTGCGCACCAGCGTGCGGGTGACCAGTGCCGCAACGGCTTTCGTCACTCCCCGGCGGGCCAGCGCAGACTCCAGAGCGCCGGCCAGCACGAACCCCACGGTCGCCTGGGTCTGGGCCACGCACCAGTCCAGCGACACCGGCGGTACCACGGCCGCCGCCATCTCGTTCTTCACCAACAGGTTCCCCACCTGCGGCCCATTTCCATGGGTGATCGCCACCTCGTAACCTGCCGCGATCAGGTCGGCGATGTGGCCGGCCGCCGTCTGCAGCGCGGCGATCTGATGATCCTCGGTCGCTGAGCCATCCGGCGCGCTCATCGCATTCCCGCCCAGCGCAACCAGAATTCTCCTGGCCCAGTGGGTCTGCCCGGCGTTCATCCGAGATGCCGAGCTGAATCGCTCTGCCGGGATCGCTGCTGCGGCACAAGGAAGTCCACTTCGGCGGCGGTCCGCCCACCTGACAGGCGCTCGTAACCCGGCCCCCGGTCGAAGAATGGCGGATCGGGGATCCGCGAAGCCCGCAAGGCCGCCCGGCTGTCGGCCGTCGCCGCCTCGTCCAGCCGAATCTCCGTGGCTGCGCCGCCGAGTTCCACGACCACGCCGTAGTCTCGGGCCGCACCGGCAAGGGAAACCTTGCCCCACTGGACATCTCGGATAACTTCGTCGACCGGACGGTCGAGCGGGTCACCCCAGCCGCCGCCTCCGGTGGTCCGGATGCGGATGACCTCGCCGGCCCGGACCGGCTCGCCGTCGGCGAGTGCGTCCACGACGCGCTCGTTCGGGCCCCCCGGGTCGATGACCACCGAGAACGGCTGCCCGGCGCGGCCGCCCTTGACCCCCCAGCACGCCAGGATGGATCTGTCGGCGATGGACATGAAATGCGCGTCGACGAGCATGCGAATGTGCTTGTCGTATCCCAACCCACCGCGGTATCGACCGGCACCTCCCGAATCGACCGCCAATCCGAGCCTTTCCACCAGGAACGGGAAGCGGGCTTCGGTGAACTCGGTCGGCAGATTCCGGCTGTCCGGCACCACGTGGATGGTGTCCTCGCCGTCCGCGTAGTACCTGCCGCCCGACCCGCCGCCCAGCACTTCGCGCATGAGGTACGGCCGGCCCTGTCGATCGGTGCCGTACACCCCCGTGTAACGGATCGTTTCCTGGTCGGCCGGCATCCGGCCGGCCACCGCCTTGGCCAACACACCGGCGAGTACCCCGAGCAGGCGCAGGATGACAAAAGTCCGGGCGTTGGTCGGTGCGGGAAAGATCGGCGTCAGCAGGGTTCCCGGTGGCGGAAAACGCATCTCGATCAGCGGCACCACCCCCTCGTTCACGTCCAGCTGGGCCATCCGGTCCGGGGTGTCGGCGAGGTTCCGCAGGATCGGCGCCAGCCATTTGGCCAGGAACACCCCGTCCGAATAGTTGCCGCAGTGGTTGATGGGCCCCTTCGCCTGCGGGGAGGTGCCGTGAAAATCAAGAATGATCCGGCCCCCGGTCACCCCGTCCCCGGCGGACAATTTGGTCAGGGTGATGCGCTGGGTGTGCAGTTTCGGCTCGTCCACCCCGTCGTGCTCCGCATAATCCTCCCAGACGTACTCGCCGTCCGGGATCTTGGCGAGTATCTCGGTGCGGTACACCTCGGTGGTCGCGGCGAGAATGGCATCGAAGGCGCCCTCTATCTGCGTGCGCCCATATCGTCCGAACAATTCGCCCAGCCGTCGCGCGCCCATCAGGCACGCCGAGCATTCGGCATCGAGGTCGGCGGCCAGCGACTCAGGCATCCGCGAATTCCGGGTCATGATCTTGAGCGCCGCCTCGTTGGGGACGCCGGCGGCCCACAACCGGATCGGCGGCACCATCAGTCCCTCCTCGAAGACGCTGGTGGCATGGCTGGGCATGGAACCCGGTACGGCGCCGCCGATGTCGTCGTGGTGTCCGAATGCCTGAACGAAGGCGACCACCTCACCGTCGTGGAACACCGGCACCGTGACGCACAGGTCGGGCAGGTGGCCGATGCCTCCCTCGGACAGGTAGACGTCGTTGTGGAAGAACACATCTCCCTGTTCCATGGTCTCGATGGGGTAGTCCCTGACGATGGGTTGCACCAACGCCGAATAGGAGCGGCCGGTCAGCTTCCGCATGCGGGCGTCGTGGATGCCGGCCCGGAAGTCGTGCGCATCGCGGATCATCGGCGACCGGGAGGTCCGGGCGATCGCCGTCTCGACCTCGGCCTCGACCGAAGCCAAGGTGCCGGCGATGATCTCGACCAGGATCGGATCGAGGGTGGTCATGTCCGCTCCAGGATGAGGTTGCCGAATCGGTCGACGGTCGCCGTGAATCCCGGATGCACCGGCACGGTGGCCCCGAATTCCTGCACCACCGCCGGGCCGCGTACCACCTGGCCGGCCGCCAACCGGGGGCGGTCGTAGATGGCAGCCGACACCCAGTCATCGAAGTAGACCGGGCGGGTTTCGATCACCGCATCGTCGATGGGATCCCGATCGTGATCCGGAGCTGCGGCTGAAACCATCTCGTGTATCTCCGGTCGGGGAATCGGCCCGATGCCGGTCACCCGGAGATTCACCCATTCCGCCTGCTGTTCCGGATTACCCCGGAAGTCGTAGCCGTAGAGCGCCCGGTGCGCGTCGTGGAAGGCCGAGGCCACCCGCTCCGCCCACTCCGCGCTCAGCTGCGGCTCTGCCGACAGAGCTTGCGCTGGAAAGGAAGCCGGCACCCGAACCTCGAAAGCCTGCCCGTAGTAACGCAGGTCGGCGGAGACTTCGAAAATCTGGCCCTCGGGAGCAAAGCCCTCGGCGTCGAGAGCGGTGCGCGCCTGGGCGGTGAGCGACTGCAGGGTTTCCAAGGTGAGAACCAGATCGAGGTCCTCGTGCCGGGTGACCCTGGTCTGGACGAAGTCGTTGCGGACGTCGACGGTGAGCAGGCCGTAGGCAGAGACGTTGCCCGGGTTCGGCGGTACGAGTACCGCGGGCAACGACAGGATGTCCATCAATCGGCAGGCGAGCAGCGAGCCGGAGCCACCGAAGGTCACCAGCGGAAAATCCCGGATGTCAAGGCCCCGTTTGACTGTGACCTGGCGGAGAGCGTTGGCCTGGTTCCAGGCGGAGATCTCCAGAATGCCGGTCGCACAGGCCGCGACGGTCAGGCCCAGCCGGACCGCAGGTTCGGACAGTCCGTCCCGGGCGGTGTCGACGTCCAGTGGGATCTCGCCGCCCAGCAGATGCGCCGGGATCCGGCCGAGCACCAGATGCGCGTCGGTGACGGTCGGCTGGAGGCCCCCGGCGCCGTAGCACATCGGACCGGGATCGGCGCCGGCCGACGCCGGCCCGACCTTCAACGTGCCCTCCGGCGAGAGCCAGGCGATCGACCCGCCGCCAGCGCCGACGGTAACGACGTCGATCATCGGGATCTTCGACGGGTAGACACCGATCGAGCCCTCGGTGGTCAGCGACGGGCGGGAATTCTGGATGACGGTGACGTCGGTCGACGTACCGCCGCCGTCACAGGTGACCACCGACGGATAACCGGCTTTCGCGGCGATCACCGCTGCGCCCAGCGCGCCGGCCGCGGGGCCGGACAGCACCGTGGTGATGGGCTGGAGCACCACCGCGGCCGCCGAGAGCACGCCGCCGTTGGAGCGCATGATCGAGAAGGGAATCTCCCGACCCTCATCGAACGCGGCTAGTCGATCGGCGATCCCCGACACGTACTGGGCCACTTTGGGTTTCACTGCGGCGTCGACGAGAGTGGTCATCGCCCGCTCATATTCCCGGTACTCCGGCAGCACCTGGCTGGAGATCGATACCACGGCGCCCGGATATTCCTCCCGAATGACCGACAGCATCTCCCGTTCGTGCGCATCGTTGGCGTAGGAGTGCAGGAAGCAGACCCCGATACTGGGAATTCCCTGGTCGCGGAACCACCGGGCAGCGGAAACGGCGCCGTCCCGGTCGAACGGTCGTACCTCCGTGCCGCGGAAGTCCATCCGGCCGCCGACCGTTCGGACCCGGTGCACCGGCACTATCCGCGGCGGCTTGACCCAGAAGTAGGAATTGCCGTAACCGTCGGGCACCGACTGCCGGGCTATTTCCAGCAGGAACTCATAACCCTGCGTCGTAATGAAGCCGAGCTCGCCGATCTTGCCCTCGAGCAGTTGATTGGTGGCGACCGTGGTGCCGTGCGCAACGGATTCGATATCGGCGGGCCCACCGTCGATCTGCTGCAGGATCTTCGTGATGCCGGCCAGAAAACCTTCCGCCGGGTTCTTCGGTGTCGACGGTGTCTTGGTGGTGGTGATCCGGCCGGTACGGGTGTCCACCGCGACGATATCGGTAAAGGTGCCGCCGGTATCGACCCCGATCCGGAGGTGCCCGGTGATCGGCCC
>JBBRDH010000002.1:0-105655 GCA_038204125.1 Mycobacteriales bacterium
CGGGAGTTGACAAATCTGGTGAGGATCGGAATCAACCCAGTGATGTCCGAGTCCCGCCGGGCAACCGGCTCCGCAGCATCAGGTTCCGCTGACATCATGTGAGCAACACCAGGTCCGTCCGTGACCAGGTGGCCCAAGCACGGCTTCCCGACCACGAACCATGGGGCCGCGGCCGCTCGTGTGCGATACGGACACCCCCGACACAGTCATTGAGGCGGTCCCCGGCGACGAGCAGACCGCGCAGCCCGGACTGTCCTGCGCGGCGATCGCCGGTCGAGACAGAACTCGATAGAGCACCACCCATCCAACGCCGTTGGGCCGCTAGAAGTCAACACAGGACGCCGTTCATCCCGGTAGCCGCATCGTCCCAGCTCAGTGGTTCACAGGAGCTTAGGTTCATAGTTCCGTTGATGCTCTGCCTTCTGGGTGCTCAGCCCGTGATCCGCAGTGTCGGCAAGCCGCGACGTCTGGGCGGCCGTCGACAGCTGCGCGGTGGGCGGCCCTTCCGGGGACGAGTGTGCCTCGTCGAGCCCGCATGTCGGTCAGCCGATCAGATCGAAACCCTGTTCAGCGGGCCCCCAGTTGTGCGCACGCGGTCTATCGCAGGTTCAGGCGTCATCTCGCCGTCACGCTGACTCACCGCCCAGACGCTCTGAACCACCAAGCATGACGCGGGGAATACGTCGAACCTTCCTCGTCCATGCTCTGGGCTGATCTGTTTGCGCAGCTACCCGCCTCGTAGCGGTGACCGGCGCTGCGAGGCGGGGTAGCTGCGCCGTGTCATCGACGACCCTCCCAGGCGTTTTCAGAGTGGAACCGGTGGATCACAGGTTCTGCACCACCGGAACGCCGTAGCTCGCGCTTCGGGAGATACCCGAGTTCCATCAAGCAATAAGGAGAATGCACCGCACCAATCGCACGAAACGCTTCATCGCCAGCGTGGCCTGACGACGGCTGCCGTTCTCGGCGTCGTCGCTGTGCCCGGAATCGCCTCGGCCACGCCGGCCTCGTCGGTCACGGCGCAGCATTCGGCCATTGCTGCCGCTCAGAAGCCCGCAGGTGTTTCCGACCTGCACAACGACGGTTCTAGTACCTGGTCGTAGTACGCCACGAATTGGGGATGGTGCGCAATAGCGGCGTAGTCGATTATGACGAAACAAAGGTTGCGCTATTCGGGAAGGCGGGCAATATGATTCGGGTCCTGGTTGTCGATGACCATCCGCTGGTCCGGGTGGGCGTCACCGGTGTGCTGAACGCGGCCGCCGGGATCGTCGTCGTCGGTGACTGCTCCGACGGTGCCGAGGTGGTTCAGGTGGCCGGTGTGCTGTGGCCCGACGTCGTTCTGATGGACGTCCTGATGCCGGGCAAGTCCGGTATCGAGGCCACCCGGGAATTGATGAAATCCCAGCCGGACGTGCGGGTCCTGATGCTAACCGGCCTGATAAAGGAAGAATTCGTGTTGCAATCGGCCGATGCCGGTGCGATCGGATACATCCTCAAGGGTGACCCGGACCGGCTCGTCGAGGCCGTGCGCTACGCGGCCGCCGGGGGCACCCTGTGGCCCGGTGAATCCCTGTACGGCGCGGCGGCGAACTGACCGATTCGGCGGCCGGCCAGCTAAGCCTGGATCCACGGACGCGTTGCGGGTGTTGAAAGAGAGAATGCCCTTCTGAGCTGTGAAAATGGACTTGCTGAGGGTCACATTTCGCAGTAGCAGAGGGGCATCTCGTAGATTGACCTATCGCATACTGGGCTGTCAGCGTCGGTGGTGTTCGACGGGCCAAATCTGGTGTCGCTCGCGGGTTTGGTTCCGATCGTCGAGCTCGTCCTGGATGCGGGCCTGACGGGGTGGGCGGATCAGCATCTGTCGGTGCCGACGGACCGGGGTTCCAACGCCGGGTTGAAGGTGATGTCGCTGGTCGCCGGGATGGTCGCCGGCGCGGACAGCATCTGCGACATGGCAGCGCTGCGGCACGGTGGGATGCGCCGGATCTTCGAGTCTGTTTACGCCCTTTCGACTTTGGGGTCGTTTCTGCGGGAGTTCCGGTTCGGGCACATCCGCCAGCTCGACGCGGTCGCGTCGCGTTTCCTGGCCGGACTGGCCCGGCAGGCACCCATCGCCCGTGGTACCGGTGGTGCCGGCGGGTATCGGTTCGTCGACGTCGACGACACGATCATCGAGGTTCACGGTTATGCCAAGCAAGGCTCGGGCTACGGGTATTCCGGGGTCCGTGGGTTGAACGCGTTGATCGCGACGATCAGCACCACCCAGACAGCACTGGTGATCGTGGCGCAGCGACTCCGGAAAGGAGCGGCGAACTCCGCCCGGGGCGCGGCCCGGATCATCGCTGATGCGCTGGCCACCCTTAAACGGCTCCCGGTCAACACGGCGCCGACGCCAGCCGGCGCGGCTCAAGTACCGGCGGTGCGCACATTGCTCCGGGCGGACTCTGCTTTCTGCGCCCGGGCCGGGATCGCGGCGGCGGTGAGAGCCGCAGCGCAGGTGTCGGTCACGGTCCGGATGGACCCGAGGGTCCAAGCCGCGATTGCCTCGAGCGAAGATCCGGGCGGTAACGATGGCCGTCCCCCCGGCGGATGGGGGAAGACGGTCGCCTCAGCTGGGCCGATGGATCCTCGGCTTGTTGATGTCGAGGTACTCGGGCGGTTCGACGCCAAGTGACATCATCTCGTCCATGAACTGTTGAGCCTCGGGCGGTCGTTCCTTGCTCTCACCTTCTCTGGCCTCCGTCTCTGAGGTGAAGTAGAGAAGCGAACTGAACTTGCCGTCCTGGTGACCGACGGAAATGGTCCCAAGGATGTCCGGCCGTCCTGCTGCCCTCATCGGAGCGCTCTCGGTCATCAGCTCCCGTGAGCGGTTCAGGTCCTTGGTCTTGCCGATGATGACCTGGACGAACCCTGCCTGGCTCAGATCGCCCGTCGTCTCGACGAACACATTGTTGCTGTCCTGGAAGGTGGCCGCACCGTCCAGGCTCTTGGAGAACTCAGCCCACCACTTGTCCTGTTCCGGCCGAGCGCTGTTGGCCCGAGCCGAGCCCTCCGAGTCGAACTGCGCCATCACGAACAGCTCGCCGTCGTCCGTGACTCCGCTGGTCCCGCCCACCCAGCCCTTGGCGCCCGGGCCTAGGTCCTCGACCCATCGGGCGGCGGCGGCCTCCGCGGCCTGCCGGTCTGAGACTTTGGCACGGATGATCTGGACGAACACGGCGGCCTCCTGGCTTCATCGGTCCAAGCTCGAACTCGGACCTCACACAGACTGAGGTCAAGTCAAGACCGAAGCAGCGAAGATCGCCACTGCTGGTCGTGGGATTCGACCTGAGTCAGATTTACCTCTGGCCGTGCACGGCACGAGCAGCGGTCGCTCGCCTTGGCCCGCGGTGCGGAGCTGCTCCTTGTCCTCGTTCAATGGGTTGTGCGACATGCTTTCTGCAACCGGCATTGCAGCGCGTCAAGATAACGTCACTAATAGTAATACCGCATGCCGTCGGGCTGGGGCCGCTGAACCCGCCTCGGCTCGTCATCGCCGCGCTGCGCCGGAACCCCGAGATGTGCACCCACCGTGGTCTGGTGTCCCAGAGGCGTCAAGACTATGCTTGGTTCCCAATCTGCATGTGTAAGCAGGACACCCAGAGCCGAGGTTGATCACCTTGAAGTCGGACAAGAAGGAAAAGCGGAAGAAACAACACTTCGCCCGGGGCAGGCAGGAATTGATGCGGGAGAAGCAACAGGAACTACTGGCGGTGTTCACTCCAGCGACGAAGCTTCTCGACGAGGGTGCCGCGATCCACGCTTCACTATCCGTAGCGATCGAAGATCTGGAACCTCAACTATTCGGCGCGATGATGGAGGCAAGCTACGGGCCATTTATAGTTCCGGCTCATCCGGAACATCCTATTTGGTGGAAGTTCATCAAGAATCTTGATAATACGTTCGACAAATTCGATGAGGGGATCGCTGAGCACTCGCCAGAAAAATGTATGCAGGCATTCTCCGAGTCTTCTGCTTATTTTGCGAGGGCGATGTTCGCGGTCACTGCAGCGGAAAGGGCTGGTTGGATGAGCGCTGCGCACGCCGCCGCAAGACGTGAGCAGATCAGAAACTCCATGAAAACCCTCGCTGAGACGCTTGGAATGTGTATGCACCAGCCACAGCACAGAACAGACAGCTCCTCAGGCGAGTGGGGACTAAACTAACTAAACTCACCTGCGAGACCGCAACGAATATTGTTGCCAAGGGCTATCGCCCTTGACGGACTCAGAGGATACTCCGATGGGGTGTGTCACCTTCTCGTAGATCGCAGCCAGGACGTCAGGCGCATCATCATGCTTGTTGGTTACCTAAATGCTGTAAGGCAACGCGTGAGGCCGGTGCCGTTGCAGGCACAGCTGTCAGGGTCCCCGGGCCTCAATCCTATTCCGGTGTGGTCACCTTTGGCCTGTTATTGCGGATGGGGTTATGTAGGAACTGATCAAGCTGAACCAAGCCGTCACCGTCCCCCAATCAGACCAAATCATCTCTTCAGTTTGCCCATTCGCCGACTACATCGATCGGGTCGCCGTCTTCAACCGACAGCATGAAGTTGAATGCTTCGCTGGACCGCATCTCGAGATGCTGCAAGTCCCCGATAAGCGCCGGGATAGAGACGTCATGATGGAGGAAGGTTAACGTCTTCTCGGCTGGCGTCCAGCTCAGGAAGTCGCCGCCGTCCGGGCGCTTGCCATTCATCGACCTCGTTCCCATCGCGATGCCATCGTGCCAAGCCGTCTCCAACCGCTCCATATGGATGACGTCATTGCGCCGGTAGCGGAGGGTCTGGAACAGGTCGGTGTCGATATCGAGCAGAAGGCGAATGTCGGAACCACGGTTCGGGTACAGCGGGGGCTCCTTTTGGCTCCCTGTGGTTGGCCAGACGAACCGTGACGCCGTACCGGCGAACGTCAGCATGATCTGAACTTCGCGCCAGAACAGCTGGTCGGCGCCTGCTTCAGCAGCAACAAGGGCTTGTCTGCCGGCGGCCCTTGACCAACCGGCCTCGGTGCTCACCTCATACAGCATCGCCCGCAGGAGGCCACTCGGAGTCGTCAATACCGAGAGGTCGGGAACGCGCTGCGCAACCACCTGCCAATGGTAGGACATCGCGTGTCCGGGCAACTTGACAAACGACTCTTCCGGAGTGGTCATCCATTCACCTGGCGTGGAGCTCTTCGAGCGACCTGCCAGCCAACCGGTTCCCGTGGCATCGCTGTGGTATCTCATCGAGGTCCGGCTATGCCCGTTGCGGTGGCCGCCGCCGTTACCCTTTGCCGAACGCCGACAAGTTCACTGTCGCCTAATCTGTCGGGGACAATCTTCACGGACGCCGGTGCGGCGGCAGGCATAGGCGGCTGCACCCAGCTGGCCCTGACGAATACCTTTGTCCGTTACACCCGGACCTTCGCCTATGAATTCGACGCTCGAAACGGTCCTGGCCTTGTTCCGATTCCCGGATATGTCTGGGGCGCCGGCCATGCGAGTTGGCCTACCTGTTCCCCAGCTTCGACAACGGCACCCTGATCGCGCCGACGTTCAACGCCGGTGAGCGTCATTTGGCCCGCCACACGGTGCCGTACTGGGGCTTTCGTCTTCGATGGCAAGCCGTCAGCACAAGGCCAAGCCATCTGGCCGCGCTACAACACGACCCACCGGATCCTGTCGCTGCGGGTGGCCGGCCAGAGCACCTTGATCTCCGAGCGAAATTTCCGTCACGAGCACCGATGTGGCCTCTGGGGCACGCTTCCGACGGCGAGCACCGGAACTTCTGTTCGGCCGGCGGCGGCCGCGGGTGAGAAGTCACGACCCTTCCGCCTTGGCTCTGAGCACTACCGGCTAGCGTCCTGAAGCGCTAGTGCGTGGTCCTCCTGAACCAGCGATAGGTTCGAGCAGGCGAGTCACGCGGGTATGGGCGTTTTGTCCCCATTTTGGGGACAGAACGGGGGACAACCCCCCGGACGGCGTAACAAGGCTCTGACGTAGCGAAGACTCTTGTCTTCCTGGCAGGCTCCATCCTGCATCCGATAACCGACATGCAAGCAGGGTCCCTGGTCAGGATCGGCAGTGGCACGTGTCGACGATCAAAAAGTCGTCCGGATGCCTGCAGAGGCGGGCAGTCGGTTGAGGTTCGAGTCATCGACGGCGGTGATTCCCGCGCGATGCAAGAGATGGTTGTGGCTGATCGAAGCCGTTGACGGCGGATCTTCCGATGCCACCATCTTCGTCAACGAGGGGAAGGAGCGCCCAACCTCCGTTCGCCGCGCACGGCCCTGAAAGCCGAGTGGATCACCGTTCGGACCTCGCTAGTCATTGGTGACAACCTGCGGAACGACGCTTGATACGGGACACAGCTCGACGTTTACCCAACGAATTGGTTCGAAGTCGACGGAAACGTCTCGAAGCGGTTGAGCCTGGCATTTGACATTGCCGCTGGTCAGCGGTGCTGAATTGAAGTCAGTCACGACCGCTCGAAGTGCGAACCTGAAAGTGGAAGGTCGCCGGTTCGATCCCGGCCCTTGCCACCACGAGAGATCCCCGGCCCGCAACCGCGGGCCGGGGATCTTCTGTAGAGCCGGGTGGCCTGCCGCCGATACGTCCCACAGCCTTGGGCGCCACCAACTTCGAGCGCTGCATCAATCGGCATCGAGCGCTGTGAGCCTCCCGATCACGGGGAGCCTCGGCTGACAGAGACGTCATCGCCGCCTCGACCAGCGGGTTGCCGCATCACGGCGAAGAGGTAGCAGAGCGCGGCGGGCACCAGCAGCAGCGCTGAGACGCCCAGCGCCGCCCTGATCGAGAATCGTTGCCCGACTGAACCGATGGGTGGGCCGCCGACCAATTGGCCGGCCGAATCGAGCTGAGATTGAAGGGAGAACAAGGTGGCCCTGCTCGCCGGATCACTGACCTTCACGAGCCAGGCTGCCACCAGCGGAGAGCCGGCCGAGCGGAACAGGCCGACCAACATCGACGCGACGACGGCCGGCCAGAACGACCCCCATCAGCGCGAAGACCGAACAGGGCACCACCTCGACCTGGTACAGCAGGAACAACGTGTACAATGCTGCACCGCCAGGCGGCCCGATGCCGCAGATGAGCAGGTAGATGCGTCGAGCGGACATGCGAGAACGACCTTCGGGTGCGAGAGGGTTTGCCCCGAACGCCTACGTCATGTCGGACACGCCATGTCGGACACTGCCGCTCAGCCCAGCCGAGCCGGGTTGCGGGTGCGGGTTGCGGGGCCGCCGCATGGACGAAGTTGGCAACTTCTGTCCCACGAGTCCCAAAAGGGCAACCTTCGTCCGTGCCTGCGAAGTTGATCCTCCCGGGGCACCTCCGGCTGGCGAAGATGATCCTCGCCAGGGCCACCTCGAGGTTGGCGGCGACGATCCGTGCCGGGGCTCGCTACAACGACATGATGGCGTTGGGGGGGACCGGCAAACGGCGCAGACTCGCATCGGGGGACTCCTTCTCGGCGCAGGTACGCAAGACCCCAGGCGCATCGAAGGACTTACGCACGACATTTGTTCAGCCCGCGACGACCTGGAGTCAAAGTCACATGGCCTGCAGCACAACCTGTCTCAGTCCGGCTTCGGTGAGATCGACCGGGTTGCCCTTCATGCTGCTGGACCGGAAGCTCTGCGCGACAATGCCATCGACCTGCGGCCCGGTGAGGCCGAGAGAGCCGAGTCCGCCGACGCCGAGCAACCCGACCGTCTCCTCGATCCAGGCGACCCCGGCCGAGAGTGGCGCGTGGGGATCATCGGTCAGCAGTTGCGCCACCATTTCGTACTTCAGCAATTCCGGTGAACCGGTTCCCCGCTCGCTCAACGCGGCGACATTGGCCCGGATCACCGAAGGAAGGAGTGCGGCGCACACCGCGCCGTGCGGGGCGGACAGCAGGCCGCCGAGTGGCCCGGCCAGACCGTGCACCGCGCCGAGTCGGGCGTTGGCCAGCGCCAGGCCGCCGAGCAGGCTGACCATCGACATGTCGGTCCGGGCCTGCCCGTCCGACCCGTCCAGGAAGGCCCTGCGCAGGGCGTGGCCCGCAAGTCGAAGCCCGGTGGTGGCGAATCCGTCGGTCAGCGGATTCGCGAAGCGGGAGACGAACGGCTCTATGCACTGGGTCAGCGCGTCCAGACCGCTGGCGGCGGTGACCGCCGGTGGGCAGCCCACGGTGAGCAGCGGATCGACAAGGGCGATGCGCGGCAACATGAACGGGCTCCGCAGGCTGCACTTCACCCGGTGGCTGGGCGAGGTGAATACGGCGTTGGAAGTGACCTCCGCGCCGGTACCGGCGGTGGTCGGCACCGCGATGAGGGGCGCCGAAGGCCTGGTGATCGCAACGCCCCGGCCGACCACCTCCAGGTAGTCGAGTGGATCGCCGCCGTTGCCCAGCAGCATCGCGACCCCCTTGGCCAGGTCGATGACGCTGCCGCCTCCGATACCGACGACGACCTCTGCGTCGCCGGCCCGGCGCAGGGCTTCGGTCAGATCGTCGACGGTCGGCTCCCGCCGGACCGGGAATACATCGGTGACTCCGGCGATGGATGTGAAAAGTTCCTGGTGCGTCTCGGGTCTGGATCCGGAGCAGATGAACACCCGGCGGCCGAGACCGCCCACCAATGTCGGCAATTGGCGAACAACGCCCCGGCCGAAAACTATCCGGCCTGCGGAGGCGAAGTCGAAGGCCAGGTTCGGGTCATCAGTCACCCCACCGGACCGAGAGTCCGCCATGTCAGCCCGCGAACGATCTGGCCGGCCGTCCGACCGCACCCGGTTGACAGGTGAACACGGCCCCGGCCGCTCCATCGGCACCGTCGGCGCCCTGGGCGGAGGTGGTGATGAAAAGCCGATCGAGGCCCTCGCCGCCGAAGGTGCAGGCGGTGACCTGAGGGGTCGGCAACGAAATGACCTCATCCAGACGCCCCGTCGGGTCGTAGCGGTGGACCGAAGAGCCGCCGTAGAAGGCCACCCAGACGCCGCCCGCCGCATCGAGGCAGATGCCGTCGGGCCCGCCGTTCTCGGCCGCCAGATCGACGAAGGGGCGCCGGTTGTGAAATGAGCCGTCGGCGGTGTCGTAGTCGAAAATATCGATGCGATGGGTGGGAGTGTCGACGTAGTAGGCGATTTCGCCGGCGTCGTCGAAGTCCAGTCCATTGGAGATGGTCACACCGGTCAGCGCCGGCGTGACGGTGTGATCGGCGTCGAGCCGGTAAACCGTTCCGGCACCGCGGGTTTCGTCATAGGCCATCGATCCGCAGAAGAAGCGACCCTGCAGATCGCAGCCGCCCTCATTCATCCTGATGGAAGGATCCGTCCACACCTGCGGCAGCCGGGTGACGTGGCCGTCGGCATCGATCAGCGCGAACCCGCGCTCGATCGCAACGACCGCGCCACCGCCGGTCCTGGGTCGCCAGACCGCGGCGACGGCGTCGAGGTGCTGACGCTGCTCGACCTGGCCCCCTCGAACGAGAAGCACGTCCCCGCGCAGCATGTCGACCAGTCGCAGGGCACCCGTTGCCTCGTCCCAGACCGGCCCCTCGCCGTGGTCGCACACCGCATCGGTCAGCTGTTCGGCATTCATGTCAGCGGCTCTCCTCGGCAGCGCAGGGTCTGCGATCATATGAGACCGACCGACCGACCGGGACGACGAGGAGCCTTTGTGACCGAGCGCGTCTGCTTCCTGCTGCAGGTCCGGCCCGACCGGCTCGACGACTATCTGGCTGCCCATGAGACGGTCTGGCCGGAGATGCTGTCGGCGCTGTCCGAAGCAGGCTGGCACAACTACTCGCTCTTTCTCCGCCGGACGGATGGCCTGGTGGTGGGATACCTGGAGACCGATGATTTCGCCGCCGCCCAGGCCGCGATGGCGGACGACGCGGTGAACCTCCGCTGGCAGGGCACAATGGCGCCGTACTTCGCCAGACTCGACGGCGGCCGACCCGACAACCGCTTCGAGCGGTTGGAAGAATATTTTCACCTGACCTGAGGGCACGCCGCGCCCCACCCGGAGGTAGACAGCCGCATGGACCGTCCACGCAGCGAAACCGCTGTATCCGCATCCCCGTCCGCCGTGGTCGATGTCGGACCGTCGTACGTCGCGATTCCGGTACCTACGCTCGACCGGCCGGGACCCTGGCCCGGGGTGGTACTGGTACACGACGCCTTCGGGCTGGGCAACGACATGAAGGAGCAGGCCGACTGGCTCGCCGCCGCCGGTTTCGTGGTCCGAGTCCCGGACCTTTTCGACGGCAAGAGCGCAGTCCGTTGCCTCAAGGGGGTCTTTGCCCAGTTGGCTGCCCAACGGGGCCCGGTGTTCGATCGGATCGAAGCAGCCAGAGTCGGACTGGCCGCCGAGCGCGACTGCACCGGCCGGGTCGGCGTGATCGGCTACTGCATGGGTGGCGGGTTCGCGCTGCTGATGGCAGGCCGGCCGGGCTGGTCCGCCGCGGCCGTCAACTACGGCATGGTTCCGGACAACGTCGACGAGGTACTGGCCGGTGCCTGCCCGATCGTTGCCAGCTACGGGGGTCGCGACAGGGCATTTCCCGGCGCTGCCGGGAAACTGCGCCGCGCCGCGGACGGGGCGGCGGTCACCGCCGATGTCAGGGAGTATCCGGACGCCGGGCACGGTTTCATCAACCGGGTCACCGCGGCCTCCCCCCTGACCGTGCTCCTGAAGGTTGCCGGTGTGGGCTACAACCACGACGCCGCGGCTGACGCGAAGCGGCGCATTCTGGCCTTTTTCGACGCCCATCTGCGCGGGTCAAACGACTGATAGCCGCAATGCCGTTCCCGCCCCCCGACCCGACCCGACCCGAACGTCCAGTCAAGCCCGGCCCGGCAGGGTGGTCTGGGAGCCACAGCTGAGCAGGGCAGACTCGGACCCGACCGCGCGGGCGGCAAACAACTGTCTGAGACCCGCCGCCACGATTGAGAGGCCTTTCCGTTGCTCGACATTCCGCCAGGGACGCAGACCACTGCCGTCCTCGCGCACGTCTTGGAGCCACAGCTGACTCCAGATCCGGCGCGGGTCATCCCGCGGTTGTTCCTGCCCGGCGAGGAACTCATCTCGGGGCGATCACGGGTCGGCGCCCTGATCGACCGGGTGCTGGCGCTGCCCGAGGAAGAGGTGCAGGCAGAGGTCGACATCCTGCTGCAGGAATTTTCGGCCCGTCACCGCCATTTTGCGCAGACCCTCGCCGGACACGCGTCGATGGTTGAGATGCAGCTGCAGCAGGCAACGCCTATCAGCCCGGCCAGAACGCTGATGATGGGCGCGTGCTTCACCGCCGAGTATTCGGTCGAAGGCGCGGCGCTGTGCAATCCCAGCGCCGTGCCGCACCCGGACCAGACCGGCCTGGCGGAGGGGCAGATCCGGGTCGCGGTGAGCGTGCGCGGGATCGGCGAAGGTCATCTTTCGTCGATCGGCTTTGTCGAGGCGCTGGTCGGCCCCGGCCCGAACTGGGCCTTCCAACCGCGGCAGCTCCCCGCAGTCGCCGGGTCGAGCAGCCCGACCAGCATGCGCCGGGTCCACCTGCGGGCGGCGATGAGGGACACCGGGCCGCTCGAAGGAGTCACCCGCAGTCTGCTCGCGGCGCTACCCAATGAATTCACCGCTGGAGAGTTCCAGCACGCACTGGCAAATGTGCATCCAGGTCTGCTCGCCGCTCCCGGCGCCCTGGCCACGGTGGATGCGTTGCTGCGGTTGGTCTTCACCGCCTACCAGGTGAATTTCCCGGACGACGTGACGCTCAGCCAGATGGTGTTGATGCCATCAACGCCACAGGAGAACAAGGGGGTGGAGGACACCCGCCTGGTTCAATTCACCCAGGCCGACGGCACAATCGAATACCGGGGCACCTACACCGCATATGACGGTCAGCGTATTGCGCCGCGGCTGCTGACCAGTCCTGATCTCAGGTACTTCCGTGCGCAGAGCATGGCCGGGCCGGCCGCCCACAACAAGGGCATGGCGCTGTTTCCCAGGCTCATCGACGGCCAGCACTGGTCCCTGTGCAGGGCCGACGGCGAAAGCACCGGGGTGGCCACCTCCAAGGACGGTGTCATCTGGAGCGCTTCCAGGACGATCCAGATCCCCGACGCCGCCTGGGGTCTGCTCCAGGTCGGCAACTGCGGGCCGCCGATGGAGACCGATCAAGGCTGGCTGGTGCTCACCCACGTGGTCGGACCGATGCGGGTCTATTCGATCGGTGCCCTGTTGCTCGACCTCGACGACCCCACCCGCATCGTCAAGCGGCTTCGAATACCGCTGTTGCAGGCGACCTCGACCGACCGGAACGGCTACGTTCCCAATGTCGTGTACTCGTGCGGCGGGATCATTCACGACGGGCTGTTGTGGATCCCGCACGGGATCGGCGACACCCGGATCGGGATTGCCTGGGTGGAGGTGGCAGAACTCCTGGGCAAGATGAGCTGACCGGCGCGATGACCTCACCGGGATGACCGCCGGTCAACCGACCGGACTGGCCTGCCATGGGTCGTCGTTGGCCGTGCCCCTGATGGCGTCGAGCGGACCTGCGGCGACCGAACTGTCGGTGCCGGCCCGGTGGTCGTTGCCCGCTGAGCCATTCCTGCCGGTCGATTCGCCGCCCCAACTGCCGGGCGATATGCCGGTACGGTGCGCCCACTTGGCCGGGTCATGGCCGGCGGACCACCGGTCGAAGTCGGTGGCCGCCATCGGGCGGGAGAGGTGGTAACCCTGGGCGATGTCACAGCCGAAGCCGGCCAGAACGGCGAGCGCCTCAGGGTTTTCGACGCCCTCGGCGACGATCGTCATGCCGAGGTTGTGGCCCAGATCGATCACGCTCTGCACGATGAGCGCGTCGCTGCGCGAATCCGCCAAAGGCATGACGAACGAGCGGTCTATTTTCAGCTCGGTGACCGGGAGGTCCTTGAGCTGACCGAGACTCGTGTAGCCCGTGCCGAAGTCGTCGACAGAGATGGTCACCCCGATGTCCGTCAGTCGGTTGAGGAGGATCTGCGCCCGGCCGGGTTCGGTGAGCAGTGCCGACTCGGTGATCTCGAGTTGGAGTAGTTGCGCCGGCACCCCGTGGTCGGCCAGCAATTGTGCGATGGTGGCCGGCAGGTGTTTGTCGAGCAGATTTCGGGCAGACAGATTCACTGCGATCTTCATCGCTCGTCCCCCGTCGGCCCACGACTTGGCCTGTTCCAGCGCACTGGCGATGACGTATTCCGTCAGCGGTCCGATCAGGCCGGTGTGTTCGGCGAGCGGAATGAAGTCGTCCGGAAACACCATCCCGCGGTCCGGGTGTTGCCATCGGATCAGAGCCTCGACGCCGACCACCTCGCCGGTGCTGATCGCGACCTTGGGTTGATAGTGGAGAAGGAGTTCCCGGCCGTCCAGGGCCCGCCGCAATTCCCCGAGCAATGCAAGCTTGGCCGGCGAATGGGTGTCGATGCTCGGGTCGTAGACGAACGAGCCCAGATTCTGCGCCTTCGCCACGTACATGGCGATGTCGGCGTGCTGCAGCATGGTGGCGGAGGTCTCGCCGGGTTGACCGGTGACGACGATTCCTATGCTGGCCTCGATATCGACGTCGATCCCGGCTACCCGGAACGGCTGACTGAAGGAGTCGAGTATCTTGTCGGCGACGACGGTGGCGCCGTATTGATCGGTCACACTCGGCAGCAGAATGGCGAATTCATCGCCACCGAGGCGGGCAACGGTGTCGACCTCACGGAGTTGGGAGGTCAACCGGGGACCGATCTGGCCCAGGAGCAGGTCTCCGTAGTGGTGGCCGAAGGTGTCGTTGATCTCCTTGAAACGATCCAGATCGATCAACAGTAGGCCGGCGGTGGTCGAATCGCGGTGCGCCGCCCGCACTGCCTGGGTCAGCCGATCGATCAGCAATGTTCGGCTCGGGAGACCGGTCAGGGAATCGTGCAGCGAGTCGTGGATGGCCTGCGCGCGCTCGGCGACCAGCATGCTCCGGTATCCCCGACCCACGGAGGTGAGGAGTCCGGCCAGCATCAGGCCCAGCAGGAAGACCAGCGGAGTGGCCCCCCGGTTGAAGGATTCGAGCCGTCGCAGTCTGTCCAATGAGTTGAGTGAGCGCTCATGGGCGGTAGCGGCCGAGTCCTTCACGATCCGGGCCATGGCAGTGAACACCGGATCCACCTGACCGCTGTCGATGGACGTTGCCAGCGCCGCGTCGCCCCGGTCGACCGCGCGGAACATCGACTCGGTGGCGGTCAGGTAACTCTCGTGGGCAACGCGTATCCGGCCGACGATCTCCCGGTCGGGCGCTGCCCCGTCGTTCTCGATCAGGTAGAGGGCGTTGAGGAGGCCGTCCGCTGCGGCCGCGTGTTGGGTCTCAACTGTCGGTCCCGGCTCCAGCCGGTACTTGCGTTCCGTCGACTCCTCCGCGTTGATCGCCGTCGCAGCTTCCGCATAGTCGTCGGACAGCCGACTCGCCGCCAACGCATCGTTCGCATCCCCGGCGGTGAGTTGGGAGGTCCATACCGCGAACGCACTGATCGAGAACAGCACCACCATCAAACCGGCTCCGGACAGGATCTTGCGTCGGGACTGCCGCTCCGTGGCCGACTTGACCTGGCTCATCGCACCCCTCGTCCAGCCGTTCCGGTAGCTGTAGGGCAGCTGACGGACTGACCCGGCACCCCCTGCGCTGCTGGCAGGTTCGTCCTCTTCGTGTTTGCACAATGACCTATCGTCCATACCGGACATTTCATGAGCTCGAGCACGGCATTTCATCAGCATTCGGCGGGCCAGGCGGCCATGCTCCGATCGCCGGCCGCGTCGGTGGGTCACCGCGGCATAGATTGCCCGACGATCCGGTGGTACAACCGCAGGTATTCGTCCGCCATCCGCTCCGCTCCGAAACGGCGGGCGGCGGTCGCTCTGACCGCCCGGCGGTCGAGCCGGCTTGCCCTTGCGACGGCGGCGCCCGCACCTGCCACGTCGTCGACCAGGAAACCGGTCAGACCCTCGTCCACCACTTCGGGCATCGATCCCAGCCGGTAGGCGACCACCGGCGTCCCACAAGCCATCGCCTCCACCACCGAGAGCCCGAACGGCTCAGGGAATGCGATGGGGTGCAACAGGACTGCGGCCGATCCCAGCACCGCCGCCCGTTCCTCCGGGCCGACCGATCCGCGGTAGAGCACCCGGCGGCCGTCGATGTGCGGCTCGACCTGCTCGGCGAAGTAATTCTCGTCCTGCACGATGCCGCAGATGATTAGCCGGCGACCGGTAGCCAGGGCGATCGCGATCGCCTGCGCGGTGCCCTTGTCGGGGTGGATCCGGCCGAACGCGACGAGGTCGTCCCCGCCGGGGCCGGCCGGGAGTTCGTCCATGTCGATTCCGTGGTGGATGACCGCCGCGTAGTCGAGGTCAGGTGACCGGTCGGCCTCCGAGATCGCGACATAGTGCGAACGGACTCCGCGTGACCCCACTCCCGATGAACCAGCCCCGGGTGAACCAGCACCCGCCGAACTGGCACCCGGTGAACCGGCGCGCTGGTAGGCGGGCAGGATCCGGGGGTCGGAAAACCCGTGGATGGTCGTGACCATCGGTACTGCGCAGAGCTCCGAAAACGCCAGCGGTAGCCAGTCGAGCTGATTGTGGACCAGATCGAAGTCGGCGGAGCGGGCCAGGGTGTGGGCCACGTGGATCGCTTCCCACACCCTGCCGTCCATCGACGGGTCCTCGGCATATCCGTGCGGGACCACGGCTTCGAGCCGCCCGGAGGTCCGGGAATCCGCGGTAGCAAAGAGGGTGATCTGCACGCCCCGTTTCACCAGACCCTCCGTCAACATGCTGGTCACCCGCTCCCACGGGCCGTAGTGCAGAGGCGGCGTGCGCCAGGCGACCGGCGCCAGCATTGCGACCCGCAGCGGTCGATCCGTCGAGCCGTACAAGGGTGGTCAGCTCCGATCAACGACGGGGAGGGACAAGAGGTGAATGATCGGACGAAGGCAGCCTGCTCGCCGCCGTTGCGCCCCTGCCGGAAACCGTAGCCGCGACTGCCGACGTTTCGAAGTCGCCGGATCGGTTCATCTACAACCGACAGGCAAATCCTCCGGTCGGACGGGGCGGCGGGCAGCGGTGGTCGACGCCGGGTGAAGGGTTGTGAGATGGATCCTGAAGAGATCGATCCGGACAGCGTCGAAGGACGGGGGACCTCGGCCGCGGTGATGCCGGCGGCCGAGCAGGGGAGTGGTCGCGGACAACTGGACCGACGCCGGATTCTCGGTGCCGCCGTTGCCCTGATCGACCGGGATGGCCTCCGCAAGCTGACCATCCGCCGGCTGGGGGCCTACCTCGGTGTCGACGGAATGGCCCTCTACCGGTACATCTCGGGACGGGAAGCGCTGCTCGACGGAATCGTCGAGAGTGTGATGGACGAGCTCTACGGTGACCCCGACGTGCACATGAACACCCTCGATTGGCAGGACTATCTGCAGCGCCTGGCCCACGGTGTGCGGCGGATCGCGCTCGCGCATCCCGAGGTATTCCCCCTGATCGCCACCCGGCCGCCGGCGGCGCCGTGGATCAGGCCGCCGCTGCGCAGCCTCCGCTGGATCGAGTCGTTCCTGGACATGCTGCAGAAGTGCGGTTTTGCCGACGCCTCCGCGGTCGCTGCCTACCGGGCATTCTCGAGTTTCCTGCTCGGGCACCTGCTGCTCGAGGTTTCGGCTCAGGGCGTCGACACCGGTCCGGTGGAGGAGGCGGATCCCGATGAACCCAGCAGTTCTGACCTGGCCGGTTATCCACGGCTCCAGAGCCTGGAAACAGAACTGTCCGAGGACCATTCGGCACAGGAGTTCGAGGAATCGCTGGAGAACCTGCTGGACCGCCTGGAAACCGACATCAGGCCGCGGGGTCGCTGAGGTCACCGCGGTTCGGCCACCCCTGTCGACACCTTGGCCGCGCGCCCCCCGGGTGGCACACCCTTGTCCGCTGCACCGGTCCTTCCCTGGGAGGAGCCGCAAACTTCGCGGCCCAACTACCGTTGACCGATGCGCCGGACCGTGTACCGCTGGTTCGAGCAGCACCGCTGGGCCGGGGACGCGATCCTGGCCTCGTTGGCGCTGATCGCCCTGCTGGTGAACGCGGCGCAGTTCCGCAGTCGATCGCCGTTGTTCCTCGTCATGTTGGCGGGCTCGCTGCCGCTGTACCTGCGGCGCAGCCGGCCGGAGTGGGCCGTCTGTCTCGGCGTCCTGCTG
Organism: Mycobacteriales bacterium; assembly: GCA_038204125.1. GTDB lineage: Bacteria > Actinomycetota > Actinomycetes > Mycobacteriales > Nakamurellaceae > Nakamurella. The sequence continues at coordinate 17,281 of JBBRDH010000002.1, forward strand.
TTGCTGGCCAACCTGCGACTGTTCGACCTTCCCACGGTCGAGGTCGGGCTGGCGCCGGTGCTGGTCCACACCGCCGTTGCCCATGCGCCACAGCGTTTCTGGGGCCGGATCGCGGTCGTGCTCGGGCTCCTCGGGTCGGCGGCGGGACCCCTGCGATGGGGGTATGGGGCGGGCGATCCGGCGGTGCTGGCGATGGCGGTCGCGCTCTGCGCGATCAGTGTCGTGGCCGCGTTCGTGATCGGCGAACGGCAGCGGGACCGGCGGGAACACCAGGCAGAGCAGCTGCAGGCGATGACGGAACGTCTCGGACTGCTCGCCGCCGAACGCGAACAGCGGGCCGGCCTCGCCGCGGCCAACGAACGCGCCCGGATCGCCAGGGAGCTCCACGACGTCGTCGCCCATTCGCTGTCGGTGGTGATCGTCCAGGCGGATGGTGGAGCCGCTGCCGCAGCGAACCGCCCCGAGCTAGCGGTTCAGGTCTTGCAAACGATCGCCAAGACCAGCCGCGAGGCGCTGGGCGAGATGCGGCGATTGGTCGGGGTCCTGCGGTCCGGTCCGGCCGCAGAATCAGCCGTTTCCGCCGAATCCGGTGCCGACGTAGTGGGCGGCTACCGACCCGCCCCCGGAACAGCCGACCTTGCGGCGCTGGTCGATCAGGTCCGCCTCACCGGCACCGGCGTCGAACTGCGGGTGTCGGGCCCCAGCTTCGCGCTGCCACCGGGGCTGGACCTGACCGTGTACCGGCTCGTCCAGGAGGGGTTGACCAACGTGCTGCGACATGCCGGGCCGGTCGCCACCGCCCTGGTCGAAGTCATCTATCACCCCGGCCCGGTCGGTGGGCGGTCCGTGGAGGTCGGGGTAACCGACGACGGGCGGGGAAACGCGGTGAACGGTGATTCCACGGGTGACGAGGTATTTCATCAACCAGGGGGCGCCGCCGGGTACGAGCCGGGTCACGGCCTGGCCGGGATGCGAGAACGGGTGTCGCTGCAGGACGGCCGGCTCACGGTCGGCCCGCGGGTGGGCGGCGGGTTCGCCGTCCGGGCGCGGTTTCCGGTGCCGGAAGGATTTGGGCAGCGATGACGATCAGGGTGTTCCTGGTCGACGATCAGGCGTTGGTCCGGGCCGGCTTCGCCATGTTGTTGTCGGCGCAGCCGGACATGGAGGTCGTCGGGGAGGCGGGTGACGGCGCGGCTGCCGTCGCGGCACTGAGCCGTACGCCCATCGATGGGATGCCGGCCGGGATTCCGGCCGCTGGGATGCCGGCCGATGTGGTGCTGATGGACGTCCGGATGCCGGTGATGGACGGTGTCGAGGCGACCCGGCGATTGATGGCGATGGGCCCGGGGGCACCCAGGGTGCTCGTCCTGACCACCTTTGACCTGGATGAATACGCCTTCGCCGCGCTCGGCGCCGGCGCCTCCGGGTTCCTGCTCAAGGACGCCCGGCCGGACGATCTCCTGCATGCCATCCGGGCGGTTGCCGCCGGAGACGCGGTGATCGCCCCGTCCGCCACCCGCCGCCTGCTCGACCACTTCGGCCCGTCGTTGCGGTGGTCGGTGCCCCATCCGGCGATCAGGCTGCTCACCGGCCGCGAGAAGGAGGTGCTGGTCGAGGTAGCCCACGGAGCGACGAATGCGGAGATCGCGACGACGCTGTTCATGGCCGAATCGACGGTCAAGACTCACATCGGCAGCCTGCTGGCGAAACTCGGCTGCCGGGATCGGGTCGGGCTGGTCCTGGCCGCGTTCGCGTCGAACCTGCTCCACCCTGGGGACTAGTCGACCCCGTGCTGTGGGCCGGTGTTATTGCGTTGCAGTCGGTTCCTTGCTCCGATGACCTCCGGCCGACAACTCAATAGCGTCAACTCCTGTCCGAACCAGCAGGAGGAGAATTGTGAGTGCGCCAGCGCGTCAGCACAGCCAGGGTCCGTCGAAGCCGACGGGGGCCCGTCCCGGCAACAGTCGCTTGGCGGCCGAGGCTGTTGATCTGGTCAAGGTTTTCGGCGAGGGCTCGAATGCGGTCCGGGCGGTCGACGGCATCAGCGTGGAGTTCGAGCGGGGGACGTTCACGGCGGTGATGGGCCCGTCCGGGTCCGGCAAATCCACGTTGATGCACTGCGTGGCCGGGCTGGACTCGGTCACCTCGGGCCGCGCCTTCATCGGCGACGTCGAGATCACCGGACTCGGCGACGACCGGCTGACCAGGCTCCGGCGGGACCGGGTGGGGTTCGTCTTCCAATCCTTCAATCTGCTGCCGACCCTGACCGCCCGGCAGAACATCATGCTGCCGCTGGATCTCGCCGGCCGGGGCATCGACGAGGAGCGGTTCACCTCGTTGGTGTCCTCGCTCGGGCTGACCGATCGGCTCGCCCACCGGCCGAGCGAGCTTTCCGGCGGTGAGCAGCAGCGGGTTGCGATCGCCAGGGCGCTGATCACCACGCCCGACGCGGTCTTCGCCGACGAACCCACGGGCGCACTCGATTCGAGGAACGGCGCGGCGCTGCTCTCCTACCTGCGACTGTGCGTGCGGGAGGGCGGTCAGACCGTCGTCATGGTGACCCATGATCCGCTGGCCGCGTCGTACGCCGATCGGGTGGTCCTGCTGGCCGATGGCCGGGTCGCCGGGGAATTGACCGAGCCCGACCCCGACTCCGTGCTGTCCGCGCTGCGCAACCTGGGGGCATGATGGTGCGCTCGGCACTGTCGGAGTTGCGGGCGCATCCGGGTCGGTTCGCCGCCGTCCTGCTGGCCATCGTCATGGGTGTCGGCTTCGCCGTCGGGACATTGGTCGCCACCGCCAGTCTGGCCACCGCCCAGGGCCATTCGGTCGCGGCCGAGGTCAGCAGGCTCGACGTGGTGGTGACCTCTCGCGACGGCTCGCTGGACACCCGGGCGATCTCGGCCATCTCCAAGGTGACAGGTGTCCGGGCAGTCGAACCGGCACTCTCGAATTTCGCCACCTTCCGCGGACCGGTGAGCCACGGAACGCTGCGGCTGACCAACATTCCGCGATCACCCGAGATGCGTTGGTACACCTTGGATTCAGGACGCTGGCCGGCAGCAGACGCCGAGCTGGCCGTCGACGCCGGCACGGCGAAGCGGAACTCCTGGCAGCTCGGCAGCCAGGTGAGGATCGGCGACGGTGCCGAAGCCCGTACGGTGACCGTCGTCGCGATTCTTTTGACCGGCGTCTCGGCCGCGGCGGACTCGACCGACTCCGGCTACGGCGTCAGTGCCGTGGTGGCCAGGTTCGGCGGCGGCCAGGTCGGCCGGGCCGGCGTCCTCATCCGGAACGGGTTCACCGCCGGGCAGGTCGCCGACGCCATCAACGCCGGCGTCCCGGGGGCTTCGGCAATCACCGCTGCGCAGTTCACCGCCGACGCCGTCCGGTCTGTCACCGGAGGAACCGACGTCCTGACCGTGATCCTGCTGGCCTTCGTGGCGCTGGCCGGCCTGGTCGCCGCGATGGTGGTGGCGAACACCTTCACCATCCTGATCACCGCGCGGCAGCGGCAGATCGCCCTGTTGCGCTGCGTCGGGGCCACCGGGGCCCAGGTCCGCAGATCCGCGCTGGTGGAAGCCCTGGCGGTGGCCGTCCTCGGCTCGGCGATCGGCGTCGGGGTGGGCATTGGCGCCGGCCGGATCGCCTGCGCCCTGGCCGGCATCAACGGGTCGGACTTCACCGTGGGCACCCTGGGCGTGGTCGTGGCCGCTCTGGTCGGGGTGGTCGTCGCCGTGATCGCTGCGCTCGCCCCAACAGCCAGGGCGATGCGCATCCCGCCGATAGCAGCGCTCCGGCCGGTGGACACCGCGGACCGGCTGCGGACGGTGGGGCGGGTGCGGGTCGTCGTCGGCGGTCTGTTTTTCATGGGCGGAGGCGTCATTCTGGGCGGAGCGGTGCATCTGAAAAACCTGGGCATTGCAGTCGTCGGCGGCGCGCTGACCGCGGTCGGCGTCCTGTTGCTCCTCCGGTTGGTGCTGCCGCCGATCCTGACGCTGGTCGGCCGGGGTGCCGAGCTGTTCGGAGTGCCCGGCCGGCTCGCCGTGGCCAACACCTTGCGAAATCCGGGCCGCGCGGCGGCCACCTGCACAGCGCTGGTGGTCGGGGTGGGGGCGGTGGTGACCATCCTGGTGGCCTCTTCCTCCGCCCAGGCCGGCCTGGACAGGGCGCTGAGCATCAGCAACCCGCTCGACTTTCAGTTGTCCACCGACAAGGGCGCACTGCCGGGCAACGTGGCCGGCCAGCTGGCGAAGATCGACGGCGTCGGAAACGCTCAGCCAGTGCTGGGCACCACGGTCGACGTCGATGCGGTGAGCTATCACCTCTTCGGCCCGACCCAGGAGCAGTTGCACGAGGTGCTGCGGGCCGGTGAGCTGCACGCCGGCGAGGTTGGAATGGCCGCCCATGTCGCGCGGGACCTCGGCGTCCGGGCCGGTGATCCGATCACTCTTCGCCGCGGCTCTTCCGCAGTGGTGCTGAAGGTGGCATCCCGCGGGTTCACCGCGGACGGCTCGCTGGTCGTCCTGCGCGCCGACCTCGAAAAACTGGACGGAACCGCCGGTGTGCAAGCGATCTGGATCAAATTCGCCGCCGGTGCCGCACCCGACGACGTCATCGCCCTGGTGAACCCGGTCGTCGCACCGTTGCCCGGCGTTGATCTCTCGGGCTCCGGCGTGCAGCGGGCAGCGCAGGCGGAGATCCTCGGGACCCTGATCAAGGTGGCTCTGGCTCTCCTCGCGGTCACGGTGGTGATCGCCCTGGTCGGCATCGGCAACACCCTTGGACTGTCGGTGATCGAACGCACCAGGGAGTCGGCGCTGCTCCGGGCCCTGGGCCTGCGGCGTCGGCAGCTCCGCTACATGCTGGCCATCGAATCGGGCCTGCTGGCGCTCGTCGGCACAGTTGTCGGTTCCTTCTTCGGCGTCCTGTTCGGCTGGGCGGCCGTCGGCGCCGCCTTCGGCCAGGCGAACCAGCCGGTGACCCTCACCGTCCCGGCCGGTCAGCTGGGAATGGTGCTGGGCGGCGCGGTATTGGCCGGGGTGCTGGCGTCGGTGGTACCTGCGCGGCGGGCGGCGCGGGCGACTCCGACGCAGGCGCTCGTCGAAGTTTGACCCGGTTAGTACTTGGGGTAAACAGTTGATTACGCTACGCTTACGTGATTCGATTTCGCGCGCCTGACACCGCCCCGGGGGCAGGCCACGGTGCCGGGCCCCGAGGACGGATTTGTGGACAGCCAACCCGACAAGCTCACCCAGGTACTGATCGATCTGGCCCGTACCCTGGTCACCGACTTCTCGATCATGACCATCCTTGATCATCTGGTCGACCGAATAGTGGATCTGCTCCCGGTGACCGGCGCCGGAGTCATGTTGATCGGGGCCGGCGAGGAATTGCATTTCGTCGCCGCGAGCAACGACACAGTGATGCAGATAGAGACCCTGCAGAATGAATTGCACGAAGGTCCCGTGTCTGCAGGCTTATCGGGACAACACCCCGGTTTCCGTCACCGACCTGGCTGTCGACGCCCAATTTCCGCGGTTCTCACCGAGAGCGGTCGAGGGCGGCCTGGCCGCGGTGTTCACCTTTCCGTTGCGGCTCGATGACCACCGGCTCGGGGCGCTCGACCTCTATCGGGACACCGCAGGTGCGCTATCGGAAAGCGATATGCGGACCGCCCAGGTATTGGCCGACGTCGCCGCGGCCTATCTGTTCAACGCCCAGGCCCGCGTCGAATCCGGCCGCAAGGCGGCTCATTTCGCCCATCGGAGCCTGCATGACCCGCTCACCGGACTGCCGAACAGGGCACTGCTCGAGGAGCTGCTGGACCGGGCGATCGCCAGGGCCCGCCGATCCCACCATCCGGCCGCTGTGCTGTTCGTCGACCTCGACGATTTCAAGTTGGTCAACGACTACTACGGCCACCACGTCGGCGACGAACTGCTTTGTGCGGTGGCCACCCGGTTGACGGGGATCCTGCGCCCCGGTGACACCCTTGCCAGACTCGGCGGCGACGAATTCGTGGTCCTCTGCGAGGACATGAACAACATCTCCGGCGCGGAGATCGTCGCGGCCAGGATCAGCCGGGAGATGCGCGTTCCATTCCTCCTCAGCCGTCACGACATCACCATCACCGCCAGCGTCGGGGTGGCATTTTCCGGTCCGGGCCAGGACATTCCCGAGGCCCTGCTGCGGAACGCGGACCTGGCGATGTACCAGGCGAAACGGGATGGCGGCGGCCGCCACCGACTGCACGACCCGTTGGCCCGGCAAGCGGTCGAGGACCGGGACGCGCTGGAGCGCGATCTCCGGCTGGCAGAGCGCCGGGACGAACTTGCCCTGGTCTACCAACCCATCATCGATGTCCGGACGGGCTTACTGAGCGCCGTCGAGGCGCTCCTGCGATGGGACCACCCGGTCCGCGGCCAGGTGCTACCCGACACCGTGATCCCGAGCGCGGAGCGGACCGGGATGATCCACCCGCTGGGCCGCTGGGCGCTTCGCGCGGCCTGCAGCGACCTGCGGACCTGGCAGCGTCAGGGGCTGCCGATCCCCGGTGTGTCGGTCAACGTGTCAGGCCATCAGGTGATGGGTCCGTCATTCGCGGAGATCGTTCGGGAGGTGGTCGGCGAGAGCGGCATCGATCCGGCGGCGCTGACCCTCGAAATGACCGCCAGCGTGTTCCTGACCGATCCGGACCGGGCGCTGGCGGTGCTGATGGACCTGAAGAATTCCGGCGTGAAGTTGGCGCTGGATGAATTCGGGACGGGCTATTCTTCATGGAGCAATCTTCGGCAATATCCGGTGGACCAGGTCAAGATCGATCGACGGTTCACACCGCAATTGCTGACCGACAAAGTGGTGAAGATGGTGGTCGGGTCGATTATCGGTCTGAGTCATGCCCTCGGTCTGAGTGTCGTGGCTGTCGGCGTAGAGACTCCGGCGGAGTTCGCCGAAATCGCCGGACTCGAAGCCGACCGTGCCCAGGGTCACCATTTCAGCACCCCGTTGGACAAACCCGCCCTGACCAGGTACGTCACCTCGTAGGGCTGAGATTGCCGGGCTCGCGAATCGGGCCGGGCGAGATCGATCCGGGCAGTCCGACCCCTACTGGATGAACAGTTCATCTTGCGTTCATTCCTTCTGACGGAAACGTTCATGTGACGCTCAGTAAGCTCCGTGAGGCAGCCAGGTGCTGCCTCTGGCGGAGCGATCCGCCAGCGAATCGCAGGACCACCGCTCGGGTGGCTCCGGTGAAATCTTTGGGAGGATCACGAGTTGAGTGTCAATCGATCAGGCGCGGCAGCCGGAATTTTGGCGGCATCCGTTCTCCTGCTGACCGCCTGCGGGAGCAACAACAACACCACCGCCAGCAGCGTCAGCAGTGCGGGTAGCTCGCTCAGTTCGGCACTGGGTTCGGCAGACAGTTCGGCAACCGGGAGTTCGGCGACCGGGAGTTCGGCGACCGGGAGTTCGGCCGGCGGGTCCAGCGACACCGCTTCCAGCAGTGCCCCGGCGTCATCCGACTCGGCATCCTCGTCCGCAGATTCGGCCACCGACTCTTCCGCCGCGGGATCCGGAACCGCTCCGGCCACCACCGTGACCTGTGCCGGCAAGAAGACCCTGAAGGCCAGCGGCTCCTCCGCGCAGGCCAACGCCATGACCCGTTTCGTGACCGCGTACGAGACCGCCTGCAGCGGCTACACCCTGAACTACACGTCCAACGGCTCCGGCAAGGGCGTCAGCGAATTCATCGGCAACCTCACCGATTTCGGCGGCTCCGACTCTCCGCTCAACGCCACCAAGGGCGAGGTCGACAAGGCGAAGGCCCGCTGCGCCAGCGACGCCTGGAACCTGCCAGTGGTGTTCGGCCCGCTGGCCGTTACCTACAACGTCAAGGGCCTGGACAAGCTCGTCCTGGACGGCGCGACGGCCGCGAAGATCTTCAACGGGGGCATCACCAAGTGGGACGACCCTGCGCTCGCGAAGCTGAACACCGGGGCCACGCTGCCCTCGGAGAAGATCAACGTGATCTTCCGGAGCGATGAGTCAGGTACCACCGACAACTTCCAGAAGTACCTCGACGCCGCCTCCGACGGCGCGTGGGGCAAGGGTGCCGGCAAGGCGTTCGCCGGCGGTGTGGGCGAGGGGGCCAAGGGCAACGAAGGAACCTCGGCCGCGATCAAGACGACCGAAGGCTCGATCACCTACAACGAGTACTCGTTCGCCAAGAAGCAGAACCTGTCGATCGCCGGCATCGTGACCTCGGCCGGTCCGGATCCGGTCGAGATCAGCGCCGACACAGTCGGCAAGACGATCGAGGGCGCAAAGGTCAAGGGCACCGGCAACGATCTGGTCCTCGACACGAGCTCGTTCTACAAGCCGACCGCGGCGGGTTCCTACCCGATCGTGCTGGCCACCTACGAGATCGTCTGCTCCAAGTACGCCGATGCCGACACCGGCAAGGCGGTCAAGGCGTTCCTGGAAGCCACCATCACCACCGGCCAGGCCGGCCTCGCCGACAACGGCTACATCCCGGTGCCCGCGGCGTTCCAGGCCAAGCTCGCTGCCGCAGTCGCTGCCATCTCCTGATGTGAGCTGTGATGTCCAGCGAACCAGAGGTCGCTGCCGTTCCGGGCCTGCCGTCGTTGGCGGCAGTCCCGGAACAGGGCAGCATGTCGAGAATGGCTACTGACCGCAGTACCGATGAGCCGGTGGGCGGCGGTACCGCCGAGCCGGTGGGCGGCAGGCATGCCGAGCCGGCGGGTGGCAGGCATGCCGAGCCGGCGGGCGGGCGCGGTTCCGCGGCGGCGGCCGTCAGGAAGCCCCCGGGCCGCACCGGCGAGAAAGTGTTCCGGGGGTTGGCAACAGCGTCCGGCTCGGCCCTCGTCGTGTTCATCGTCCTCATTGCTGTCTTTCTGCTGGTCAAGGCAATCCCCTCGCTGCAGGCCGACAAGGTTAACTTCTTGACCAGCCGCGAGTTCCTGACCACAGACGCGACCGATCTCCGATTCGGTATCCGTGATCTACTGATCGTCACGGTGCTCAGTTCGGCGTTCGCGCTGTTGCTGGCCGTTCCGGTCTCCATCGGAATTGCCATATTTCTGACCAACTACGCCCCGAAGCGGGTCTCCCGGTCGTTCAGCGGAGTGATCGATCTGCTGGCCGCGGTGCCGTCCATCGTCTACGGCCTGTGGGGTATTTTCGTGCTGGCTCCGCAGTTGGAACCGGTCACAAAGTTTCTCAACGCCCATCTCGGCTGGTTTCCGCTCTTCTCCGACGGCAACGTCTCGCTCAACGGCGGCGGCAACATCTTCACCACCGGAATAGTCCTTGCGGTGATGATCCTGCCGATCATCACCGCGGTCACCCGGGAGGTCTACCGGCAGACGCCGGGCAGTCAGATCGAGGCTGCGCAGGCGCTGGGCGCCACCAAGTGGGAGGTCGTCCGGATGACCGTCCTGCCGTTCGGTCGCAGCGGGACCATCGCCGCGTCGATGCTCGGACTCGGCCGTGCCCTCGGTGAAACCGTTGCGGTGCTGATCATCCTGCGGACATCCCCGGCTGCGGCCACCGGGACCCTTTTCGACGGGGGATACACCTTCGCCTCGAAGATCGCCTCCGCGGCCGGCGAATTCAGCGAGCCGCTCACCACCGGCGCGTATATCGCGGCCGGCTTCGTGCTCTTCGCCCTGACCTTCGTGGTCAACGGCGCGGCCCGTGCGGTCGCCGGCGGAAAGGTCAACGGATGACAGCCACCACGCCCCCGGTTTCCGTTCCGCTGACAGCGGCGCAGCCGTTCACCCCGGTCAGCGGGCGCCGACGAGGTACGGACGTCGTCGCCCGGATCCTGGTCACGCTGGCGTTCCTGCTCGCCCTGGTTCCGCTGCTGTGGCTGTTGTTCACGGTCATCAGCAAGGGCGCCAAGGCCATCGTCTCCTCGACGTGGTGGACCCATTCACTGCAGGGGGTGCTGCCGGAACAGTTCGGCGGCGGCATCTACCACGCCCTCTACGGCACTCTGATCCAGTCGTTGATGGCTGCGGCGGTGGCCATTCCACTTGGTATCTTCACCGCGATCTATCTGGTGGAATACGGTCGCGGGGTGCTGGCCAAGGTCACCACGTTCATGGTCGACGTGCTTTCCGGGGTGCCGTCGATCGTGGCCGCGCTCTTCGTCTTCGCCTTCTGGATCGTGACCTTCGGGTTCCCGCAGAGCGCGATCGCCGTTTCACTGGCTCTGGTCCTGCTCATGCTTCCGGTCGTTGTGCGGGCGACCGAGGAGATGCTGCGTCTTGTCCCCGATGACCTGCGGGAGGCGTCCTATGCGTTGGGGGTGGCCAAATGGGTCACCATTGTCCGCATCGTATTGCCCTCGGCCTTTTCCGGGATCATCAGCGGCCTGCTCCTTGCCCTTGCCAGGGTGATGGGGGAGACGGCTCCGGTGCTGGTGCTCGTCGGCTACAGCCGGTCCATCAACTTCAACGTCTTCGACGGCAACATGGCATCGCTTCCGCTGCTCATCTACACCGAGCTGGGTAACCCGGAGGCGGCCGGCCAGTCCCGGGTCTGGGGAGCCGCCTTCACCCTCATCCTGGTGATTGCGCTGTTGAACGTCCTGGCGGCCGTCGCCGCCAAACTCACCGCGCCCAAGCGTTCCTGACGCCGAGCTCTTCCGAACCGAGGGATTCAATGTCCAAGCGCATCGACATAGAAAATCTGAACGTCTACTACGGCAAGTTCCATGCCGTCGACTCGGTCACCTTTTCGGTGGCCCCCCGCACCGTCACGGCCCTCATCGGGCCGTCCGGTTGTGGCAAGTCCACCGTCCTGCGGACCATCAACCGGATGCACGAGGTGATCCCGGGTGCCAGGGCGCAGGGGAGCGTGCTGCTCGACGGAGTCGACATCTACGGCCCCGGAGTCGATCCGGTCGCGGTCCGCCGGACGATCGGCATGGTCTTCCAGCGCCCGAACCCCTTTCCCACCATGTCGATAAAGAACAACGTCGTCGCCGGGCTCAAGCTGCAGGGTGTGCGAAACAAGAACATCCTGGACGAGACGGCAGAGCGGTCACTTCGCGGCGCTAATCTGTGGTCCGAGGTCAAGGACCGGTTGGACAAGCCGGGCGGCGGGTTGTCAGGCGGACAGCAGCAGCGGCTGTGCATCGCCCGGTCCATCGCCGTGGAGCCCGACGTGCTGCTGATGGACGAGCCGTGTTCGGCACTCGACCCGATCTCCACCCTGGCGATCGAGGAATTGATCAGCGAGTTGAAGATCAAATACACGATCGTCATCGTTACCCACAACATGCAACAGGCCGCCCGGGTGAGCGACCAGACCGCATTTTTCAATCTTCCCGGAGTGGGGCAACCCGGCCGCCTGGTCGAGGTGGGCGAGACGACGAAGATCTTCTCCAACCCGAGCGTCAAGGCGACCGAGGATTACATCTCCGGCCGGTTCGGCTGAGTGTCCCCGGCACGGGAGGCGGCTGCCGATTTCGCTTCGGAGGGAGACGGTGTCGGCGCCGGACAAGAAATGGTCGGGGATGTGCTGACCGCGGGTCCGCTGCGGGTGGACGTCCTTCGGCACGAGGTCCGGTTGCGTGGTGAGGAGATCCGCTTCACCACGCGCGAATTGCAATTGCTCATCTTTCTCATCAGGCGCCGGGGCTCGGTGGCCAGCGCGGAAGAAATCAGCGCTGAGGTCTGGCACGGGCCGACCAGTACCAACACGGTGACCGTGCACATCAATCGAATACGGTTGAAGCTCGGTGACGACCCACAGCACGGATACATGATCCGAACCGTCCGGGGGGCCGGTTACCGGCTGGCGCCCTCGCTGTGTTGACTGTGCATCAGTGTCAACAGTGTTAACTGTGCTAATTGTGTCGGCTGTGCTGACCGTATTGACCGGGAAGTGCAGGCGGTGACGGCGGGGGAGGGATTGAAGTGGTCGCAATTAGGCAGACCTATCACGTCCGGCTGGATGACCTTGGGGATCACGGTGCGCGGATGTGCGAGATGGCCGCGCGGACGCTGCGGGACGCCACCGACGCCCTCCTCGGAGCCAATCTCGCGCTTGCCGAACGGGTCATCGACGCCGAGTCGGAATTCGACCGGATGCGGGCGCGGACCGAGAATGTCGCGCTCGAACTATTAGCGCTGCAGGCGCCGGTCGCCACCGACCTGCGCGCGGTGGTGTCGGCGCTGTGGGTGGTTGCCGACCTGCAACGGATGGGTGCCCTGGCAATCCACATGGCCAAGGCCGCCCGGCGGCGGCATCCGGCGTCCGCTGTCCCGGCCGCGGTGCGTCCGCTGATCGAGCGGATGGGCGCCGTCGGGGTACATCTGGCCGAGCAGGCGGCCGCGGTGCTACGGGACCGCGATGTCGAGCTCGCCCAGACCCTGCCCGCCCAGGACGAGTTGATGGACGACCTGCGGGAGCAGTTGTTCGCCGCGCTCCTTGCCCCGAACTGGACCGCCGGCGTCGGGCCGGCCGTCGACGTAGCCATGTTGGGCCGGTTCTACGAGAGGTTCGCCGACCATGCCGTCGAGGTGTCCCGCCGGCTTGTCTTCCTGGTCACCGGCCGCAGCCCGGACGGCGGTTTCGGCGTGCCGCCCGAGCTCTGAGTGTTCGGCTCAAGGCAGTTCCCGGCTGCCCAGTAACACCCGCGTCATGGCATTGCGGTGGTCCAGCAGTTCGTCGAGTGCCGCGTCGAGATCGTCGGCGGAGACACTCATCTCGGCCGCCTGTGGCGGAGTGTGGTCGGCGGCTCTGACAGCCGCCCGGCGGAGCAGCTCCTTCAGGAAGGACGCGGTGACGCCCTCGGTCCGGGCCAGCACGCTGTCCAGCCGGATGGTGTCGACGGCGAGCGGACCCTGATACAGGGTGAACAGGGCCCGGCGCGCAGCCGGCATCGGCATTCCCAACTCCACCGCCTGATCCACCCGGCCCGGCCGCGCCGCCAATGCCGGTTCCAGCAGATCGGCCCGGTTCGTGGTCAGCACGAACAGCACATCGGCGTCCTCGGCCAGACCGTCCATCTCGTTGAGCAGCGCGAACAACAAGGGGTGCTGGCCGGGATGCATGCCGCGGTCCTCGGCGATCAGGTCGACGTCCTCCACGACCAGCATCGACGGCTGCAGGCTGCGGGCCACCGAACAGGCCTCGGCGATCAGGTGCAGCGCCGTACCGGTCAGCGAGATGACCGTGGTGTCGGGTAGGGAGCTCATCAGGTACCGGACGGTGTGGGTCTTGCCGACACCGGGCGGCCCGTAGAGCAACAGGCCGCGCTTGAGGTGTTGGCCGGCCGCCAGCAGTCGGTCGCGATGGCGGGCAACCAATGTCACCTGCCGCTCGATGGTCGAGAGGGTTTCCGGCTCGAGGATGACCTGGCTCCGCGCCATCCTGGGCCGGGAATGGAATTGCAACAGCGTCTCGCCGTGACCGAATACTTCGCCGCCGAAACTGAGCACCTGGCCGCGGTAGACATTGTGCTCGGTGGCCAGCCGGCGGATCTCCCTGGCAGCCTGTTCCGCCGCAACAAGGTCGGTGCTCACCAATTCCAGGGTCACCTGGGGCAGCCCGGATTGCGGGTCGGCGGCCCGGAACAGCATGGCGATGGCGACTTCTCCCTCCCCGACGAGATAGACCCCGCACCGGACGCACGGTCGAACCTCGTCGTCCGGTCCGCAGGCGACATTCATCCGTGCCACGCTTCCGGGTCTCGGACTGTGCGGGTCGGCGACCTGTTCGGTGAGAAGGTCGGCGAGCGAGAACATGCGGTGCTGGAAGCCGACGACCCCCACCAGGGTCGATTCGCGGCCGGCCAATTCCAGCCAGGCGTCGATGCCGGCCTGGACGTTGACGTGTTCGTAGTTCGCCCAGGACTCCTGGACGACCGACCGATCGCCGCCCTCGCCCAGGTGATCCCGGAGAATGTTGCCGAAACTCGGACCCTCACCGGCCCTGGCGACGCCGACCAGCCCACGGACCACCCGGCGGGCCAGCCGGCCGAGGTCGGCCAACTCGGGCTTCGAGTTGTCCGGGCGATCACCGGAGGCGAGCTGATAGCTGTCGGCGGCCACGCCACTCGGCAGTGGGGTGTACGACGTCCAGCCGAACTGGGCGTTCACCCGACTGCCAGGGTGTGCCGGACCTGTTGACCGAACCGGAGGCCCCCGTCGGCGTCCCGGAATGCCTCAGCCTTGTCGATCAGCTGTCGGCGCACCGTCTCCCGTTCGCCAGCGGGCACCGCCTCCCACATCGCCCGCTGGCCGTGCGACCAATAGAACTGCACCAGGTGGTCGGGCCCGGTCAGGACCGCCTCTACCGTCCGGTGGGCCGTCCTGACGCCGGTCAGGCCGGCGTCGAGCAAGAGCTGCTCGACCCCGGTGTCCGAGGCGAAGGGTCCGCTTTGCCCGCTGGTCCGGGCATCGAGCATGTGTTCCGGGAGGTAAGGCGTGAAAACCTCGTCGAGATCCCTCCACCTCTTGTCCTGCGGCCCGAACGTGGTGACTCCCATCCGGCCTCCCGGAGCAAGCAACTTTGCCCAGGACCGGACCGCGGCGGCCGGATCGGGCAGGAAGAACAGCACCAAACACGACGCCACGACGTCGTAGGAGCCGGGTTGCAGCCCGGGGTCGGCAGCGTCGGCGACCCACACTCTGATCTGAGGCAGATCGTGGCCATCGGCCCTGGTCAGTTCCACCATTCGCGGCGAGAGGTCCAGCCCGTCAACAGTTCCGGTCGGGCCGGCAGCGACGGCCAACGGGAACAGGGCGGCCCCGCGGCCGCAGCCGATGTCCAGCACCCGCTCCCCGGGTTGTACCGCCAGCTCCTCGACCAGCCCGGCCGCGATGGGGGTGAACCACGGCACTCCGACGGCGTCATACGTGTCCGCGGCCCGGTCGAAAACTCCGGCGATGCCCGGAGGCGACTGCGCGCCCGAAGGCGAAGATGTCATCCGCCCACCTTGGCACGGACGGCCCGGCCGCGAGGTGGGATTGACAACTCAGCCGGTGTCATGTGCCCGGTGTCATGTCCCCGGTGTCATGTCCCCGGTGTCGATGTCTCCGGTGTCGATGTCTTCGGTGTTATCTCCCGCTCGGTTCGTGCTGCCCGTGCCGGGATTCCTCGTCGTCCAGTTCGCGCTCGACCTTGTCGTCGCCCTCCGTCGGCTCGGTGTCCTTGCCGGCGAGGTACTTGACTGCGGCGTTCGTGCAGGCTGCCAACGGAACGGCGAACAGCGCCCCGGTGATTCCGCCGACGATCACCCCGGCGGCGATCGACAGGGCGACGGCCAGCGGATGCAGGCTGACCGCTCGGCCCAGTAGGACAGGTTGCAGCACATGAGCTTCCAACTGCTGCACGGCAATGACGACGGCGAGCACGATGACCGCCTTGACGAGTCCCACCGTGACCAGCGCGACGAGCACGGCGACGATCCCGCTGACCAGCGCCCCGACGATCGGAACGAACGAGGACAGGAAGACCAGGGCGGTCAGCGGAACCGCCAGCGGGACGCCCAGGACCACGAGGCCCAGGCCGATGCCGATGGCGTCGACGAAGGCGACCAGCACGGTCGCCCGGACGTAGCCGGCCAGGGTGGACCAGGCCCGGTCGGCCGCGCCGTGGATCTTCGCCCGCGCCCGTCGAGGCGCCAACCCGACCAGCCAGGCCCAGATCTTTTCGCCGTCGCGGAGGAAGAAGAAAAGGATGAACAGCGCGAGCACCAGCCCGGTCAGCAGCCGGCCCACCGACCCCGCAGTGGTCAGCGCCCCGGAGGTCAGGCTGTCCCGATTGCTCAGTACGGCCTTTTTCGCCGCCGCCGTCGCGGAGTCGATCTGTGTCTGGGACAGCTTCAGAGGCCCCGTGACCAGCCAGGTCTGCAGCTTGTCCAGGCCGCCGCTCACCCGATCGGCGAGATCGGCGGAGCCGGCGACGAACTGCTCGACGACTACGGTCACGACGCCGGCGACGGCCAGCAGGCCGGCGACGAAAACCGTTACCGCGGCCGGGCCCCGTTTCCAGCCGTGGGCGGTGAGCAGTCGGCGCAGCGGGCTGAGCAAAGCGCTGAGTAGCAGGGCGATGACGATCGGGATGGTCAGCTCAGACAGGAAGCGCAGGACGTACAGCAGCAGATACAGCGCGGCGGCGACGATCAGCACTCGCCACGACCAATCGGCGGCGATTCGCATGCCGGAGGTGACCGTGTCGGTGCCCGATCGGTCGGTCCCTGATCGGCCCGTCCGTGACGGGTCCCGAGGGTCGGCGGGTGTCGAACCCGACGGGACCGCCCGCTGGGGCGTCGGTGGGTGTGTCATGGGTGCTCCTTCAAGGGAAGGAAACCGGCTACTGCCGACTCCTCGAGATGCTCGCAGACCCAGTTCCCACAAAGCGGCCGCACACCCGGGCCGGTCGACTGCGGCGTCCGGCCCGGACTGGCTCCCGCGCCCGTTTACCTCCGCGCCGGATTCGCGGATCCGGGGAACCGCAAAGGCCTGGTGGTCCGGTGCCGCCTTACCTATCTGATGAATTACGCGGGTCAACCATCTGATCAATCTCGGCGGTTCGGGCGGCGCAGACCGGTCCGGAGATTTGCAGGTCAGCTGATAGACCAACGGCCAAGACACATCTGGCTGAGCTGAGCCGGATGGTAGACATCGTGAGATCTGGCTGATATACCTACACTCGTCGATACATCAGAGGTCTACCGCTCGCCGGCGCGCGCGGTGCAGGTGGCGTCGGCGCCCCCTCGCTCGCCGGGCAATTCGTTTTCCGCCGCACCACCATTTACTTCTGTGAGGGCTGACCGGGTGAGGATGATCACCGCGCTGGAGACGTCCGACATCCGGTTCCCGACCTCGCTGACCCTGGACGGGTCCGACGCGATGAATCTGGACCCGGACTACTCGGCCGCGTATGTGGTTCTCCGCACCGACCAGGAAGGCTTGTCCGGACACGCCTTTGCGTTCACCAACGGCCGCGGCAACGAGATCCAGACCGCGGCCATCGACGCTCTCGCCGGGCTGGTGGTCGGCTCGGCCGTCGATCCACTGGTCGCGGATCTTGGCTCGTTCGCCCGGAGGTTGACCGACGACTCGCAGTTGCGATGGCTGGGGCCGGAGAAGGGTGTCATGCAGATGGCGATCGGCGCGGTCGTCAATGCGGCCTGGGATCTGGCCGGCAAGGTGGCCGGAAAGCCGGTATGGCGGCTGATCGCCGAGATGAGTCCCGAGCAGATCGTCGACCTCGTCGACTTCCGGTATCTCACGGATGCGCTCACCCCGGCCCGGGCTTTGGACATCCTGCGCCGCGCAGAACCGACCAGATCCGACCGTATTGCAGAGCTGGAACGGGACGGATATCCCGCATATACGACGTCGCCCGGCTGGCTCGGATATTCGGACGAGAAAATGGTCGGACTGGCCACCGAGGCAGTTGCGGCCGGTTTCCGGACGATCAAACTCAAGGTGGGACTTGATCTCTCCGATGATCAGCGGCGGCTCAAACTGGCTCGGGCGGCGGTCGGGCCGGACGTGGCGCTCGCGGTGGACGCCAATCAGCGCTGGGGCGTGCAGGAGGCAATCGACTGGTTGACCCAACTGGGCGGGTTCGACCTCGCGTGGATAGAGGAGCCGACCTCCCCGGACGACATCCTCGGCCACGCGGCCATTCGTCGCGGAATTGCGCCGATCCCGGTGTCCACCGGAGAACACACCCACAACAGGGTGATGTTCAAGCAGCTGCTGCAGGCGCAGGCCGTCGATCTGATCCAGATAGACGCGGCCAGGGTCGCCGGGGTCAACGAGAACATTGCGATTCTGCTGCTGGCTGCGCAGTTCGGGATAAGGGTCTTCCCGCATGCCGGCGGTGTCGGTTTGTGTGAACTGGTACAACATCTTGCGATGGCCGACTTCGTGGCCATCTCCGGATCCATGGAGGACCGCGCTGTGGAATACATCGATCATCTCCACGAGCATTTCGTCAACCCGGTGCACGTCCGGCGCGGGAGATACTCGGCGCCCTCGGAGCCGGGCTTCTCCTCGGAGATGTTCCCGGCCTCGAGAGCCGCCCACGCGTATCCGGACGGCTCGGTCTGGCAGCAGCTGGCGGCCGATCGGCCCGCCGCCGGGGATCCGACATGACCGGCCCCGGGCTTGCCGGTCCCGAACATGCCGGTCCCGAACGTGCCGGTGGTGAACCTGCCGGTGGTGAACTTCCGGCTCCCGCACCGGCCGGTCCCGAACTGGCGGGCCTGCGGGTGCTGGTCACCGGCGGCGCGGCCGGAATCGGCCTGGCCACCGCGTCGGCATTTGCGGCCCGCGGCGCCTCCGTTGCGGTCTTCGACCTGGCGTCTGCGATTGCCGCCGGCCTCCCCGCCGGAATCACGGGTTTTGCCGCTGATGTGACCGACGACGATGCAGTCCGCGCCGCAATGGAATCCGCCGCCACTCATCTGGGTGGCCTGGACGTACTGGTCAACAATGCGGGCATCGGCGCGCAGGGCACCGTTGCAGACAATGACATTGCCGAATGGCTGCGGGTACTCGACGTCAACCTGCTCGGCGTGGTCCGGGTGACCCGGGCCGCTCTGCCGCATCTGAAGAAGTCGCCGAACGCGGCGGTGATCAACATGGGCTCCGTCGTGGCCACCGCGGGCCTGCCCAACCGGGCGCTGTACGGGGCCAGCAAGGGCGCCGTCCAGGCGTTGACCATGGCGATGGCGGCGGACCACATCAGCGATGGAATCCGTTGCAACTGCGTCAATCCCGGGACGGCGGACACCCCCTGGGTAGCCCGCCTGCTGAGCGGGGCGAAGGATCCCGCTGCGGAGCGGGCCGCGCTGCAGGCTCGTCAGCCGCACGGCCGGTTGGTCAAACCGGAAGAAGTCGCGGCGGCAGTGGTCTATCTCGGATCGCCGTCCGCCGGTTCCACCACCGGCACGGCGCTGGCGGTCGACGGTGGGATGCAGGGCCTGCGACTCCGGTCGCCGCAGCAATAGGGACGAGTTTCACGGCATTGAAGATTCGGTGCCCACCGTGGCGCATCGCTGACTCGAGAGGAAACAGGAATGAAGATTCGCCCAATTCTTCCGGTGATCGCCGCCGCGCTGGTAGTGGCGGTGTCACTGAGTGGATGTTCCAGAACCAGCAGCACTGCGACCGCTCCCGCTGCATCGGCGACCACGACAGCCGCTCCGTCCAGCAGTGCGGCGGCCGGCAGTTCTGGATCGAGCAGTGATGTTTCCAGCAGCGATGCGTCCAGCAGCGAAACATCGAGCAGTGTCGCTTCGAGCAGCGCGGCGCCCGGCAGCGATGTTTCCAGCAGCGATGCCTCGAGCAGCGCAGCGTCGGGCGATGGCGGTTCGGTCGTGGTCGGGGTGGACCAACCCCGGTCCGACACCGATTTCTGGAGTGCGTTCGCCAAGTACGTGCCGGAAAAGGCGAAACTGGTCGGCGTCACCCTGCAGAACACCGCATCCGACAACGACGCAGCCAAGCTGAAGACCAACGTCGACACGTTGTTGTCCAAGGGGGTCAAGGCGCTGGTCCTTGCGCCACAGGACACCGCCGCCGTTGCACCCGCCCTGTCCGCGGCGGACAAGGCGGGCGTGCCGGTGGTGACCGTCGATACCCGGCCGGATGCGGGAAAGGTTTTCATGGTGGTCAGGGCCGATAACCGCGCCTATGGCACCAATGCCTGCATCGTGCTCGGCGAGACGCTGAAGAACACCGGCACGGTGGTGGAATTCCAGGGTGACCTCGCGTCCATCAACGGCCGCGACAGGTCGGAGGCTTTCGCCGCGTGCATGAAGGAGAAGTATTCCGGGATCAAGGTTGTCGAGGTCGCTACGGAATGGAAGGGCGACAAGGCGGTTTCCGGATTGCAGGATGCGCTGGTGAAGGGTGCCGTCAACGGCATCTACATGCAGGCCGGCGGTGCCTTCCTCGAGCCCACGCTGGCGCTGCTGAAGCGGTCGAACAAACTGAAGCCGGTCGGCGATGCCGCACACATCGCAATTGTCTCCAACGACGGGATCAAGGCCGAACTCGATGCCATCGGCCGGGGTGACATCGACGCCACGGTTTCCCAGCCCGCCGACGCCTATGCCCAGTGGGCACTGTTCTACGCAAAGGCGGCCGCCGCCGGCAAGACCTTCCCCGAAGGAGCGACCGACCACAAGTCGACCATCATCAAGACTCCTGGCGGCATGCTGGAGGACCAGCTCCCCGCCCCGGTGGTCACCAAATCAGGTGACAAACTGGGCTCGCTCGTCACGGTCAAATTCGACTCGAAGGACCTGTGGGGCAACGGAAGCTGACCGCCGCCGACTGATCCGTTCGATCCACCGATTCGAGGAGGGGTGATGGGCGTTCCCGCCCCGGGCGGAACACCCGCGGTCTGCTCCACCGCCGATGCGGCGCCACCGCTGGTCGAGGCAATCGGCATCACCAAGAGGTTCGGTCCGACCGTGGCTCTGGACGATGTCGGCCTGTCCATCACGGCCGGCCGGACCCATGCCCTGGTCGGCCGGAACGGGGCCGGAAAGTCGACCCTGGTCTCCGTGCTGACCGGGCTGCAGGCACCTGACTCGGGTCAGATCCGGTTCGGCGGCGAGCCGGCTCCGGCTGTCGCCGACCGGGCCGCCTGGCAGGTGAAAGTGGCCTGCGTCTACCAGCATTCGACGATCATCCCGCAACTGTCGGTGGCCGAGAACCTGTTCGTCAACAGGCAGGCTCCGCCGGGCCGGCTCATCTCCTGGTCCGGTATCCGGCTGCAGGCGAGAGAGATTTTGCAGGCCTGGTCGATTCCGGTCGACGAACGGACGGAGGCCGTGGAACTCGACGTCGAACAGCGACAGCTGGTCGAAATCGCCCGCTCCCTGTCCTATGGCGCGAGGTTCATCATCCTCGACGAACCGACGGCAAAACTGGACGGCGCCGCGATCAAGCGTCTGTTCAACCGGATTCGCGACTTGCAGCGGCAGGGCGTCACCTTCATGTTCATCTCGCACCACCTCTCAGAGATCTACGAGATCTGCCAGGACGTCACCGTCTACCGGGACGCCCGCCATGTGGTCACCGCGCCGGTCACCGAGTTGAGTCACGACTCGCTCGTCGAGGCGATGACGGGCGAGGCCAACCTGTCAGCCGATGGCCCGTCCCGCAGGACGGTGGCCGGCGCCGCGGCTCTCGTGGTAGACGATCTCGGCCGCAGCGGGGAGTTCTCGCACATATCGTTCACCGTTGGGCGGGGTGAGATCGTCGGGCTGGCCGGCGGCGGCGCCAGCGGGAAGGCGGCGGTCGGCGAGACGGTGGTCGGCCTCCGCAAGGCCCACTCCGGAACCTTGACCATTTCCGGCCGGCAACCGACGCCGGGCAGCGCGTCGGCGGCGTTGGCCGCCGGCGTCGGATTCGTACCGCAGGACCGACACGTTCAGGGGCTGGTGCTGTCGATGACCGTGGCGGACAACGCCACCCTCACCGTGCCGCACCGCCTGGGCCCGGCTGGTCTGCTCCTCGGCGGGCGACGGAATACCCTGGCCCGCCGAGCTATCGAACGCCTGGACATCAAGACGTCCGGCCCGGACCAGGGTGTGGACGGCCTTTCCGGCGGTAATCAGCAGAAGGTCGTGCTGGCCAGGGCGCTCGCGTCCGATCCGAGCGTCCTCGTGCTGATCACGCCCACCGCCGGGGTCGACGTGCGGTCCAAGCAGACCCTGCTCGAAGCCGTCCGGGAGGTCGGCGATTCGGGGACCGGGGTATTGATGGTGTCGGACGAGCTGGATGATCTGCGGGCCTGTGACCGTGTGCTGGTGATGTTCCAGGGGGTGATGACGGGCGAATTCGACAAAGGTTGGGGCGACAACGAATTGGTCGCGGCGATGGAGGGACTGGCCTCATGACGGCTGTCGACAAGGGCGGGGCGGGTACGGAGCTGGCCGAGGCAGGCGGCGGGGGGACGCTCGCGGCGACGCCCGCGACCGGGCGCAGGGCGGACATCACGGGCGAGCCCAGACGCTTCCGGTGGGCGTCGCTGCGTGATCTGCTGCTGGTACCCGCGGTGCTGGGCGTCCTGGTGGTCGGATATTTCGTCGACCACAAGTTCCTGTCCGGCACCAATCTGCTGAACGTGCTCGAGATCATGAGCGCGATCAGCCTGATCGTGCTGGCGGAGGCGCTGGTACTGATCGTCGGCAAGATGGACCTTTCCCTGGAGTCGACATTCGGGCTGGCTCCGGGGGTGGCGATCTGGGCCTGCATGGGGACCGCGAATGTCGGCGGGTTCGCCTGGGCTGCGGAATGGATGGCCATCCCGCTGGCGCTGCTGCTCGGCGCACTCATCGGGTCCGTCAATGGTCTGCTGATCATCAAGTTCGGCCTGAACGGCTTCATAGTGACGCTGGCGATGTTGATCGCGCTGCGCGGATTGCTGACCTTCCTCACCGGTGGGCAAACCCTCCGGAAGGTGCCGGAAGCCTTCTTCTATCTGGGTGGGACGCCATTTCTCGGGGTCCCGGTGAACGTGCTCCTGTCGGTGCTGCTGTTCGCGGTCGGCTACTTCGTGTTGACATACACCCGAATGGGCCGGGCACTTTTCGCGATCGGCGGCAACGCTTCGGCCTCCAGGGCAGCGGGCATCAGGGTCGACCGGATCGTCTGGACGGTCATGATCATCGCATCGGTGTTGGCCGCGGTCGGCGGGCTCATCTATACCGGGCAGTTCGCCAGCGTCCAGGTCAGCCAGGGCGATGGCTACATCTTCCAGGTTTTCGCCGCCTGCGTGATCGGTGGCATCTCGCTGAATGGCGGGCGCGGGTCGGTGGTGGGTGCATTCCTGGGCATCCTTTTACTCACACTCATCCAGAAGCTGCTCAACTACGCCGGGGTCTCGGCCGACTCGATCAAATTTGTCTCCGGAGCGCTGATCCTACTGGCGCTCATCGTGACCCGATTGGCCGGCGGCAAGCGGCAGGACTGAACCGGGATATCGTGCGGGTGACCCGGCGATTCGGGTGCCTTCGACGAAAGGAAATGCCCGTGTTGTTCGGTCGACTGATACATCCGGGCCTGCTGCGGGCGTTGGCCGGTGCCGGGCACGGCTCGCAGATTCTGCTGGCTGACGGTAATTATCCGATGAGCACCGGCCGGGCTGCGGCGGCCTCGGTCGTCGAGCTCAATCTGAGCCCCGGGATGGTCACCGTCGACGACGTGCTGGCGCCCCTGCTGGCGACCATACCGATCGAGGCCGCGGCCGTGATGGTCCCGGCGGACGGCTCGACACCTGCTGCGCACCAGAGCTATCGGCGGCTTCTCGGCCCCGACGTGCCATGGCGCGAAATGCAGCGGCAGGAATTCTACGACGCTGCGCGTGGGAGTGATCTCGCCGTCGCGGTGGCCACCGGCGACACCCGGATCTACGCCAACGTGCTGTTGACCATCGGTGTGCGGCCCGGCTCGGGTACAGGCTGAGTCCGGCCATCCGACACGCGCTGGGTGGCCGCGCCTATCCCGTCGATCTCGACGGTGACCACATCGCCCGACTTCAGGTAGGGAAACCGCCCTGACAGCGCGACACCCTGTGGGGTGCCGGTATTGACGATGTCGCCGGGCTCCAGCACCGCAACCTGGCTCAGGTGCCAGATCAGGAAGTTGACGTCGAAGATGAGATCGGCGGTGGACGAATCCTGCCGCGGCTCGCCGTTCACGAAGGAGCGCAGACGCAGATCGGTGCTGTCCAACTCTTCCTGCGGTACCAGTACCGGGCCGAGCGGGTTGAACGTCTCGCAGCACTTTCCCTTCGACCATTGACCGCCGGACTGTTCCAGTTGGAATGCCCGCTCCGAAACGTCGTTGGAAACCGTGTAGCCGGCAATGTATTCCGGGGCGTCCGCGGGGGAATCCAGGTATCGCGTCCGCCGGCCGATGACCACCGCCAACTCGACCTCCCAGTCGGTCTTCTCGCTTCCCCGCGGAATCAGGACGTCGTCGAACGGGCCGACGACGGTATTCGGCGTCTTGAAGAACAGCACCGGCACCGTCGGGGGCAGTGAGCCCGACTCTGCTGCGTGCGCCACGTAATTCATCCCGATGCACCAGATCGCGTGCGGTCTGGCGACCGGCGCCCCGACCCGTTCGCCGCCGACATCGGTGGCCGCGAGTTCTTCGGCGAGAAGTGCCCGCCGGGTGCGGTCGATACCGTCGGTGGAAAAGAAGCTGCCGTCGATGTCATCGGTCAGCCGACGGAGGTCATAGTGCCGACCGGCGCTCCGGACGACGGGCCGCTCGGATCCGGCCGATCCCACCCTGAGAAATTCCATGGAACGCTGCCTCTCATCCTGTCCGCCGCATTCGCTGCCATGTGGTCGGCACAGTCTGACATCGCACGTCACCGGCAATTCTCGGCAGTCCCCTGCGGCCCGGCGGGCTACCATCGGCACTGCACGACGGTCGCGACCCGAGTGGCCGGCCCGAAAGAGGGGACCGCCCGGTGCGCATCCGAACCGTTGCAATGATGATCCCGGCTGCGGCTCTGGTCGCGCTGCTGCTCGTCGGGTCGGCAGGCGTTGGATCAGCAGCCGCCGCGGGTTTGGCCTCAGCCGGATCAGCCGCTGCGGGATCGACCGGATCCCGATCCGCGGTGCGACCACGGCCGGCGGCCGCGCAGGACACTTCCCTTGGCCCGACGACCGGTGTCGCGGCTTTGGCGCAGCCGAGCCCGGCGCCCGCCTCCTCGAGCCAACTCATCGCGGTCAACGCGCCCACCGCCGGCTCCACCACCGCGACCCTGACCGCATGGGAACGCCGGAGCAACGGAGCCTGGGCGGTGGCGATCGGGCCGATGGCAGCCCACGTCGGCGGGGCCGGGATCGGCCCGGCCAGCGAGGGCAGCACCCACACCCCGGCCGGCACCTTCGCGCTGACCCAGGCGTTCGGCCGGCAGCCGGACCCAGGCACCCTTCTTCCCTATTTCCAGACCGACGCCAATGACTGGTGGGACGAGAATCCGTCGTCGGCGACCTATAATATGCACGTCCGACGGTCCACCGACCCGGGCGGCGCGAGCGAGAACCTTTTCTATTCCGGGTCCGTCTACGACTATGTGGTCAACATGAACTACAACATGTCCCGGGTTCCCGGCGCCGGCTCGGGGATGTTCCTGCACGTGACCGACGGCTCGCCGACCGCGGGCTGTGTTGCCGTCTCCCGGGCTTCCATGGTTGCTTTGCTCCGCTGGCTGGACCCCGCCCGCCACCCCTACATCTACAACAAGGTCGGTGTGGCGTGGTCACCGGACCGCCCGCCGATCGGAGCGGTCGATTCGGTTGCCGTCGCCGCCGGCCGGCAACTCACCGTTTCCGGCTGGGCGGCCGATCCGGCTTCCGGTACCGCGGCCACGCAGGTTCATGTTTACGTGACCGGCGCCGGCCGCCGGGTCGGCTACGCCGGCACATTCACCGCGCTGCCCAGAGCGGACGTGGCCCGCGCCTATCCGTGGGCCGGCCCACGATCGGGATTCTCCCGAAAAGTCCCGATGCTCGGGCCCGGGGCCAACACCGTGTGCGTATACGCGATCGCCCGTGCCGGAACGGCGAACCCGCTGATCGGCTGCCGGACGGTCGTCATCCACAATCCGTTCGGGCATCTCGATCGGGTGACCGTGACCGGGTCGGTGCTGACGGCAGCCGGCTGGGCCATCGATCCGGGCCATCCGCGGGCCATCGTGCAAATTCACCTGTACGACCTGTCGGCTGCCGGCCGCCACGGCCGGCCGGGCTACCTGGCGAACCTGCGCCGAGCCGACGTCGGGCGCGTCTACCCACAGGCCGGACCGCTCCATGGCTTCGTTGCCGATATATCCCCGTCGGCCCGCGGATCCCACCAACTCTGCGCGTTCGCCATTGCGTCGGCCAGTGGCTGGAGTAACCCATTACTCGGCTGTCGGACCGTCGCCGTACGTTGAGGTCGCCGTACGTCGAGGTCGCCGTACGTTGGTTTCGCCCAACGTTGGTGTCGCCGCGTGGTGTCAGGCTTGCCGCGCTCTTCGCTTGGGCCTTGTCATGGTTTCCATGGACATGTCCTCCAGTTCCATCCCCTTTGTCTCCGGAATCTTGGCCAGCACGAAGAAGAAGGAAAGGAGAGCAAACATCGCATAGAGGCCGTAGGCCACGCCGAGCGACAGGTCCCGGAGCGGCGGGAAAGTTACGGTGACGATGAAGTTGGTGACCCAGTTCGCGGCGGTGGCAAGAGCCATGGCCATCGCCCGGATCCGGTTCGGGAACATCTCTCCGAGCAGGACCCACATCACCGGTCCCCAGGAGACGCCGAAGAAGATGACGAAGGCATTGGCCGCGATCAGGGTCGACGTGCCCCAGAACCCCGAGAGTTGTGGCGCCAGCACCCCTTTCGCATCGGTGACGAGCTTCGCGTGGGCAAATCCGGCAGCCATCAGGGCCAGTGAGACGAACATCCCGGCCGACCCGATCAGCAGCAACCGGCGCCGACCCAACCGGTCGATGAGCAGTATGGCGATCACCGTCACGACGACGTTGGTCACCGAGGTGATCACCGAAGCGGTGAAGGAGAACGATTCGCCGAAGCCGACCGATTTCCAGAGTGAGGTCGAGTAGTAGAAGATCACGTTGATGCCGACGAGCTGTTGGAATGCGGCGAGCAGGATGCCCACCCAGACCAACGGCAGCAGGCCGAACCGCTTTCCGCGCAGGTCGCGCATCGACGGCGCGTCCTCCCGCTTGAGTGAGTTCTGGATGTCGGCCACCCGGTCGTCGATCTCCGCCGGTGTTTCGCCGAGGACCCGGCGGAGCACCTTCTTTGCGGCCTCGTTCTTTCCTCTGGCCACGAGATAGCGCGGCGATTCGGGGATGCCCAGGGACAGCAGCCCGTACACGATCGACGGGATGACGCCGACCAGGAACATCCAGCGCCAGGCCTGTAGACCGAAGAATCGGGTTCCCAGCGCCCCACCGTCGCCGCCGGCCAGCCAGGCATCGGAGAGCAGGGCGACGAAGATTCCGAGCACGATGGCCATCTGCTGCAGCGAGGCCAGCCGACCCCGTAGCGAGGCCGGGGCCACCTCGGAGATGTAGGTCGGTCCGATGACCGATGCGACGCCGATTCCGAGACCGCCGATGAACCGCCACAGCGCCAGATCCCAGGTGGCGAAGGCCAGACCGGACCCCAGGGACGAGATCAGGAACAGGATGGCGCCTACCAGCATCACCTTCGGTCGACCCCACTTGTCCGCTAGCATGCCGGCGTACCAGGCGCCCACGGCGGAGCCGATCAGCGCGATCGCCACCACCAGCCCGGTGACTGCTGCGGTGAGAGCGAAGTGGCTCTCGATGGAATCGACCGCGCCATTGATCACGGCCGTGTCAAAACCGAAGAGAAAGCCGCCGACTGCCGCCGCTATCGAAATGGCAGTTGCCCGGGCCGGGTGTCGCTCTCCGTGATCGGCATACCGGGGATCACGACTCGGAGTGTTAGTGGTCATGGCGGGCTGCCCTTCGGTCAACATGCGTACGGTCAACTTGCGTGTTGTCACTGACCGACGATCCTAGGACGCGCGCCGCTGATCGGCGCGTCGTAGGGCCGTCCCAGGAGAGGTACCCCGCTCCCCTGCACGCAAACAACAGCGGCGAAGCGGCGGGAGTAGATCAGCGGTTGCTCCAGGCCGGTGAGCCGTTGACCGATCCCGGGTCGGAGGTGATCAATTGATGGGCAGTTGCGCCGTCGTCCACGTCCAGGACCCATATCTCGTCCTTGGCAGGCGCATCGCCTTCGGGTGCATTGCTTTTATAGGCGATTTGGCTTCCATCAGGCGACCAGGCAGGTCCCTGGCTTTCGGAATCCCCGTCTGTGAGGACCGTCGGGTTTGCGCCGTCGATATCGACGATCGCTATCTGGTAATGGGAACGGCTCTTATCGGCCGCCAGAGTTCGTCGGGCAAATGCTATCCGCCGGCTGTCGGGGGAGAAGATCGGGTCGGCGTCGGACCCGGCCGTCGGGTCGGTGATCGCCCTGGGCTCGTTGCTGCCGTCGGCCGACCGGACATACAGCGCACCGCTGCCGCTCTTGGGATTCTCCGATCCCCAATAGGTCACCAGACGCCCGTCCGGCGAGAAGGACAGGTCGTCAATTCTCGCCAGCTTGTTGGTGAGCGTGCGGACGGCCCCGCCCCTGAGGTCGATGATCCGCAATTCGTTCCGACCGCCGGCGACCCCGCAGATGATGCCGAGGTGGCTGGGATCCGCAGCTGCCCAGGCCGGTCGGCCAACGCTCGTGCAGCCGGGCAGTCGGGCGGCAAACAGGTCGCGAGACGCGCTGCCGTCGGCTGCGGCAGTCCGGATGGTGTTGCCTGCGTTGTCCGCCTGTAGGTAGACGATCGTTCCCCGATCCGGGGCTATGAGCGGGTTCTGTGGCATGGAAATCGGCACAGTGAGGCGCTTACCGACGCTTCCGGTGGCCGAATCCACTTCGTAGAGCGCCGATTCCTTGCCGTATCGCCGCGACACCACCAATGACGTCGGCGGCAGCGGGGCCGAGTGCGGGAGACCGGGCGCCGCGGAGGGCGTACTGCCGGGTGACGGGGAGGGCGTATCGCCCGATGACGCAGCTTCGGTTGATGGTGACGTGGTCGCCCGACCACCCTCGGAGCTGCGCACGCTCGTCGCGGTGGAAGAGCTGCTCGGGGCGGTCGCAGGAGTGCCGGCCGCGGTTTTCCCCGAAGCAGTGGTCGTGCCGGTGATCGAACCGGTACCCGAAACCGCCCCACCGCCCAGCAGATTCACCGCCAGGACGACGACCAGGACGACCACCGTCGCTCCGGCGGCCAGCCAGATGGCGCGCCGCCTGCGCCAAGGGGCATCGGCGTGTGGTGGATCGGTGACCGGCGGTCGCGGGTTGCGGACGGGAGGCGCACCGGTGCCATGCTCGGCGGGAAGATCGGCGACCCGGCGGGTCGGTTCGCTGTCCACGCTGTTCACGCTGTCCACGTCGAGCCGGCGGGTATGGCCACCTGGAATCCCCCCTGCCGTCCCTGCCGGCATCCGGGTGGAGCCCGCGTCGCCGGTCGGAGTGGGCGCACCGCCATCCGGCAGGTCGGTGATGCGAACAGTTTCGGCGGGACTGTTGCTGGGCGCCGCCGCAACTGCCCCGGCCGCTAACACAGCGCTCCTGGCTGCCGCGGCGAAAGCGCGACAACTGGCATACCTGTCCTCGCGGTCCCGGGACAGCGCCCGGCCGACGACCGTATCCAGGCCTTCCGGCAGCGACGGCCGCGCGGCGGTCGGTATTGGCGGCGGCTGGTGCATCCGCTGGTAGACCTTCGCGGCCAGGTTCTCGCCGGGATACGGCACCCGTCCGGTCAGCAACTTGTAGAGCACACAGCCCAGCGCGAACTGATCGCACCTGCCGTCCAGCGGTTTGCTCTCGATCTGCTCGGGCGCGGCGTAGTCCAGGGTGGCGACGATGCCGCCGGCCATCGTCAGAGCTGTTGCCTGGGCATCGATCTCACCCATCGCCTTGGCCACGCCGAAGTCCGTCAACCAGACCCGCTCGGGTTCGTCGTCGGTTGCGGGGGTCAGCAGGATGTTGGCCGGCTTCACGTCACGGTGCACCAGCCCCTGCCGGTGGGCGAAATCCAGCGCCGCGGCGACCTGCTCGACGATCCACACTGCCCGTCCGGCCGGCATGCCCGCCGGCGATTCCGCCAGGGCCTGATCCGCGGTCACGCCGTCGACGAATCGCATGCTGATCCACAGCTGCCCGCCATCGGCTCCGCAATCATCGATCGGGACGATGTTGGGATGATCGAGCCGGGCCACCGTGTCCGCCTCCCGCCGGAAGCGCCCGACGAACGACGGATCGGCGCCGAGGTCGGTCCGCAGCAGCTTCAGCGCGATCCGCCGGGGCAGTCTGGGATGCCTGGCGAGGTAGACGACGCCCATGCCGCCGGCGCCCAGTTCTCGCTCGATCGTGAATCCGGCAAAGACGTCGCCCGGAAGCAGCGACATGCCCGGCATTCTGCCAGCAGCGGGGGCGCCAGGTCCCCTTTTCGGCCGGGAAACCGATCAGGAAATGGGGCGGCAGTAGCGTGGCTTCGATGAGCGACTCGCAGGTGACCGTCCGCGTCGAGGGGCGGCTCGGCCATCTCACCCTTGACCGGCCCGACAAGATCAACGCCCTCAACCTTTCGATGATCCGATCGGTCGCGGCCGCATTGACCGAATGGTCCGAAGATCGTTCGGTGTCAACGGTTCTCATCGACGGCGCCGGCGACCGGGGGCTGTGCGCGGGGGGCGATATCCGCGAGATCTACGAGGGCATCCACGGCGGAGACACCAAGCCGCACGACTTCTGGGCGCAGGAGTACCAGATGAACGCGGCCATCGCCCACTATCCCAAGCCGGTGGTCGCCTTCATGGACGGCATCGTTTTCGGTGGTGGAGTGGGCATCTCGGCGCACGCCGGGGTCCGAATCGTCACGGAGCGTTCCCAGGTGGCCATGCCGGAAACCGCGATCGGGCTCTCGCCGGACGTCGGCGCCCTGTATCTGCTGGCCAGGGCGCCCGGCCGGTTCGGTGTGCATGCTGCGCTGACCGGCGCCCGGCTGAGCGGAGAACAGGCAGTCCACGCCGGCCTGGCCGACCATCTGGTTCCGTCGGCCGAGTTGCCGGTGCTGGCCGAACGACTGCGGGCGGGGGCTCTGCTCGATGACCTTCCGGCACCCGGCCCCGCAGAGCATCCGGAGTGGATCGATGCCTGCTACGGCGCCGCGTCGATGGAGGAGATCATGGCTGAACTACGAGGGCATTCGGAGCCCGGCGCCCACGCCGCCGCCGATGCGCTGGGTGCGATGTCGCCGACCGCCCTGAAGGTCACCTTGGAAGCGGTCCGGCGGGCCGGTTCGATGACGCTCGACGAGGTGTTGAAGCAGGATCTGCGGGTCGGCAGCCGATTCCTGGATCACCTCGATTTTGCCGAGGGCATCCGGGCCCAGATCATCGACAAGGACCGGCAGCCACGGTGGAATCCACCTGATCTCCCGGCTGTGGGGGAGCAGTACGTCCTTTCGTTCTTCGAACCGCTCGATTGATCAGCGGCGCCGGTAGGTACAAGTAGCCTTCAGTCGACTGGTCGCACCAGCGGCCAGCGGGTAGCGGGTGACCCGTTTGTGATCGGGTCGCAGGAACAGGAATTCAAATGATCAGCGTGCAACGCACCTTCTCCGTCAACAAGCCGGTGGCAGAGGTCATCGAGTATCTGGCCGACTTCGGCCATGCCGAAAGTTGGGATCCCGGCACGAAAAGCTGCAGCCGTATCGATGACGGGCCACTGAAGGTCGGTTCGACGTGGCACAACGTCTCGGTCTTCCGGGGCAGGGAGACCGAATTGACCTATCGGCTCGAGCGCCGCGCCGACGACCGGCTGGTCTTTGTCGGCAACAACAAGACTGCGACCTCGACGGACGATATGACGTTCGCCGGTATTTCGACGGGCACGTCGATCACTTATCACGCCACCATCGAATTCCATGGGCTTGCCAGACTGGTCGGCCCGCTCTTTCAGAAGGAATTCAACAGGCTCGGCGATCTGACGGCCGAGCAGATGCCGAAGGTCATCGACGCGCTCTAGACGGTGCCAAGCGGCGTAGTGAGCCGCCGAAGACGAGGGTTTCCCGGGCGGCCGCGACTGCGTCCGGGGTGATCGCGTCGAGCCCGTGCCTGGCCAGGATGCGGCCGATGTGGCCCAAGCGTCCTTCGATCAGGCGGGAGTTGCCGCCGGCTCGTCAGCGCTATGTACCTTATTTTTTTTGGAACCTTTTTCTCAAGCTACTTGTCGTTAGTGAGCGCCGATGACGAGGGACCGTGGCGGTGATCAGGTCGACGGGGTGTTTAAGAAGTCGTTGATGTTGCGTATCCGGGCCTATTTGGGACATCAATCGGGTGCAGGTCGTCATCGGGAAGTCCGAGTTGCCGCCAGTAGTGCGCCAGGATCGTGAGGATGGCTTCTGGGTCGAGTGGTTTGTAGTCGTGGGCGAAGCTAATCTGGCTGCAAATCTGGGGGTAGCGGGCGAGTTGCCCGTAGACGCGGGCATCCCGATCAGGATCACGCCCATATCCGAGCGGTCAAAGAGGCTTGGACCCGTTGCAGGCCGCGGGTTTCCGCCGCTGTGCCTCGTCTATGATCAGCAGCTGGTGGGTGGCCCGGTTTCTGCGGATCCCAGTCAGATCGGGTCGCAGTCGGGGTGGGACAGGCGTTGCCAGTCGGTCCTGGGGAATTCGACCCGGTAGTGAAGGTCGTGGAACAGCCGGCGGCGGATGACCCGACGTAGGGGGTGAGTAGCGCCGTGCGTGGGTGAAGCCGGGGCTGACGCCCTCGACACCGCTGCCGGTGTCCTACCCCAAGTGTGTTATCCAGATTGGCGTTTAGCCGGCGTGGACAGCGACCGGTTCACAACGGCCCGCCGCCCGCGGTCCTCACGGTTTGGGTCCCCAGCTCGGGTTGGCGTAGCAGCCTCCGCCGGTCGGCAGGGTTCGCGGGTGCTTGCCGGAGGTGGTGACGATGACCAGTTGACATCCGGTGCCGTCCGCTTCGCTGAATACCAGTCGTCGCCCGGTGGGCGAGTAGTCGGGCTCGAAGGCTGCGCGAACTGGTGGTTCGTTGGTGATGAGCCGCAGGTGCGTACCGTCGGGCCGCGCAGTGGCGATGTTGAAGGCCGTGTTTCCGGTCTGACGGAATAGTCCGAAGGCAATGTGTTTGCCGTCGGGTGACCAGTTCGCTCCGGCGGCGCCGACCCCCGGCAGGAACGGGCGCAGGCCGGTGCCGTCCGCGCGCACGAGCATCAGCTGCGCGCTGCCCTGTATCTCCCTGACGAAGACAAGCTGCTTGCCGTCGGGCGAGAAGTGCGGGCCACCGTCCGGGGCACCGTCCGGGCCGCTGGAGGTGATGCGGCGAACATGGGTTCCATCGGCTCTCATGATGAAGATGCCGTTGAAGTTCACGCCGTTGGCGTCGAGACGATCCTGCGAGAATGCGATGGAGCGACCATCGGGTGAGAAGGACGGGTCGAAACTGCCCAGGCATCTGCTGCCGTCGCAGGTGGTCAGTGGGTGCTGGTGGCTGCCGTCGGCTCGCATGATCCAGATGTTGATTGTGCCTATCTGGTCGCAGTTCACGGCGTGCAGGCAGCGCTCGAAGACGACGGTGCGGCCATCGGGCGAGAGGTCCGCGGCCACATCCCGATGCCCGGACGTCAACACCCGGACGTGGCCGTCGGTCGGACTGACTGCGACGATCTGCGGGTTTCCGCCGTTCAGTGGCGAGTAGCGTTCGGCCACGATCAGGCCCTGCCCGTCGTCTTCGTTGCCGTGTGCGGTTGCGGGGCTTGCCGCCGTCATGACGACCGCGAACGCTGCCGCTAGTGCGAGTTTCCTGGGGAACATCACGCCCTCCTTTTGGGGGTTGTTTGCCAGTTCCCGAAGCTAGGAGGGCATGGGTGGGTTGCCATCAGGGCAGGCGCCCGTTGTTGAGGTCACGGGTACGGGCTGGCCCTGATATTCCTCGGCCCAAGGTGTGCCACGATGCGCCACATGGGCTGGACGGTTCTTATCGTCGATGACCATGCGGAGTTCCGCTCGGTTGCCCGCGCCCTGTTGGAGGCCGAGGGCTTCGCCGTCGTCGGGGAGGCTGCCGACGGGGCTTCGGCCCTGGCCGCGGCGGCCCATCTGCGTCCGGATGTGGTCCTGCTGGATGTCCAGTTGCCCGACGTGGACGGCTTCGTCGTTGCGGAACGGCTGGTGTCCCGGCCGGGACCGAACGCGCTCGTTGTGCTGATCTCGAGCCGGCCGGCGACCGCCTACCGCCGCCGGCTCGCAGATAGCCCGGCACACTGCTTCCTGAGCAAGCAGGACCTGACGGGTGCCGCCCTTACGGCGCGGCTCGCCGGGCAGCCAGGCGCGCCCCGATGACCGGCGGGATCGCGCTGGTCATCACCGACCTCGTCGTCGGGGGGGTCCTGATCGCTGCGTCTGCCTGGTGTCTGACGAGCGCATCGGGTGTGCTGCTGGGGCTCAGCGGAGCAGCCTGGTTGCTCGGCGACCTGCTACCGGCGGCGACGTTCCTGCACCGCGGTCTGCTGATCCACTTGGTTCTGTGCTATCCGACTGGGCGGCCTCGGCGAGCGGCTGTAGGGGTTGCGGTCGTGGTCGGTTATCTCTCGTCTGCCGTCTACCCGTTGGCGGCCAACGATGTCGTGAGCCTGAATGTCTGTCTGCTCGTCATGCTGGCGGCGCTGTACCGCCACCAGGTCGAGACCGGGCCGGACCGGCGGGCCGCTGCCGTCGCGCTTGCCGCCTCGGTCACTCTCTCCGCGGCTCTGGCCCTAGGACCGGCGGCCAGGTTCGGCGGTGCGATGGCGGACACGATCGTCCTCGCGATGTATGACCTGCTGGTGGCGGCAGTCGCGATCGGCGTCTGGGCTGACCTGGTATGGGGCGGCTCGACCCGGGGCGCGCTGACAGGGCTCGTCATCGACCTCGGCGACGCGGCCAGCCCCGACGTTCTGCGCGACCATCTCGCCAGAGCGTTGGGCGATCCGAGCCTGGTGCTCGGCTATTGGCTGGCGGCGCAGGGCCGCTACGTGAAGGAGAGCGGTTGCGGTCTCGAGCTTCCACCGCCCGGCGGTCCACGGGTGGTGACCCCGCTCGTCCAGGACGGACAGCCCCTCGCCGTGCTGATCCATGACAGCGCCGTGCCCAGCGACCGTGGCCTGCTGGTCGACGTGGCCGCAGCGGCGAGGTGGGCGATGGCGAACGTGCGGCTGCGCGCGGAGGTACAGGCACGGATCGATAGCGTCGAGGCCTCCCGCCGGGGGATCCTCACCGCCGCCGACGACGAGCGGCGACGGCTTGAGGAAAAGCTGCAGCGGGGTGCCGAGCGCCGGTTGGCGCGGGTCGCGGAGCTGGTCGGCGCGGACGGCTCGGGTCTGGGGCAGCTGGTGCAGGCAGTCGGCTGGGCCCGTACGGACCTTCGCGAGTTGGCACGTGGCCTGCACCCGCGGTCCCTCACGGAAGGCGGCCTGCCGGCTGGTCTGCACGAGTTGGCGCGGCGGTTCCCCATGCCGGTGCAGCTCGACGTGCCGCCCGGAAGGCTCCCGGAGGCGATCGAGACGGCCGCCTATTTCGTCTGCGCCGAGGCGCTCACCAACGTGGTGAAGTACGCGCGCGCGGCTCACGTGCAAGTGCGGGTGACTCGGCACGAGGCACACCTGTCGGTCGTCGTCGCCGACGATGGTGCCGGCGGCGCCGACATGGGGCTGGGTACCGGTCTGCGGGGGCTCGCCGACCGGGCCGAGGCGCTGGGCGGCCGGCTTGAACTCCAGAGCCCTGTCGGCGGCGGTACCCGCCTATCGGTGTCCGTGCCGATCTCTTGGACGGTTTCACCCGGGTCCTGGATGTCGACATGGCTGGGCTAGCCGGTGTCGGGAGTGCTGTGCGGCGAACCCTGTGGCCGGTCGTCGCCGCTGTGGGCCTGCTCACCCTCGCGCTTGTGCGTCGTAACCCGGCATACAGTCCGGCGGGTGCCTCGATCGCGGGCGTCGCGGGCGTGTTGGTTCCCGGCTGGGCGTTGGCGGCGACTGGGCTTTTGACCTGGGCGAAGAGGCCGTCCAGCCGGTCGGGACCGCTGCTGGCCGCGGCGGGGATCAGCTGGTTCGCGACCGAGTGGAACAATCCGGGCATCGGCTCCGCGGCGGCTTTCACGGTGGGCCTGATCGGCTACGGGATGTGCCCGGCGGTTGTTGCGCACGCAGTGTTGAGCTTTCCGAGCGGGCGGCTGGATTCATCTGCGGAGCGACTCGCGGTGGGTTTCGCGTATGCGAGTTCGTTCTTTCTGCTGGGAGTTCTTCCCGCGCTGTTTTTGGACCCGGCGGCGCAGGGCTGCAGCCAGTGCCCGCGCAACCTGCTGCAGACTGCTGGATCGCCGGTGGTGCAGGAGCACGCGGCCCGGACCGGCGCCGCCCTACAGATGGCATGGTCACTGGCGATGGTAGTTCTGGCGATCCGTCGGCTGCTCAGGTCCAGTCCGGTGCTGCGGCGCTGGAAGTGGCCGGTGTTGGTCGCGGGCGCCGGGTACCTCGGCTTCGTGGCGGCCGACTCTGAACGCCAGCTCATCCGACCCGTGCTGGGCTACGACGCGTGGGACCGCAGGCTGTGGTTCGCGGAGGCCTCCGCGATTGTCGCGATCGGGGCCGGCGTTGCGCTCGGTTGGTTGCGAGGACGTCGAACCAGGAACAAGATTGCGCGGCTGGTCGTGGATCTGGCCAGGTCACCACCGACGGGTGGATTGCGCGACGTGCTCGCCGAGACGCTCGGCGATGACTCCTTGCGGTTGGCCTATCCGTTGAGCGGCGGAGGGCTCGTGGATGCGCGGGGCAGCCCGCTGATAGTGGACGGTCCCGCCACGACGCTGGTCCGCGGCGGCCGGCCGATGGCCGTCCTGACCCACCGCCCTGGCCTGCTGGATGACCCGGCTACAGCTGAGGAGGTAGCTCGCACGGCCGGCTTGGTACTGGACAACGAGCGGTTACAGGCCGAACTCTCCGCCCAGCTGCAGCGCCTCGGCGCGTCGCGCCGGCGGATCGTCGCCGCCGCGGACGCGGCACGTCGGCGTCTGGAGCGTGACCTGCACGACGGCGCCCAACAGCGTCTGGTCACCCTGCTGCTGCAGGTGCGGGTGATCCGCAGTCGGTGGGGACCAGGGGCCGACCCGAACATGCTGGCCCTGGCAGGTGAAGTGGAGACGGAGCTGACGTGCGCGGTCAACGAGCTTCGCCAGCTGGCGCACGGTATTTTTCCCGCGCTGCTTGGCGATGAGGGTCTGGCGCAAGCTGTCGAAGCATTCGCTGAGGGCGCGGACGTTCCCGTGAAGATCGCATGTCTGGAGGACGTTCGGCTGGACCCTACCGTCGAGGCGGCCGCGTACTTCGTCATCGCCGAATCCATCGGGCGGAGCGGAGCGCACACAGCGACCGTGAGGATGAGCCGCTCTTCGCGGCTGCTCAGGTTGGACGTGGAACTCGACGGCGGCGATGATGCCGGCGGGAAGCCCTGGATTCTCGACCTCGAGGATCGGGTCGGCGCCGTCGACGGTCGGCTCGAGGTGTTGCGCACCGAAACTGGGTTCGTGCGCATCGGTGCGGAGATCCCATGCGCATTGTGATCGCGGACGACGAGGTCCTGCTCAGGCAGGGACTCGCGCGGCTGTTGGTCGATGCGGGATGTGAGGTTGTCGGCGCAGTCGGAACCGCGACCGAACTTCATCGCCTGGTTCAGCTGTCCGAGCCGGACGTTGCGCTGGTCGACATCAGAATGCCGCCCACGTATACGGACGAGGGCCTGGTGGCGGCACGGCAGATCCGAGAAACCTACCCGGGGGTGGGCGTTCTCGTCCTGTCCCACCATGTCGAATCGCGCTACGCGATGCGTCTGTTGGAGCATCATCCCGGGGGCAGCGGGTATCTGCTCAAGGAACGGGTCTCGGATATCGCGGTGCTCGCCGATGCACTTCATCGCGTCGCTGCGGGCGAATGCGTCCTGGACCCGACGATCGTCGCGCGTTTGCTGCGTCGTCCCGCATTCCCGGGAAAGCTGCAGGAGCTCACCGAACGGGAGAGGGAGGTCCTCGGGCTGATGGCCGAGGGCCGGTCCAACCGAGCAATCGCGGAACGTCTGTTCCTGAGCCAAAAGACGGTCGAAGTACACGTCACGCACATCTTCACCAGGTTGGGGTTGGAGGTCGAGTCACCGGATGACCACCGCCGTGTCCTGGCCGTCCTGGCTCACTTGCGGGCGCGGTGACCCGGGTCCACCCTGATTCATTGCGACTCGGATTGGGGCCTGCTTCGAAGCGGCGCAGCGCCCGGTTCTTAGGTCGACCATCAGAGGTGAAGGAGGCGGCGTCCGTGTGCGGTCGACCCGTTCGGCTCCTCTTGATCTGCGTCGCGGTCAGCCTGAACCTGGTCCTTGCCGGTTGCACCCCTTCGGTGAACAAGGCGGGCGGTACCAGCCAGACCCACCCGGTCGTCCTGACCATGGTCAACCCCGGCAGCGCGGATGAAGTGCAGCCTTTCGTGGCGGCCGTGGAGCGGCTCTCCAAAGGCGCCCTGCGCATCGAACTGGACAATAACTGGCACGGTGGGCAGGCCAGGGCCGAGGCTGACCTGGTCCGCTACGTGCAGGCCGGCCACGGGTGGCTCGGCGTCGCACCGGTCCGCGTCTGGAACGGTCTGGGGATCCGCGCATTCGACGCGTTGATCGCACCGTTCGCCGTGGACGGCCTTGCACTGGAGCGGCGCGTACTCGAAAGCGATGTCGCCGACACGATGCTCCGCGGTATTGCGGGCGCCGGGCTTACCGGCATCGGGATCCTGCCCGGGCCTATCCGCAGACCGGTCGGGCTCAACCGCAGACTCCTGGGCCCGGAGGACTACCGCGGCAGCACCCTCGCGATCAGCGCATCCGTTGTCGCGACTCGCACCTTCCGCGCCCTGCACGCCACAGCCGTTCCGTACCTCTTCGCGGGCCGTTCGGTCGACGCCTTCGACGGTGTCGAGCAGCAGCTCGGGAGCGTCGATGGCAACCGCTATGACCGACCCGGATCCACCGTCACGGCCAACGTCAACCTCTGGCCCCGGCCGCTGGTGATCTTCGCCAACGCCACCTCATTTGCCTCCCTGGCCGGACCGCAGCGGGCCGCGCTTGCAGCCGCAGCGAAGGCCGCGATATCCCCGACAGCGCAACTCGACGAGGAGAAGGAATCGATCGGCAACTTGTGCCGCCGGAAGACACTCCGATTCATCACGGCAAGCCCCGCCCAACTTGCCCAACTCCGTCAAGCCACCCAGCCGGTCCTGACCTGGCTGCGCAGCGACCCCAGGACCAGCCGCGCGCTCGACCAGATCGACTCCATCCGCGCCCAGCTGACTGCCTCGGGCGCCGACCCGGCACCACCCTTTTGTGCGGACCTCTCGGTACCGAGCGAACAGGGCGCCCCAACGACCGGCCACCCCACCACGCTGGATGGCGTCTA
The DNA here is from genome assembly GCA_038204125.1 of Mycobacteriales bacterium. GTDB lineage: Bacteria > Actinomycetota > Actinomycetes > Mycobacteriales > Nakamurellaceae > Nakamurella. The sequence goes on from JBBRDH010000002.1 coordinate 56,400, forward strand.
CGAGATGACCACGACCCACGACGACATGGTCGCCGTCGGGACCGCCCCGGACGACACCACCCCAGAGAACTACGGGAACTGGGTGTTCGTTGTCGATCGCGGGCTATTCGCGTTCACGCAGGAGAACACACGAGCCTGCACCTGGGGGTACGGAAGGTGGACCACCGAGCGAAACACTCTGCAATGGCGAATGATCGACGGCGGCGGGCACGCGCCGACGCCCGCCGCCAACAAGCCCGGCGAATACTTCGTCTACGGCTGGTCGCTGTACCGAGACACACTGAAACTCACCCCCGTAGCGGGCGAAATCTCCCCGGAAAACTTCTGGGCCAAACCATGGCAGCGGGTCAGCCGAACCCCCTCACGAGGTCGGCTGAGCCCCCGATGCCCCCCTCCCGCCCAGGCACTACCCGCAACGTGAACTCACGACCACTTACGGCGTTGGCTCCAGTCAAGACGCGAGTCTCCCGCGGGCAATCAATTTGCCGATGACATTTTCGGCACGACAAAGACCCCCACCATCGGTGAGGGCCACTGTCGTCGAACGGTCATTTCTCATGCCTGAAGCCGTAACCCGCTGGGTCGTGCCGGTGGATCAGCCGGCCAGTTGACCGATCGCCGGTGATCCGGGACGGACGGCAACGGTGGTCGCCGAGATCCCGGCCAGTTTCATCAGTTTGCGGACGTCCTCGGTCTGCTCGGGGAGCATCACGGTGATCACCGTTCCGCCGGCGCCGGCCCTGGCAGTCCGGCCGGAGCGGTGCAGGTAGGCCTTGTGCTCGGTCGGCGGGTCCAGGTGGACGACCAGCTCGACGTCGTCGACGTGAATGCCGCGGGCGGCGATGTCGGTGGCGACCAGCACCTTTGCCGAACCCGACGAGAATGCCGCCAGGTTGCGCTCGCGGGCGTTCTGGGACAGGTTGCCGTGCAGGTCGACAGCCGGGATGCCGTTCTTCGACAGAGCGGCGGCCCACTTCTTAGCGCCGAACTTGGTCCGGGTGAACAACATCCGCCGCCCGCCGCCGATGGCCAGCTGCCGGATGACCTCGCTGCGGTCGTCCTTGCTGACCGCGAACACGTGGTGGGTCATGGTTTCGATGTGCGAACTGACGTCATCGACCGCGTGCACGGCCGGATCGGTCAGAAAGTCCTTGACCAGCACCGAGATCCCGTTGTCGAGGGTGGCCGAGAACAGCAGCCGCTGGCCGTTGGGTCTGGTGGCCTTGAGGATCCGACGAACGCCGGGCAGGAAACCGAGATCGGCCATGTGGTCGGCCTCGTCGAGCACGGTGACCTCGACATCCGCGAGGTTGCAGAAGCCCTGGCGCATCAGGTCCTCGAGGCGGCCGGGGCAGGCGATGACGATGTCGACGCCGGCCCGCAGCGCGGCGGTCTGGTTGCCCTGGCCGACGCCGCCGAAGATGGTGACCGTTTTGAGGCCCAGCGCGGCGGCCAGCGGCTCGATGGTCCGCTGCACCTGTAGGGCCAGCTCGCGGGTGGGCAGCACGACCAGCCCACGCGGCCGATTGGGGGTGCGGCGTCCACCGGCCAGTTTGGTGACCAGCGGCACGGCGAAGGCGATCGTCTTACCGGAACCGGTGCGGCCTCGGCCGAGTACGTCCCGGCCGGTCAGTGAGACCGGCAGGGTGGCGGCCTGGATCGGGAAGGGCGAGATGGCCCCCAGCTTTGCCAGCGGGGCGATCAGCTTGTCCAGCACGCCCAGTTCGGCGAAGGTCACATCGGCCAGCGGTGCGGCGTCGGCGGTGACCGTGGTGGTCAGCGCGAACAGTGAGCCGGCAGTCTCGTCGGGTGTGCTCTGGATGGCGACGGACGGCCGCTTCGAGCCGGCGGTGGTTGATCCGCCACGACCGCGGCGGGCCGCTCCCGGCCGTTCGTCCTCGACCTGGAACCCGGTGGACGGGGCGACCCTTTCGAGCGGGGTCGAGTGATCGTTGCGGGTCTGTTCAGTACGGGGCTGTGCCCTGCGCGGCCGGGTGGTTCGGGCAGCCGCTGGCGGGTTGCCCTGCGATGAACGGCCGGTGGTGTCCGGGATTCCGGCCGAGAAGGCGCCGGGGGAGAACATGCTGCCGGCCGAGCTGCCGTTGGACGGGAAGGAGCCGCTGGAGTAAAAAGTGGTCGACCCGCCGGCGCTTCGGGCGTCGCTGCGGCCTGCGCCCGATCGGCCGGCGCCGGATCGGCCAGCGCCGCGGCGGGCATCGGAGTTGGCGGAGTTTCCGGTTCGGGCACCCGAATGCGGGCGCGCAGAATTACGGGGAGAAGTCATGGAGAAAAGCATTCCTCACGGTTGGATACAATGTCCGGCCGTGGTGCTGGGGGACCATCGGTGCGCTCGGTGGCGCCCGCGGGAGATTCGGAACCCTCATCGGCTCCGACAGCAACGACCCTGATGTGAGCGGAATGCACACATCAACAAGGCCACAGTACCCGACGACGCTCGCCCGGCGGGTGCCCGAAGGGTGAGACAAGCGCCACCGGCCCACGATTTCGGCGGACCGGTGGCTCTGCGTCCCGGGTGAACCCAACTGTGGCAACATCTTTCGCGGACGGGCACGCTGTGGCAGGCGCCGGCTCAGCGCTGCACAGCACCTGCCGTCGGCATCGGGTTCTCTTCATCGACGATGCTGCCGGCGAATTGGGCGTTGTAGAGGTTGGAATAGGCCCCGCGCGCCTCCAGCAGTGTTTCGTGGTCGCCCTGCTCCACGATCCGACCGTTCTCCATCACCAGGATCAGGTCGGCGTCCCGGATCGTCGAGAGGCGGTGGGCGATCACGAAACTGGTCCGGTCGGTACGCAACGCGGCCATCGCGTGCTGCACCAGGACCTCGGTGCGGGTGTCGACCGACGACGTGGCCTCGTCGAGGATGAGCAGCGCCGGACTGGCCAGGAACGCCCGGGCGATGGTGAGCAACTGCTTCTCACCAGCGCTGACATTGCTGCCCTCCTCATCGATGACCGTGTCGTACCCGTCGGGCAGGCTGTGCACGAAGCGATCGACGTAGGTGGCTCTGGCCGCGTCCATGATCTCGGCCTCGGTGGCGCCCGGCCGGCCGTAGGCGATGTTGTCCCTGATCGAACCGCCGAACAGCCAGGTGTCCTGTAGCACCATGCCGATCCGTGAGCGCAGGTCGCTCCTGGTCATCTGTGTCGTGTCCACTCCGTCAAGGGTGATGCGGCCGGAGTCGATCTCGTAGAACCGCATGATCAGGTTGACCAGCGTGGTCTTGCCGGCGCCGGTCGGGCCCACGATCGCGACGGTCTGACCAGGCGCCGCGACCAGCGAGAGGTCCTCGATCAGGGGCGTTGCCGGGTCGTAACGGAACGAGACGTGCTCGAATTCGACCCGGCCCGCGGTGGAGCGGACGGGCGTCATGTGGGCCACCTCCGCGGTCTGTTCCTTCTCGTCGAGCAGTTCGAAGACCCGCTCCGCGGACGCCACGCCGGATTGCAGCACATTCGCCATCGATGCCAGCTGGGTCAGGGGCTGGGTGAACTGCCGCGAGTACTGGATGAAAGCCTGCACGTCGCCCAGGCTCATCGACCCACTGGCCACTCGCAGACCGCCGACCACCGCGACCCCGACGTACGTGAGGTTTCCGATGAACATCATCGCGGGCATGATGATGCCGGAGATGAATTGCGCTCCGAACGAGGCGGCGTACAGCTCGTCGTTCTTGTTCTGGAAGGTCTTCTCGACCTCGGGTTGCCGGCCGAAGACCTTGACCAGACTGTGTCCGGTGAACGCCTCCTCGATCTGACCGTTCAACCCGCCGGTGTGCCGCCACTGGGCCACGAACATCTGCTGCGAACGTTTGGCGATGGCTTTTGTCACCACCAGCGACAACGGAATGGCGACCAGCGCGATCAGCGCCAGCAGAGGCGAGATGATCAGCATCATGACCAGCACGCCGATGACTGTCAGCAGGGACGTCAGGAGCTGACTCATCGTCTGCTGCAAGGACGACGAAATGTTGTCGATGTCATTGGTGACCCTGCTCAACACCTCACCCCGCGGCTGCCGGTCGAAGTAGGCCAGTGGCAACTGGTTCAGTTTGTTCTCGACTTCGGCCCGCAACCGCAGAACGGTGCGCTGGACAATCGTGTTGAGCAGATATCCCTGCAGCCAGGAGAACACGGACGAGGCAACATATAGCGCGAGGACCAGCAACAGCACCCGACCCAGGGCGGGGAAGTCAACTCCCCGACCCGGTACCAGGCTCATCCCTGACAGCAGGTCGGCAAATGAATTGTCCCCCTTGGCCCTGGCACCCGCGATGGCCTGGTCGAGGGTGATCCCTGAGGGCAGTCGTCGGGAGATGATCCCCGAGAAGATGAGATCGGTTGCCCGGCCGAGGATCTTGGGACCCAGTACGGAGAACAGGACGCTGAGCACCGTGAGGACGAAGACCACGAGGACGCCGGCCCGCTCCGGCCGCAGCCGCTGCAGCAGGCGCCTTGCAGACGGACCGAAATCGAGCGACTTTTCGGCCGGCATTCCAGCGCCCATGAACGGGCCGCGGGGGGCCGGGCCGGCGGCACGGATCGTCGCCTTGTCCTCCAGCGACTGCCCGCCCTTGGCCGGTTGCTTCCCGGCTTCGGTTGTTCCGGATTTGTTGATCGGCGCCTGTGGCGAGCTCATGCTGCCACCTCGCTGGTGAGCTGGGACTGGACGATTTCGGCGTAGGTGGGCGAGGTTTCGAGCAGTTCCTCGTGCCGACCGATATCCACGATGCGCCCGTCCTCCAGGACGATGATCTGGTCAGCCTCGATGATCGTGGAGACCCGCTGCGCCACGATGATCACCGTCGCCTCCCGGGTATGCGGCGCCAGGGCCGCCCGCAGCCGGGCGTCGGTGGCCAGGTCGAGCGCCGAGAAAGAATCGTCGAACAGATAGATCGAGGGCTTGCGGACCAGGGCCCTGGCGATCGCCAGCCGTTGTCGCTGCCCACCCGATACATTGGTCCCGCCCTGCGCGATCGGTGAGGCGAGGCCCTCCGGCATCCGCTGGACGAAGTTCTTTGCCTGGGCGATCTCCAGTGCCTGCCACAGCTCCTCGTCGGTGGCCTCCGGGTTGCCGTAGCGCAGGTTCGACGCGACCGTGCCGGTGAAGAGATACGGCTTCTGCGGTATCAGTCCGATGCGTTCCCACAACGTCTGCGGGGCAAGCTCGCGAACGTCGATGCCGTCCATTTTGACGGTGCCGCCGGTGACGTCGAACAGGCGCGGTATCAGCGATATGAGGGTGGTCTTTCCGGCTCCGGTGGAACCGATGATCGCCGTCGTCCGGCCCGGTTCGGCGCGGAAGGAAATGCCGCACAACACCGGCTCGTTCGCGCCCGGATAGCCGAATTCGACACCGGAGAACTCCAGCAGGCCGGTCCTTCTCGCCGGCATCTTCGGCGACACCGGCGGCTGCACGGAGCTTTCGGTGTCCAGGACCTCGATGATCCGCTCGGCGCACACAGCGGCCCTCGGCACCATCACCGCCATGAACGTCGCCATCATCACCGACATCAGAATTTGCAACAGGTAATTCAGAAACGCCATCAGCGCGCCGACCTGGATCATCCCGGCATCCGCCCGGTGGCTGCCGAACCAGAGGACGGCAACCGAGGAAACATTCAGTATCAGCATGACCGTGGGAAACAGCAGTGCCTGCAGTCGCCCGGTCCGCAGCGCGGTGTCGGTCACCCGCTGATTCGCCTCGGCGAACCGCGCGACCTCCTGCGGTTCCCGGACAAACGCCCTGACCACCCTGATCCCTGAGATTTGCTCCCGCAGCACCCGGTTGATGGCGTCGATGCGAACCTGCATCTTCCGGAACTGCGGCACCATCCGGCTGACGATCAGCGCGATCAGGATGACGAGCACCGGCACGCTGACCAGCAGCAGCCAGGACAGCCCGATGTCGGTCGACATGGCCATGATCACGCCGCCGACGGCCATGATCGGCGCCGCGACCAGCAGGGTGCAGGTCATCAACACCAGCATTTGGACCTGCTGCACGTCATTGGTATTCCGGGTGATCAGCGACGGTGCGCCGAATTGGTTGACCTCACGGTCGGAGAATTCGCCGACCCGGTGGAAGATGGCGGCCCGGACGTCACGGCCGAAGCCCATGGCTGTCCGGGCGCCGAAATAGACGGCGGCCACCGAACAGACGATCTGCAGCAGCGTCACCCCGAGCATTAAACCGCCGCTGGAGAAGATGTATGCGGTATCGCCCTTGGCCACACCGTTGTCGATGATGTCGGCATTGAGCCTCGGCAGGTAGAGCGAGGCAATGGTGCCGACCAACTGGAACAACACCACTGCCAGCAACGGCTTTCGATAGGGCCGGAGATAGGTACGGAGCAGGCGGATCAGCATGGGTGTCCTCGTGTTCGATGCAGAGTCAGGGTGCGTGGGTGCGGATACCGTCGAGAAGTACATCGACGATCTGTTCGGGTTTCAAAGGATTATTTTCGGTGATCCGTGGATGGGTGCCGGCAACGGTCATCAGGCGGAGCAGTCTGACGGCTTCGGCGAGGTCGACCCTGAGCAGCGCCCCTTCCGGCGCCAGTATGGCTTCGACCTCCCGGTCCACGCCCGTCCCGGTGTGCGGGGGCGGCTTGGCCGGTCGGAATCGATGCTCCTCCGGCGCAGGGAACATCTTGAGCGCCGACAGCAGATCCCACACCTGCTCGAGCCGCCGGGACATCGCTTCAACGACAGCGATCATCTTGTCCCGCAATGGGAGTCCGACATTGATCAGGCGAAGTTCGGCGATGGACTCGCGCTCGTCCATCGCAGCTTCGACGGCTGCCCTGATCACGGCATCCTTGTCCGGAAACACCCGGAAAATAGTGCCCTCGGCAATACCCGCGGCCTCGGCGAGTTGCCGCGTGGTGACCTCCGCTCCGTACTCACGCAGCAGTGGCAGGGCCGCTGCGACGATTGCCTCCCGCCGCTCCTCCGGCGGCAACGGCGAAGCGCGCGCACCTGTCGGTCTCCCGCGAGCTGCCGATGTGGTCATGGTCGAAGGGTAGCTGAGTGAGCACTCACTCACAAGAGGTTTTCGCTAGGGTGGACCTGAGCAGGGCTCCTGCGCGAATCAAACTTGGCGCGGCTGGGCCCGGCGCGGATCATCTTGGCGCGGCTGGGCTTCCCCGCGCGGATCATCTTCGGCTGGCAGGAGCTGGGCGTACCCGGCGCGGATCATCTCCGGCGGCGCGGACGAAGTTGGCCGGAATGTGGCGGGTGGGACGGGTGAGTCCGATTGAATCCGCGCAGTCGGCGCTGGGCGGGTGGGGTGGCTCCGAGTCGGCCTCGGCTGGGCGGACGGGCACGCCCGACACCACTGTCGGGGCCACCCCGCACAATGTCGGAATGAGTGTCGCGCTGGAGCCGGAAGGGGAGCCGCGCGCTGCCCTGGCCCGGTTCTCGCCGCTGGTCCGGGAGTGGTTCCAGACCAGCTTCGCCGAGCCCACCCCCGCTCAGGCCGGGGCCTGGGAGGCGATCGGCCGTGGCGATCACACGCTCGTGGTGGCGCCCACCGGTTCGGGTAAGACCCTGGCGGCTTTCCTGTCCGCGATCGACACATTGGTGAGTGCGCCGCCAGCCGCCGACGGCGCCGCCCGCTGCACTGTGCTGTACCTTTCACCGCTCAAAGCCCTCGCGGTCGACGTCGAGCGAAACCTCCGTTCGCCGTTGATCGGGATCGGATCCCTGGCGGCCCGGCGCGGTGAGCGGGCCCCGGACATCACCGTCGCAGTGCGTTCCGGCGATACCCCGGCCGGCGACCGGCGCGCGTTCGCCCGCGACGGGGCCGACATTCTGATCACCACGCCCGAGTCGCTGTTCCTGCTCCTCACCAGCCGGGCGAGGGAAATGCTGACCGGCATCACCACGGTCATTCTCGACGAGGTGCATGCGGTCGCGGGGACCAAACGTGGTGCGCACCTTGCGGTCTCGCTCGACCGTCTCGACGCGTTACTCGCCAAACCGGCTCAGCGGATCGGGCTGTCAGCGACGGTCCGGCCGATCGAAGAGGTGGGCCGGTTCCTGACCGGTGGGCGCCCGGTCACCTTCGTCCGGCCGGAGAACACCAAGAGGATCATCGTGGACGTCGTCGTCCCGGTGCCGGATATGTCCGCGCTCGGCTCGCCCACCGGCGACCTCACCGGCGCCGCGGCCGGCGAGCCGGCGCGCTCGTCGATCTGGCCGCACGTGGAGGAGCGGGTGGTCGACCTCATCGAGTCGCATCACTCCACGATTGTTTTCGCCAACTCCAGACGCCTCGCTGAACGACTCACCGCCCGGCTCAACGAGATCTACGCCGCGCGACAGGCGATCGAGCCCGAAGCCGACGAACAACCACATGACGCACAACCACATTCGGTAGGACCGCCCGGCCCGACCAACTATTCGGCGCTGACCGGTCCGCCCGCGCAGATCATGGCCCAGTCCGGCGCCTCGTCCGGGGCTCCGGCGGTGCTCGCCAGGGCGCACCACGGTTCGGTGTCCCGCGAGCAGCGGGCGCTGATCGAGGATCAACTCAAGACCGGGATGCTGCCGGCGGTGGTGGCCACCTCCTCGCTCGAACTCGGGGTCGACATGGGCGCGGTGGATCTGGTCATCCAGGTCGAGTCGCCGCCTTCGGTGGCGAGCGGCCTGCAGCGGATCGGCCGCGCCGGGCACCAGGTGGGCGCGCCGAGCCACGGGGTGATGTTCCCGAAGTTCCGCGGCGACCTCATTTCGTCGGCCGTGGTGGCCGGCCGGATGCGCACAGGTTCCATCGAGGCATTGCGGGTGCTGACCAATCCGCTCGACATCGTCGCCCAGCAGATCGTCGCGATCTGTGCGATGGAGCCGATCACCGTGGATGCTCTGCACGAGCTGCTGCGCCGGTCAGCGCCGTTCGCGGCGTTGGGCCGGGGTGCGTTGGAAGCCGTGCTGGACATGCTGTCCGGCCGTTACCCGAGCGAGCAGTTCGCCGAGCTGCGGCCGCGGCTGACATGGGATCGGGTCACGGGCGAGTTGACCGGGAGGCCCGGCGCCCAGCGGCTCGCGGTGACCTCGGGTGGCACCATCCCGGACCGCGGGATGTTCGGCGTGTTCCTCGCGGTCGGGGAGGGGCCGGGGCGGCGGGTCGGCGAGCTCGACGAGGAGATGGTCTACGAGTCCCGGGTCGGCGATGTGTTCGCGCTCGGCTCCAGTTCGTGGCGGATCATGGAGATCTCGCACGATCAGGTGCTGGTGCTGCCGGCGCCCGGGGTGCCCGGCCGGTTGCCCTTCTGGAAGGGCGACACCCTGGGTCGGCCTGCCGAACTCGGCAGAGCCCACGGCGAGTTCATCCGGGAGATCGGCGCCGCTGCGCCGGATGTCGCCCGCAAACAATTGGCGGCCGACGGTCTGGACGACTTCGCCGCCGACAATCTGCTGGCCTATCTGGCCGAGCAACGCGATGCGGTCGGCGTCGTTCCGGACGAGAAGACCATTGTGGTGGAGCGGTTCCGGGATGAGCTGGGTGATTGGCGTCTGGTCGTGCATTCGCCGTATGGCGCAGCAGTGCACGCTCCGTGGGCGCTGATCATCGCGGCCCGGATGCGGGAGCGGTACGGCGTCGACGTGCAGGCGATGCACGCCGACGACGGCATCGTGTTGCGACTGCCGGACGTCGAATACGACGGCGAGGGTCCGCAGATCACCGAGACAATCAGCCTGGATCCAGAAACGCTCGAGGCCGAGGTGACCGCCGAGATAGGCGGGTCGGCAGTCTTCGCGTCCCGGTTCCGGGAATGTGCGGCTCGGGCACTGTTGTTGCCGCGCAGGCAGATCGGCAAGCGGCAGCCGCTGTGGCAGCAACGGCAACGGGCCAGTCAACTGCTCGAGGTGGCCGCGCAGTATCCGACGTTCCCGATCGTCGCGGAGGCGGTGCGGGAGGTCCTTTCGGACGTATTCGACGTCCCTGCCCTGCGGGACCTGATGCGCCAGTTGGCTTCTCGGGCGGTTCGGATGGTCGAGGTGACCACGCAGTCCCCGTCCCCGTTCGCCCGGTCGCTGCTGTTCGGTTACGTCGCGCAATTCCTCTACGAGGGTGATTCGCCGCTCGCCGAACGCCGGGCCGCTGCGCTGACCGTCGACCCGGCTCTGCTGGCCGAGTTGCTCGGCGGCGGCGACGGCCTGGCCCTGCGGGATCTGCTCGATCCGCAGGCGCTGGCCACCACCGAATCGGATCTGCAACGGCTCAGCGAGAACCGCCGCGCCAGAACGCTCGACGAGATCGCCGACCTTCTCAGAATTCTCGGGCCGCTGACCGGGGACGAGGTAGCCGAGCGGTCCTTCGGTGTCGACCCGCCCGCCGCCTTGGCCGGGTTGGAGGCGACCAGGCGGGCGATGGTGGTCAGGATCGGCGGCGCGCAGCGGTGGGCTGACCCGGCCGACGCGTCGTTGCTGCGGGATGCGTTGGGCACCGCGTTGCCGCCGGGCATCGCGGCGTCGTTCCTGGAGGCGGTGCCCGACCCACTCGGACGGCTGCTGGGCCGTTACGCGCGCACCCGCGGGCCGTTCGTGCCGCAGGAGCCGGCGGCGATGTTCGGGCTGGGAGTCGCCGTCGTCACCGATGCGCTGCGCCGGCTGGCGGGGACGGGGCGCGTGGCCGAGGGCGAGTTCCGGCCGCTCGGGGGTGCTCGTCCTCCCGGTGCGGACCTGCACACGGGCGCTGAGGGCACCCGCGAGTTCGTCGACGCCGAGGTGCTGCGGCTGCTCAGGCGGCGGTCATTGGCGGCGCTGCGCGCCGAGGTCGAGCCGGTCACGGCGGTTGCCCTCGGCCGCTTCCTCCCGGCCTGGAACGGTATCGAGGTAGACGTCCGGCCGACTTCGATGACCGAACGGGGCACAGGCCGCTTCGCCCCGGAGCCGGTCAAAGCCAGGGGTGGTGGCCGGCGAGGTGTCGACGCGCTGCTCCGGGCCGTGGAACAGCTTGCGGGAGCAGTGCTTCCGGCATCGGCGGTGGAAAGCCTGATTCTGCCGGCCAGGGTGGCGAACTATCACAGCGGCATGCTCGACGAATTGACCACTGCCGGTGAAGTCCTGTGGACCGGCCACGGGCCGCTGGGCGCCGACGACGGTTGGATCTCGCTTCACCTGGCCGACTCGGCGGCGCTCACCCTCCCGTTGCCGGCCGCCGACGGCGTACTCGGGTCGCCTGCTCGTCCGCCGGATCGCGAGGGCGCTGACGGAACGGCGTCCGGCAGTGGCGCCGGCCCGGGATCGGCGGCCCTGACCGGTGCCGCCGGTGCTCAGAGTGAGCCACCCAGCGGTCAGCGGCCCGGCAGTCAGCGATCGGACGCTGGGTCGCCCGGAGCCAACTGGCACCGGGAGGTGTTGGAGGTGTTGTCCCGAGGCGGCGCCTACTTCTTCCGCGCCGTCGCGGACGCGGTGCGCGCCGCCGCCGCCGATCGCCAACTCCTCGCGCCGTCGGACGAGGCCTTGGCGGACGTCATGTGGGACCTCGTGTTTGCCGGTCTGGTCACCGGCGACACGCTGGCTCCGATGCGGGCGAGGTTGGCGGGTGGCCGGACGGCGCACCGGGTCAAGCCCGGCGCTCCGCGGGTCCGGTCGCGGTCGATGTCGGGATTGTCCATGCTCTCCGCCGGGCGCAGCTCCCGGGTCGGACCTGCCGTGCGCCGGGGTGGCCCGCCGACGGTCGCCGGCCGCTGGTCGCTCACCCCGGACGTGGAACCGGACCCCACGATCCGGGCGCACGCGGCCGCCGAAGTGCTGCTCGACCGGTACGGCATCGTCACCCGCGGGTCGGTCGTCGCGGAAGAGACACCGGGCGGCTTCGCGGCCGTCTACAAGGTGTTGTCCGCGTTCGAAGAGGCCGGCCGGGTAAGGCGAGGCTATTTCGTCGAAGGGCTGGGCGCGGCCCAGTTCGCCACCGGCGGCGCCGTCGACCGGGTTCGTGGCTTCGTTCCGGACGTCGGCTCGGATCGGGCGGACCTGGCGGCGTTGGTGCTGGCGGCAGCGGATCCGGCCAATCCATACGGCGGCGCGCTGCCCTGGCCGGACCGCGGCGAGTCCGAGCGCCACCGGCCGGCCCGGCGGGCGGGCGCCCTGGTGGTACTGGTGGACGGGGAGCCGGTCCTCTACACCGAGCGCGGCGGGCGCACACTCATTTCCTTTTCCGCCGACGAGAACCCACTGTTCGCAGCCGCTCAGGCACTCGCCGACAAGGTCGTCGGCGGTGCGATCGGCTCGCTCACCATCAGCAAGGTCGATGGCATCGACGCGATGACTGCAGTTGGCCCGGTCGCCGAAAGCCTCCTGTCGGCGGGCTTTTCGATGACCCCTCGCGGTCTGCGGCTGCGCTCGCCGGGCCGCGGCGGATATGGCTGATCGATGAGTTCCACCGAAGGGCCGCGACACGGCGCGGGAGGAGTCGACAGTGCCGGAGGGTGACACCGTGCTGCGGACCACCCAGCGACTGCATGCCGCGCTGGCCGGCCGAGAGCTGATCCGCGCCGAATTGAGGTGGCCGGACCTCGGTGGCGTCGACCTCGCCGGCCGAACCGTCGGCGAGGTGGTGCCCTACGGCAAGCAGATCCTGACCCGGTTTGTCGCCGACGCAACGAAGTCTCTCGCCCCGCTGACGCTGCGGTCCCATCTGCGGATGGAGGGCCGGTGGTCGATCGCGCCGCCGGGGCCGGCCCACTGGCCACGGGCGGTCGGAGTCAGTGTGCGCGCGGTGTTGGCGAACAGCGAGTGGACCGCCATCGGCACCTGGCTGGGACTGCTCGACCTGGTCCCGACCGCCGACGAGCACACCCTGATCGGCCATCTGGGGCCGGACATCATGACCGACTCGTTTCCGCTCGACGGTCGCTCGGAGTCGATCGATCGACTGACCCGCCATCCCGGGCGCGAGATCGGCGCCGCACTCCTCGACCAGACCACGGTGGCCGGGATCGGCACCATGTACATGGCCGAAACCCTTTTCCTGGAACATATTTCGCCGTGGCGGCCGCTCGGGGAGGTGGATCTGCCGGCTGTGCTGGACCGGGCCCGACGACTGCTGCTGCAGGGAGCGATCAGAGCGTTGCCGACCACCACCGGCAATCCCCGGGCCGGGTTGAACACCTGGGTGCACGGCCGATCGGGCAAGCCGTGTCTGCGTTGCGGCGCGGTGGTCAGGGTGGCACCGATCGGTCAGCCGCCCAAGGAACGGCCGGCCTTCTTCTGCCCGGTCTGCCAACCCGGCCCGACCCCCACCGATGACGGCCGCCCCCGCCGACCCTTGGGCGCCAATCCGCAGTACCGCGAAAACCGCCGGCCGACCGGTTACCGGCGCGACCGCTGAAGTTGGCAGGAAGCGCAGGGGGCCACACGGTGTGGGTGTGAGCGGGCCGAGGTCATGGTGATTCGGGACCAGCGCCGCCCACCTAGGAACCGGATCACCCCACCAATCGGGCGGTAGCCAATCCGTGAGTGGCCCCTTCGATTGCTTCCTGGATCATGGTCCGATGCGGGTAACAGTGCTCGGTGCTGGTGTCACCGGGTTGACGACAGCGATCAGCCTGCTCGACGCCGGGTGTGATGTCGAGGTGGTGACGGCCGGACCGGTGGAGGCGACGACGTCGTACCTGGCGGCCGCGGTCTGGTTCCCCACGCACGTCGGCCCACCGGATCGGGTCGCGACCTGGGGCCGTCACACCTACGACGTGCTCGCGGGGCAGGCTGAGGCGAAAGTCCCGGGCGTGGTGATACGGGAGTCGTTGACCTTGTACCGCGAGCCGCCCGCCGAGCCGGACTGGGTCGCTTCGGTGGGTCACGTCCGCCCGGCCACTGCGGTGGAGCTGCCAGCTGGCTACGCCTATGGGCTGCGCTTCGCGGTGCCGCTGGTGGAGATGCCGCAGTACCTGCCGTGGCTGGTGGAGCAGGTCCGGGAACGGGGTGGAGCGCTGCGCACCCGCCGGGTGGAATCGCTGGGCGAGCTCGTCAATACCGACATCGCCACCGATGCGGTGGTCAACTGCTCCGGGCTGGCGGCCCGCAGCCTGGTTGGCGACCTCTCGGTGTACCCGGTGCGCGGGCAGATCGTCCGAGTCACCAATCCGGGGCTGACCATGTCGGTCCGCGACGAAAACCATCCCGGCGGCCGGGCCTACGTGCACCCTCGCGCAGCGGATTGCATCCTGGGCGGCACGTTGCAGGAGAACAGCTGGGACACGCGCGTCGATCTGACGATCGCCGAGCAGATCATCGCCCGCTGTCAGGATCTGGTCCCCGAGCTTGCCGACGCGTCGGTGATCGAACATCTCGTCGGACTACGCCCCGGCCGACCCACCGTCCGTCTCGAAGAAGCCACGCCCGGCTCGGCGCGCACCCGGGTGATTCACAACTACGGCCACGGCGGCTCCGGCATCACCCTGAGCTGGGGGTGCGCGCGCGACGTGACCGACCTGCTGATCGACAACGCCGGCCGGTCGAAATCGCCGTGACGTCAACGGCTTGCGGCGACGATGTCAGCGAGAGGCGTGATGCCGCAACCTTGTTCCGCCGACGCGTGCTGCCGTGGCGAAGGCCTTCAACATGGCAGCTCGCCTCAGTCTTCGAACCGCAACCCCGAGCGCCGGCAAAACCGGCGGTGCCACGTAGCTTGACCGGATCGGCCGATGGGGTATCACGGGCGACTCCGCCGACGTACGTTCGCCGATTCACGGAACAAGTTGAGCGGCCGGGAGAGGGCTGCGGGCGCTGGTAGCAGTTGCACCCCTGACGATCTCGAACGGTGCACCGTGACCAAGGTGCTGGTCGGCAGCCCGTTCGGCGCGCACGGCATCGCCAATCCCCTGGGAGTGTTCGGAGACGATGGCTCGCCCCAGTGGGGCTTGCCTCAGCGTCAGGTTCGGCATCCGTTCGATGTGCTCACCCTTTGACCGGCGTCGGTGCCCGCTTGATGTTCAGGCAGCGGGTCGAACAATTCCGCCGGTCAGGGCAGGTCTGGCTGCGGCGGCGACTGCTTGGTGAACGGGGAGGGCGGCAGCCGGCGCACAGTCACGCCGAGCCCGAATTATCACGGCGGCAAAGTCGCCGAGCTTCCGGGCTGAACGGACCCCATCGGTCGGGCGCTCGCGGCGCTGGCGCGGGTTAGCCGGGCGGGTGAGACGCGATTCTCGCCAAATATGTGGCGGCAAACTGCGACCCCGCCGACCGCGCCATCACCGCCGGCATCACGCTGGTCCGATTTGCGCCGCCCGAGCGCAAGGCCTGGGCGGGATTAAGGGGTCGGCGCTCCGCCCGACTCCCGTTCAACGACACGGAGTGCGCGCCGGGTAGGTTCCAGCCATGGCACGCTCGTCAACTCCTGCGGTCGAACTCGAGGTCGCCGGCCGAACGGTGCGAATCACCAGCCCGGACAAGATGTACTTCGCCGAGCGGGGAATCACCAAAATCGACGTCGCACGGTATTTCGTGTCGGTCGGCGACGGCATCCTGCGGGCGCTCAAGGACCGGCCAACGACGCTGGAGCGTTGGCCCAGTGGCGTTTTCGAGGGTGCCCGGCTGTCGACCCGTGCTGACAACCGCGGTGACGCGTTCTATTCGAAACGGGTTCCGGTCGGCGCGCCCGACTATGTCCAGCGGGTCGAGATCACCTTTCCCAGCGGTCGGACCGCCGAGGAGGTCTGCCCGACCGAGCTGGCGGTGGTCGCCTGGGCGGCGAACCTCGGCACCCTGCGGTTTCATCCCTGGCCGGTGACCTCGGCCGATGTGGACCACCCGGACCAGCTGCGCATCGACCTCGACCCCCAGCCGGGCACCGACTTCGCCGACGCAGCACGCGTCGCTCCGAGAGTCCGTGAGCTGCTCGCCGAGTTCGATCTGAAAGCCTTTCCGAAAACCTCCGGTGGGCGTGGGCTCCACCTCTACGTTCCGATCGAACCCGTGAAGACCTTCGTCGAAGTGCGCCGGGCGGTGATTGCTCTCGGGCGCGAACTTGAACGCCGGATGCCGACCGAGGTGACGATGAGCTGGTGGAAGGAGGAACGGGGCGAACGGCTTTTCATCGACTACAACCAGATGGCCAGGGACCGCACAATGGCGAGCGCCTATTCGGTGCGGCCGAATGCCCGGGCGACGGTATCGGCGCCGCTTTCCTGGGACGAGGTCGGGCAGGTCACGCCGGAGGACTTCGACGTGCTCTCGATGCCGGGCCGTTTCGCGGAGCTCGGCGATCTGCACTCCGGGTTGGATGCCGAAAGGTATTCAATCGAACCGCTTCTGGAATTGGCTGCCAGGGACGAACGCGACCGGGGCCTCGGCGACCTTCCCTATCCGCCGGAATATCCGAAGATGCCCGGGGAGCCCAAGCGGGTCCAGCCGAGCAAGGACACTGACCGGCACCGCGAGCCTGACGCAACGCCCTGAAGCGCCTGCGAGGATGAAAGTTGCCCTTTTGGGCTTGGTGGGACAGGAGTCAACAAGTTCGTCCGTGTCTGAGAAGTTGATCCTCGCCGGGGGTCCGGGGGTCCGGGGGTCCCGGGGGTCCGGGGGCCGGGAGGGCGGGGGTCGGGTGAACTGGCTGGGTGGTCAGCCGCTGGTGAGCACGTCGGCGAGGTTGAAGCGGACCGGCCGGTCGAGTTGGTCGTAGGTGCAGGACTCGGGCGCCCGGTCGGGGCGCCAGCGGACGAACTGTGCGGTGTGCCGGAATCGGACACCTTCCATGTAGTCGTAGCGGACCTCGACCACCCGCTCGGGACGCAGCGGGACGAACGAGAGATCCTTACCCGAGTTCCAGCGGCTCGTCTCGTTCTTCCGGGGGGTGCGCTCACCCTCGGAATGCGCGGCCCAGTTCCAGGGGTGGCCTTCGAAGGTGGTGACCAGCGGCTGGAGCTCCTCGAACAGCATTTTCCGGGTGGCCATCGGCAGGGCGCCGATCACCCCGACGGACGCGAGAACGCCCCGAGCGTCGTACAGGCCCAGCAGCACCGAGCCGATCGCGTCCGGCCCGGACTTGTGTACCCGGTATCCGGCTACCACGCAGTCGGCCGTGCGCTCGTGCTTGATCTTGCTCATCACCCGCTTGTCCGGTTGGTACCTCAGCTCCAGCCCCTTTGCGATGAGCCCGTCCAGACCAGCCCCTTCGAATTCCTCGAACCACCGCTGCGCCTCCAGGGCATCCCTGGTCGCAGGCGTGAGGTGGATCGGCGGCGCAACATCTGCCAATGCCTTTTCGAGGGCGGCCCGGCGATCGGCCAGCGGGGTGCCCATCAGGTTCTCGTCGCCGATGGCCAGCAGATCGAACGCGACGAAACTCGCCGGGGTCGCCTTGGCGAGCATCCGGACCCGACTGTCCGCCGGATGGATCCGTTGCTGCAATGCTTCGAAGTCCAGGGTGTTCCCGTCGAGGTTGGCGACGATGATCTCGCCGTCGACGACGGCCCGCGGCGGAAAGTTGGCGAGCACCGCCTCGACGACTTCGGGGAAATAGCGCGTCATCGGGCGTTCGTTGCGGCTGCCGATCTCGACCTCGTCGCCGTCGCGGAAGATGATCGATCGAAAACCGTCCCACTTCGGTTCGTAGAGCTGGCCAGGTGGAATCGCGGCCACCGGTTTGGCAAGCATCGGCGAGACGGGCGGCATGACTGGTAGCTGCACCGGCCCAGTCTCCCCGCCCGCTCCTGTTCGTGCCCACCCGCGGGCCGCGGGGAAGGGCTCAGCGGCCGGTGGCGGAGAAGTGCTGGTAGTCCCGGGGGCTGGTCCAGTTTCCGCCCCATTTCCAGCCGATCGCCGCGAACGCCTGCACCGCAACGTCTTCCCCGTGGATGACACCCCCAACGGCCGGCCGACCGACGAACCTGGCGCCGGCCGGCGGCAGGACCAACCCGCCCGACACGTACGGGTTCTCCAGCGGATCGAGGTCGATCGCCTGACCATAGGAGTGCTGGGAGAATTGGGTCCCGCCGGTGACCCGCCGGCAGTTGAAGGCGGAGGTGTTGTCCGCGGCCATCGACGCGTCGTCGCTGCCCTTGAACGCGTCCACCAGAGCCATCGATCGGATCGGGAATCGCGCCGTGTAGAGCCGGCGGAAGACCGATACCACCGCCGCCGCTGACCCGGTTGCAACGACCATCTCCCCCAGCCGGTCCCGGCCGTCGAAGCCGCGGTAGATCATCCGCAGGTAGGTCAACGCGCGCAGCGGCACCGGGCAGCCCGGCCGCCAGGTGTAACTCATCCGCTTCGCCAGCACAGCATCGATGCCGGTGGCGGTGAACCAGAAGCCGACTCTGCTCGCCGTGGTCCGGGACGTCGACGACACCAGGATCCGCACTCCGGACGGTGCGGGGGTCGAGGTCGCCGCAACTGCGGGCGGTGATTCGGTAGCCGATGCGGCTGAGATGGGTGGCGCAGCCACCATTTGGGGCGACCGGATGGTGCGCGCCGCCGAGGACGCCGTCGACGTGGCGGTGGTCACCGGCGGCGAACTGCACCCCGCCGTCCAGGCGACCAGGAAGGCGACGAGCACCGCAGCGGGCAACCGCCGGCGGCGAGGAGTGGTCAAGGTTCGCATCGATATCAGCGTCCCACAATGCTCGGCCGGTGCCCGGGTTCGGTGCCTGGGAGCCGGAATCGGCACGAGCGGGAACCGGTGAACCCCGGCCACCGAAGCGGCCGGGGCCCACAGCGCGGCGCCGGATCGGTGGGGGCGCATCGCTGCACCTGCCCACTGAGGCCGGTGTGACACCGGTCCTGTTGTCCGCCGACGGATCTGGCTACCCATCGGTCGACAGTTCGACCGACCGGACCCCGCGCCGCAAGCCTGGACAGCAGCCGCTCACCGCCCCGAAAGCCGACTCACAGGACCCGCGTCCGGGGTCACATCCCGGGGGAGCGGCGGATCATTTCCGTCACCGTTTGTCCTGGTCGAGCTCTCGGTTCATCTCCATCAGGCACTGCGCTCCACTTCCCGCAGCACCCGTCGTCATTGCAGTTTGCACCTGTTCGGCCGGTCCCGCGACCGGCCTGTCGAAAAACATTTTTACCCGGTCGGGGAAGAAGTGACAAGGGGTTTGCCGGACTTCTCGATGCGCCGACGCACCACATGCGCGGGTGGCGCCCGAGCAGCTGGCATTCCTGGGACACCACCTCGTGGGCTGAGCAGTCCGGTCCTCGGCCACCACCACACCCGCTGCGAAGAGCCGTCGGGCGGCTGCCGCCTCACCGCCTCACCGGCCCGACAGGCCGCCCGCCCGACAGCCCGCCCCCCCCGATAGCCCGCCCGCCCGTTTAGCGATGCCGGCGCGGGTCAGCGCCCACCGAACTCGGGAACAATCACCCCATGCCCGATCAGGATCCAGGACCCAACCAGCCCGATGTAGAGACCGGCCATCCGAGCGGCCCGCTGACGGACACCGTCGTCACCTTTCCTGCCGGCAGCGTCGCCAACCTGGCAGAGGTGCTGCAGGTAGTCCAGATGGGTGACCGGTTCGCAGTGGTGACCGACGTGACGCCGTTCCATCCGGTCGACCACCGCTGGCCGGACCAGGGCGCCGACCGCGGGGTCATCCGCCGGGCCGGGTCCGGTGAGTCGGTCCCTGTCGCCGATGCCGTGCTCGGCGCGGTCCCGATCACGGGGATGGGAAGCGGCGCGGTCGGGAATCTGCTCATCGGTCGCGACATCCCGGTGCGGCCCGGCGAGCAGGGTTGGGTTTTCGTCGTCGTCCATGTGCTGCCGACCGGAGTCGGTCCGCCGGCGGTCGGCGAGCGGGTGGAGTTGCTCGTCGACGAGCACTACCGAGAGGCTCTGTCCTTCGGTCATACCGCCTGCCATCTGGCCTCGCTGGCGCTCAACGAGGCGTTGGCCGGCCGGTGGCGGAAGCCGGTCGAGACGGACGGTTTCGGGCGGCCGAACTTCGATCAGTTGGCGATCGACTCCTCCCGAATAGGCCCCGATGGTGCTGTCGACTGCTACCGGCTCGGCAAGTCGCTGCGCAAGAAGGGGTTTGACTCAGCGAATCTGGAAGACGAGCTGGCCGACGTCGAGTTGGCGGCGAACCTGCGGCTCGCCGAATGGCTGGCGGTCGGCCCGAGAATCAGCGTCGAGACCAGGGGCCCGCACTTGGCCGACCGGCGTGAGTGGGTCGCAGCCATCGGTCAGCAGAGCGTCCGGTTGCCCTGCGGTGGAACACATCCGCCGTCGTTGGCTTCCGTCGGGAAGATCACCGTCCGGTTGAGCCAGGACTCGGACACTGAACTGCGAATGGAAACCAAGCTCAGCAGAAGCTGATCGTCACCAGGGGCTCAGACCGTTGTGCGGCTCGGCCGCGTCCTGGGCGGCTTGCAGGACCCGCAGGATGTTGCCGTTGGTGAGCGCGGCCAGATCCGAATCGCTCCAATGACGATCGGCCAACTCGGTCAGCAGCGCCGGGTAGGTGGAGACGTCGGCCAAACCGTCCGGCAGCGAATCCGTCCCGTCGTAGTCGCCGCCCAGCCCTATGTGCTCCGGACCGGCGACTTCCCTGGCGTGGTCGAGATGATCGGCGACCTCGGACAGTGTGGCGACGGGAGCGGGATTGGCTGATTCCCACCTGGCCAGTTCGGCCAGGGCCGCCGGGTCGGGCGGCTCTGCCGGTTCCTGCGTATAGACGGTGGACTTCTCAATACCCAGATGGCGGCGCTGTTCTTCGAATGCGGCGTCCCGGTCGGCGCAGGCCTGGGACACGAATGCGGAGACGAAGGTGATCATCACGATGCCGCCGTTGCCGGCCAATCTGACCAGGACGTCATCGGGGACATCCCGTACGTGATCCGTCACGGCCCGGCAGGAGGAGTGCGAGAACATCACCGGCGCAACGGATTCGTCGAGCGCGTCGCTCATCGTGGTCGGCGCGACATGGGACAGGTCCACCAGCATCCCGATGCGATTCATTTCCCGGACGATGCCCCGGCCGAATTCGGAGAGTCCGCCTGCTGCCGGCAGATCGGTCGCAGAGTCGGCCCATACCGGTTCGGGCAGGTCACTATCGGAGGCCATCGGGGAGAGATTCGGTACCACGACGTTGTGGTTGTGGGTGAGGGTCAGGTAGGCGACGCCCAGGCGGCGGAGGGCGCGCAGCACCGCGGGCGATCCGGCGATGCTGTGGCCGCCCTCGGCGCCCATCAGCGCGGCGATCCGGCCGGACTCCAACACCGCCCGCACCTCACCCGCGGTCCGGGCGGCGCCGAAATGTTCCGGATAGCGGTGGACGACGTCGGCGACGCAGTCGATCTGCTCCAGGGTGGCGATCAACGCCGCCGCCGGTGGCAGCGTCCCCGGCACATAGACGGAGAAGAATTGGGCGCCCACCCCGCCGGCCCGCAGGCGCGGGATGTCGGTGTGCAGAGTCGGCTGGTGGACGGAGATGTCGCGGGAGTCGAGGTCATAGCTGACCTGTTTCCGCAACGCCCAGGCGATGTCGTTGTGACCGTCCATCACCGGATACTCGGCGAGCAGGGCGGCGATCCGGCGGGCGCTCCCCCATGGGTTGCGGGTCATTTTCCGATCATCGCCAGCCGGGCCACAGCGTCGTCGATGACGTCGTCGCGTTTGCAGAAGGCGAAGCGCACGAACGCCTTTCCCGCTCCCGGGTCATCGTGGAAGACCTCCTGCGGAACGGCGACGACACCGGCCATCCGCGGTAGTTCGTGGCAGAAGGCCATCCCGTCCGCCGGGATTCCCATAGTCGTTGCCAGCCGCCGGATGTCGGCCACCACGAAATAGGTGCCCTGCGGGACCGATATGTCGAACCCGGCAGTCACCAGTCCGGCGCACAGGCGGTCCCGCTTGAACTGCAGCTCTTTTCGCATTCCGTCGACCCAATCCATCTCGAAGGTGAGGGCGTGGGCAACGGCCGGTTGGAACGGTGCCCCGCCGACGTAGGTGAGGAACTGCTTCGCGGCCCGGACCGCCGCGACGAGCTCGGCGGGTCCGCACGCCCAGCCGATCTTCCAGCCGGTCGCGCTGAATGTCTTCCCGGCGCTGGAGATGGTGATCGTACGTCCGGCCATTCCCGGCATGCTCGCTATCGGCAGGTGGGCGACTCCGTCGAAGGTCAGGTACTCGTAGACCTCATCGGTCACCACCAGCAGGTCGTGTTCGATCGCGATCTCCGCGACACCGCGGAGTTCGGCCTGGGTCAACACCGTTCCGGTCGGATTGTGCGGCGTGTTCAGCAGGATCATCCTGGTCCGCGGTGTGACGGCGGCCGCGAGTTCTGCGACGTCGAGCCCGAACCGGCCGGTGTCGTCCGGATGCAGCGGGACCGAGACATGCCGCGCGCCGGACATCGCCACCACCGCCGGGTAGGAGTCGTAGTGCGGCTCCAGCATGATCACCTCGTCGCCGCTCTGGACCAGGGCGATCACCGCGGCAGCGATCGCTTCGGTGGCGCCGACCGTCACCAGGACCTCGGTGTCGGGATCGAACCGCTGGCCGTGATCGCGCCACCGGGCCTTCGCGATCGCCACCCTCAGCTCCCGGATACCGGCGCCCGGCGGGTACTGGTTGACTCCCGCACCGATGGCCTCCTGCGCGGCTCGCAGCATCGCCGGCGGCCCGTCGGTGTCCGGGAACCCCTGGCCGAGGTTGATCGCGCCGGTGGCCGCCGCCAGCGCCGACATCTCCGCGAAGATCGTCGTGCGGAACGGCCGTAGGGCCGGAACGAGTGGCATGGATCATTCCTACCTCAGGATCGGGCGGTTGCAGCCGACTCGGGCGGTCGGCGCGGCCCGGGCGAACCGAGCCGGTCGACGCTCCAGGAGAATGGGCTGATGACCGCACCCTTGCAACTGACCCCGGCCGATGAGGACCGCCGCCGGCGACTGGTGCAGATGAAGGGCTTCGCCACTGGGATGCTGGGGCTGATGGCGGTGATCTTCGTACTCGCCACGGTGCTCCGTCAGGGTCGTGGATGGCTCGGCTACGTCCAGGCGGCCGCCGAGGCCGGGATGGTCGGCGCGCTCGCCGACTGGTTCGCGGTCACCGCGCTGTTCCGCCGGCCGCTGGGCCTGCCCATTCCGCACACGGCGATCATTCCCACCCGCAAGGACGCGATCGGCTCGTCCCTCTCCGAATTCGTTGCCACCAATTTCCTCGCCGAGGACGTGGTCCGGTCGAAGCTGGCGCAGTTCTCCATCGCAGCCAGGCTCGGCGGGATGCTGGCAGCGCCAGCCGGTGCCGAGCGGATCACCGCGGAACTGGCCACCGCGGTTCGCGGACTCTCCAACGTGCTGAGCGACGACCAGGTGGCCGGCATGCTGGAAGGCATTGCGATGCGCAAGATCTCGGAGACCCAGTTCGGGCCGCCGCTGGGCCGGATCGCCGAGGAGGTGTTCGCCAGGGGCGAGCATCACCCGCTGGTCGACTTCATCGTCGAGCGGTGCCACGCCTGGATCCGGGACAACTACACCGTGGTGTCGCGGGTGGTCTCGCAGCGGGCGCCGTCCTGGTCGCCGCGGTTTCTCGACGGTTTCGTCGCCGACCGCATCTACCGGGAGGTCGAGGCATTCGCCCTCGCTGTCAAGGACGATCCGCAGCATCAGCTCCGGCTGGCGCTGGACAAATTCCTCGCCGAATTCGCCCACGACCTTCAGCACGACCCAGCCACCATTGCCAGGGCGGACGTGATCAAGGACCGGATCCTGAACAACGAACAGGTCAGGACACTGGCCGCGAGCGCCTGGGGTTCGATCAAGCAGACGCTGCTGGCAGCGGCCGACGATCCGAATTCGCCGCTTCGGGTGTCGGTCCGCAATGGCCTGATGTCGTTCGGGCGGCAGCTCGGCGAGAACGGGCCGATCGCCGCCAAGGTCGACGGCTGGGTCGCCGAAGCCGCCGGATACCTGGCCCGCAACCATGCCAGGTCGATCACCGGGATCATCGACGAGACGATCGCCCGATGGGACGGCGAGGCCACCAGCCGCAAGATCGAACTCCAGGTCGGCCGGGACCTGCAGTTCATTCGGATCAACGGCACCGTGGTCGGGGCCCTGGCCGGGCTGGTGATCTACAGCCTCGCCCAGTGGCTGTTGTGACTGATGGTCGATTCGCTCCAACTTTTGTCGTCAAGAGACGGCTGCGGTGATCGGGCGGTTCCGGCCGTTGGCTCCGGACCGGCTGGTCGACGCGCTGGCCGACCGGGTGGTCCGGCGGCGGTCGGCCGGCCCGATCGGGGCTCTGTGCATCGGCGTCGACGGCCCGACGGAAATCGGGGCGGAGGCCCTGGCAGATCGGTGGGCTGACCGGCTGGGCGCCCTCGGGATACCGGTGGTCCGGGCCTCGACGTCATGGTGGTGGCGGCCGTCGGCATTGCGGCTGGAGTGGGGACATCAGGACGTGGAGGCACTGCTCCACGGCTGGGTCGACCGGGCTGCGTTGATCCGCGAGCTGATCGATCCGGTGCGTCACCCGCCGCGGGGATACCTGACCCGGCTGCGTGATCCGGCCACCGACCGATCGGTCCGACAGCTGCCGGCTGCCGCGCTGCCGGGAACAGTGCTATTGCTGGACGGCGCGTTCCTGCTGGCCGCCCGGCTGCCGCTGGACGAGATGGTGACACTCACGGTCACGCCCGGGACGCTGGCCCGATCGTTGCCACCCGGCCGGCAGTGGTGGCTCCCGGCCGCCCTGGGTTACGACGAGCTGTACCAGCCGGCCGACACCGCGGACGTCGTGCTGTCCTACGACCATCCCGCGGCGCCGGCCGCGACCGGACTGTAGGAAGCCGACCCAGGGTCGGCTGAGTTCTTCAGCTGCGGAAACAACCGGTCGAATCGATCACCAGATCGACGCTCTGGTTACTGCTGTTGTGGACGGCGATCCCGGCTGTCGCTGCCGGCGATACCACCGTGCCTATCGCCATGTTGGCGACGGTCTGGTGGGGGGCGAAGTTCAGATTCGACACGTTGGGCAGCGAAGTTCCGACGGGATGAACGGTGAGGTGACCGCCGGCGGCGGGGTTGACCACAGTGAGGTTGATGGCCGCAGCGGCGGTCGGCGTGGTGCCACAGCCGAATTTCGAGATCGGTATTCCGATCGTCGAGTTGGCGGCCAGTTTCGTCGTCCGCCGGGTGTCCAGCACCCTGATGGGAGCAATCGAGGCAAAGGACCCCGCAAGTTTCGGGGGGCCGGCCGGGACGCCGGCGGATACATACCCGGCGATGTCGACGATCAGGTCGGTGTTTCCTGCGGAGCCGTTGAAGAACCCGACCCGGCCGCCCGAACCGATCTTCAGGAGCACCAGGTTGGGCACCGATTCGCCGGCGACGAAGTTCAGGACCGAGGTATTCGGGACCGGGGTACCGGACGGGAAGGCGCTGAGGAAGCCGGGACGAGAGGGTCGGGTCACGGTGACGGTCATCGCGACGTCGGTGGCGGTGGCCGGCACGCCGCCCACCCCGGCGACGACGAGCTGCCTGCTGGTCTGCCCGGCGACCGCACCGCCGGCCAACCGGGTGTCGAGCAACCGGGTCGGCGGCAGCGCGCGCAGGGCTGCGGCGGCGGCCGGGGCTGCGAGGAAGTACCCGGCCACGTCGACGACGAGGTGAACACTGCCGGGGGAGCCGTTGAAGACGCTGACCCGCCCGCCCACGCCCAACGGCACGATCGCCAGATCGGCCGCCGCCCGCCCGGGCGCATAGTTGACGTTGGAGGCGATCGGCCGCACCCGGCCGGCCGGGAAGGCGGTGAGGAATCCGCCGCTCGTGGCCCCGGTCGCGGTCAGGGTCACCGCTACTGCAACCGCCTGCGCGGGAACCCCGCCCGCCCCGGCGATCTGGACGTCCCGCACCGAGGCCGTCCGCAACGGGGCCCCTCCGCCGGCCGCGGTGCGGGTGTCGAGCACCCGGATGGGCCCGAGCGGATGGAACAGGCCCGGTGGCGGGGGTGCTGCCGCCGCGACGGCGGCGCCGGCGTCGACGATTCCGGCACCGCACTTCACAACGGAGCAGTCCAACCCGTTGCCGTAGACCGGGAACCGGGTGGCGGTGGTCCGCAGGATCTGCAGCACCCCGTCCGGGGTGAGGTCGGCCACCGAGAGCATGAGCGCCACCACGCCGCTGACCTGCGGCGCGGCCATGCTCGTGCCCTGGTCGTCGGCGTAGCTCGGCGCGCCCGGCGTCGTGGTCCCCGAGTTGTACGTCGAGAAGATGCCCTCGTCGATATGCTCGTCGCCGCCGGGGGCGGCGATCGACACCCGCCCGGCCGTCGCGCCGAAGTTCGAGTAGAACGCCCGCTGACCTGTCTTGCCGGTGGCCGCTGTGTTGATCACGCCGGAGCAGTCGGCCGGCGCCGTCGGCGCCGAGCTGTTGTCGTTACCGGCTGCCACCACCACGACCGCGCCCCGGCTGCGGGCGTCGTTGATCGCCGCCTGATAGGACGCGTCGCAGGGCGAAGGACCACCGAGGGACAGATTGACGACCTTGGCCGGATGCAGGTTTGCCGGTACGCCCGGCACGGAACCGCCGGTGGCCCAACGTATGCCGTCCTCTACGTCGCTCTCATAGCCGCCGCAGGTGCCGAGGACCCGCACCGGCTCGACCCGGACGCCGGGGGCAACGCCGCTCACTCCGACGGAGTTGTTCTGGGTGGCCGCGATGATTCCGGTGACGTGGGTCCCGTGCCAGCTGCTGGTGGGTGAGCAGCTGGGGTCGCCGGCGAGGAAGTCGCCGGGATCGTGGGGGTCGGAGTCCCGGCCGTTGCCGTCACCGGCGGTCGGCAGGTCGCCGATCATGTCGTAGCCGTAGACCTTGCCGTTCTGCCGGACCAGGGCGGCGTTCAAGTCCGGATGGTCGGTGATTCCGGTGTCCACCACCGCCACCACCACCCGGGCGGCCCCTGTCGTCGTCCGCCAGGCTGCCGGCGCCTTGATGGAGTAACCGCCGGCCGGAGGGTTGACGTCGGCGTCCCAGAGCGCCCACTGCCGGCCCACGCCGGGATCGTTGACCGCCACCGGGGGTGCGGTGTTCGCCCGGACCGGCCAGTCCGGCTCCGCCCAGTCGACATCCGGCCGGGCCGTTAACTCATTCCCGACTGCCACCGCCGCGGCCCCGGCGATCGGCAGGGGAAGGCTCAGGACCGTGGTGCCACCGCCACCGGCAACGCCGGTCAGCCCGGCACCCGCCGGCCGGACCCGTCCGTTCGTATGCACGGCCACCGACCGTCCCGCCGCGGCCCGAACGGCGCCGGAGACGAGCTGACCGCCCTTCATCCGGACGATCATCCGGCGGACGGTCACGTTCGGCACCGAACCGGCGATCGGACCTTCGGAGCGCGGACCTGCGGCGATCGGACGGCCGGCGACCGGGAGGGCCGAGAGCGGATCGGACCTGCCCGTCGTGCCGGCGCCCGCGGGGCGGCCCTGGACGGCCGCCCCGGCCGTCGGCAGCCCGACCGATCCGAACGCCACGATGAAGGTCGTCAGGGCCGCAAGCCCCGGGAGCAGGGCCCGGACGACCCGGCGGGAGGGACCGCACCGGGGCGCGAGGCGCATCGGCCGCGGGCGAGATCTGCCCGGTTGTGGACGAGAAATTAGAAAGTCGCGGCGTTCGCCGGGGGATCCGGGTGTCGTCATGGAGCTCCTTTGGGTGCTTCGCCTGGGCGAACGCGGGTGTTCCAGGCTGGGCCGGTCGGGCGAATGCCGGGCTCGGCCTCTGAGATTGAGCTGATTCGATGTCGAATCGACCGCATCGGACGGGCAAAGCGGTGATATTGCCAAGCGTCGCACAATTCTGCCCCCGACGCGTTTGCTCTCCGCTTGCAATAGCTAGCACCCCCGGCTAGAATCGGAGTCAGCGAGCCCATACTTTCCGTCACGACTGCCGGGCGGCCGCACGCCGACGGGGGGCGATCAGGATGGATCTCGGTACGTTCATCCGCGAACAGCGGACCGGTGCCCAGATTTCGCTGCGGACGCTCGCCGCGAAGGCCGGGATCTCGAATCCTTATCTTTCCCAGGTGGAGCGGGGCCTGCGCCGGCCGAGTGCGGACATCCTCGCCCAGATCGCCCAGGGCCTGTCGATCTCGGTGGAGACCCTGTTGGTCAAGGCGGGGATTCTGGAAACTGCCACCGCTCCGTCGGTGGTCCTTGCCATCCGGGCGGACCAGAATTTGACCGAGCGGCAGAAGGCGTCGCTGCTCGATGTGTATGCGGCATTCCGCAAGGACCCACCGCCATCGGGGCAGGCCGCAGCCGGAGCCGACTTGCCCCGCGCGACAGAGCCCGACACCACCGTCCTTCGGGACGCCCTCACAAAGGAGTAGGACATGTCCCTGATCACCGATCTGCGAGCGGTTTCCGAGAGTGCGGTCGAGCAGCTCGCCGGCCGGTTCTCCGACCTGCCGAGGCCGTTGCTGGCCGCCATCGGCGCCGGCGACATCGCAATCGAACGGCTGGCCGAGATGCGCGAGATGTTGACCGACTCCATCGGTGACCGGCTGCCGACCGGCGGCCCGTCGCGGCCCGACGTGCGGGCCGCCGTCAGCGACCTTCCGACTCGGGCGCAGAAGGTCGCGGCCGACGTTGCCAGCGGGATCGAGCAGTTCGCCGCGCAGGCACCCTCAAGGGCGCAGGAGCTGATCGGAGCGCTGCCGGAGCGTCTGGCCGAGTTCTCCACCGTCACCCAATCGATGTCACCATTGGCCCTGCGGGAAACCGTGGACGCCTACACCCACCTGGTCGGGCTGATCTACGCCAACCTGGCCGAGCGTGGCGACCGGACGTGGTCGAAGGCCCGGACGGCAGGACCGAAGGTCACCGTCGTGGACGCCGAACCTCCTGCCCCGACCGAAGTGATCGTGCCGCCGCCGGCCGAGCCGCCCGCTACCGCCTCCACGCTGCCGGCCCACCTGGTGGACGCCGACCCGTTTCCGGTGGATCTCGCCGCAACGAGCGGTGGCCGTCCGCGCCGGTCGCCCGACGTCGGCGCGGAAGTCGATCCTGGGGCGCCGGTAGCGGCCGCGGATGCTGGTACGAAGGCGAGGACCGCTCCGCGCGGCCGCGCGCCCAAACCCGCGCCGCATGCCGCCCCGCATCCGGCGCAGCACCCGGTTGCTCCCACGAAACGATCGCGCGCCAGGACCGCAGCTCCTGTCCCGCCGGTGGTACCGACAGTGGCCCCGCCGGTGGTACCGACAGTGGTACCGACAGTGGCCCCGCCGGTGGTACCCCCGGGCAGGTCCGTCAAGGCGCCGGCGCCGAGACCCGCGGCCCGTCGGCACCAGCCCTAGCAGTCAGAACCTGATGGTCCAACCCTTCCGCGGAGTCCGCCGATCCGGCGGGAGAGTATCCGCCGGATGCCCACGTACGCTGACGCCATGGCACCCGTAGTCGACCTGATCAGCCCGGTCATCTCCGCGATCACCTTGCTCCTGGGTTACGGATCTGCCGCTCTCGGGGTCTTTGCCGTCGCGGACGCAAGTACCAGGCGGATGGATGCCTTTGCTGCTGCCGACAAGCAGACCAAGGGCACCTGGACAGGCATCACTGCGGCCTGCGCCGCTGTCTTCGTGCTCGGTGTCATCTCAGGCGGGCCGTTCGGGCCGCAGTCGCTGCTATGGCTGGCCGGCCTGGTCGGAGTGCTGGTCTACCTGCTCGATGTCCGGCCCAAGCTGCGTGACGTCCAGCGCGGAACTCGCTGGTAGGAACTCACCCGGCGCGTCGTCCGGTTGCCCGGCCGGGCGGCTTGAGGGTACCGGCAACTACCCGGAACCCTCGATGACGCGTCTCAGTGGGCCGCTGCGTCGTGGCCGCTGCCGGCCTCGGCTTCTGCAGAAAGTCGCTTGGTCTCCCGCCCGAACGAGATCCTGATCTCCGTCTCGGCGTCGCCCCGGCCGACCCAGTTGGCGCCCTCGACGCTCTTGCCCGGCTCCAGGTCCTTGTAGACCTCGAAGAAATGCTGGATCTCCAGCCGGTCGAAAATCGACATGTCGCCGATGTCCTGGAGGTTCGCCTGCCGGGGATCATTGGCGGCGACGCACAGCACCTTGTCGTCCGGGCCCATCTCGTCCGTCATCCGGAACATGCCGATGGCCCGGGCCAGAATGAGGCAGCCGGGGAAGGTGGGCTCGCTCAGCAGCACCAGCGCGTCGAGCGGATCGCCGTCCTGGCCGAGGGTGTTGTCGATGAAGCCGTAGTCAGCAGGATATTGGGTGGCCGTGAAAAGTGTCCGATCCAGGCGGATGCGCCCGGAATGGTGGTCGACCTCATACTTGTTACGACTGCCCTTGGGGATTTCGATGGTGACGTCGAACTCCACTGCTTCCACCTTCCTGTCAGCCATGACCGGGAACCGGGCGTCTCCGGTGAGCGGAACCCAGCAGGACAGACTCTAGTCTGGGGGCCCGGGCGCACCCCACCCGCTGCCCTGCCGTCTCCCCACCGCCGATCGGCCGTAGGCCGTGACGAATGCGGTTGCGTCAGGGCAGTTCGTCAGGGCAGGTCGACGACGGCCGCACCCGGGCGACCGGCAGACGAGGGAGACATACGTGGGAGCGATCCGGGCGCCCGGCCGCAGAGTTGTCGTCATCATGCTGTCCGTCGTGCTGGTCGCAGCCGCCGCTGTCACCGCTGTGCTGTTCTGGCCCAGATCGACACCGGCCAGGACCGCGACCGGCCCGAGCACGGTCAGTTCGACCGCGGCGCGAATTGCCGATCCACCGGTGGCCGCCGCGACGCTGCGGATCAAGCCGGTCGCGGCCGCCGGCGGACGCAAGCCGACCGCGGCCAGGGTGGCAGCCCGACTCGCCCCGGCCCTGGCCGACCCAGGCATGGCGCAGTACCGCGGGATCGTCGTCGATCCGGCCACGAATGCGGTGCTGTGGAACAAAGAATCCGGCACGCCGACCCAGCCCGCGTCGAGTCTCAAGCTGCTGACGGGCGCCGCGCTGCTGACCAAGGCGAACCCCGACAGCCGGCTGGTCACCAGGGTGGTGCAGGGCGAACAGGTAGGCGACATCGTCTTCGTCGGCGGCGGTGACGTGACGCTGTCGGCCCGTTCGGTCGGGGTGGAAACCGTCTACCCGGGGGCGCCTACCGTCGCCGATCTGGCCGCTCAGATCAGGGCAACCGGCGTCCCGGTGAAGCGGATCCTGCTCGATACCGGCTACTGGACCGGTGGTGAGTTCGCCGACGGCTGGGACGCCACCGACATCGCGCAGGGTTTCACCACCAGGATGCAGGCGCTGATGGTGGACGGCGATCGCAAGGACCCGTCGAGGGAGGATTCGCCGCGCACCGGGGAGCCGTCGCTCAACGCCGGTCGGGCTCTGGCCCGGGCCCTGGGTGACCCCAACACAAAGGTCACCACCGGAACGGCCGGCCCCAAGGCAAAGGTGCTGGCTGCCGTTTATTCCCAACCGCTTTCGACACTGCTGGCACAGGCCCTGCTCAACTCCGACAATGTGCTGGCAGAGTCGCTGGCCCGCCAGGTTGCCATGGCCATGGGCGGGGCGCCGAGTTTCGACGGTGCCACCCAGGCGGTCAAGCTCGCGCTGGGAGATCTGAAGCTGGACACGATCGGCCTGGACATCTTCGACGGTTCCGGTCTGTCGCACAAGGATCAGGCACCGGCGGCGCTGCTGGCCGACGTGCTGGTGATGGCGGTGTCCGGCAAGGTGCCGGCGATGAGAGGGCTGCTCGCGGGGCTGCCGGTGGCCGGGGTGTCGGGCACCCTGAAGGACCGTTTCCGGGCAACCGGTGCCAAGGCCGGCCGCGGGTGGGTGAGGGCCAAGACCGGCTCGCTGGACTCCACCTACGTACTGGCCGGTTACGTACCGGACGTTGATGGGCACCTGCTGGTTTTCGCGCTCAATGCCACCAACGTCGATCCGGCCTTGACCCGCCCCGCGCAGGACGTGTTCGCCGCCGCACTTCGGGAGTGCGGCTGCAGCTGAACGTGCCGGCCGGTTGCTCTACCGTGGCCTCATGCCTGCGGAAGCGATCGATTGGGCCATTGCCGTCCGGACCGGGCAGCGGCTGGCGCCCACCGGGCCCGACATCACCAGGCGGGAGGCTCGCCAGGCGGTCGGCGATCTGCAGCAGTTCTCGGCGAAGGCGGAACTGATCGTCCGGGACACCACGGCCATGGGCTCCGGACTGCCCGTCGAATCGGCTCAGATCGTCGATCGGCGGGGCTGGATCGCGGCGACGGCGGAAGGTATGGCCTTACTGACCGAGCCGTTGGCGGCCAAGCTGGCCGGGAAGCTGGCCGAGGCCCCGAAGGCCAAGTCGGTCGCCGGTGCGCAACTGGGCGCTGTGCTGGCCTTCCTGTCCGGAAAGGTGCTCGGGCAGTACGACCCGATGACCGGCGGGCAGGCCGGCAGCGCAGACCGGGGCCGGCTGCTCCTGGTGGCACCGAACATCGTGAAGGTGGAGCGTGAGTTGCACGCCGACCCGGTCGATTTCCGGATGTGGGTGTGCCTGCACGAGAGCACGCATCGGCTGCAGTTCACCGCAGTGCCCTGGCTGCGGGACCACTTCGCCGGCCTGGTGGCGCAGTTCGCGGAGACCGCCGCGACGGACCCTGGCGAGCTGCTGGGCAGGCTGGTCGGCGCCATCCGCGGCCGCGAGCCCCGGACGTCCTGGATAGAGACGATCCAGAGTCCCGAGCAGCGGGCGGTTTTCGGTCGCCTGATGGCCCTCATGACGCTGCTCGAGGGCCACGCCGATCACGTCATGGACGCGGTCGGCCCGACGGTGGTGCCGTCGGTGGCCGCGATCCGGAACTCGTTCACCGAGCGTCGCAAGCGTGGCCGCGGGCCTTTCGACCGCCTGCTCAGATCGTTGCTCGGCATGGACATGAAACTCGCCCAGTACGTCAAGGGCGCCGCCTTCGTCTCGGCGGTGGTCGAGCGGGTGGGTATGGACCGGTTCAACACGATCTGGACATCGCCGGACACCCTGCCCACCCGGGCCGAGACGACGGACCCGGCCGGCTGGATCGCCCGAGTACTGGGATGACGGGCCGAAGAACGGGCGGGGCTGGGGAGCGGGTCGACCGCGATCCCGCTGGAACCCGGCCGGTCGGCCGGCCCTGCGTCCAGCAACCCGTTGCCGCGGCAGTGGGCGAATGGCTGCGCAGGTATGCGGCGCCGGACACGCCGGTTGTCGTGGCCTGCTCGGGTGGCGCCGACTCCCTCGCGCTGGCCCTGGGGACGGTGGGCATCGTCGAACCGGGCCTGCTGTCGGCCGTCACCGTCGACCATCAGCTGCAGCCGGGATCGGCCGAACGGGCCGTCGCCGTTGCCACCCAGCTGCACGAGATCGGCTACGACACCGTTCGGATCGAACGGGTCGAGGTCGGCACCGACGGCGGTCCCGAGTCCGCGGCCAGGACGGCGCGATATGGCGCCCTGGCACCGGCACCAGGCAGCCGGGCCGTCGTCCTGCTGGGGCACACCGCGGACGACCAGGCCGAGACGGTACTGCTCGGTCTTGCCCGAGGATCGGGACCGCGGTCGATCGCCGGCATGACGCCCTGGCGGCCGCCGTGGGGTCGTCCATTGCTGGAGCTACGCCGGGCTGATACCGAGAGGGCCTGCGCCGCAGCAGGTCTGACCTTCTGGACGGATCCGCACAATGCCGATCCGCGCTTCACCAGGGTCCGGCTGCGACGTGAGGTGCTGCCCCTGCTCGAGGACGTCCTCGGCGGCGGCGTCGGCCCTGCCCTGAGCAGAACCGCGCGGTTGCTCGCCGAGGATCTCCAGGCGCTGGACCAACTGGCGGTCAGGCTGCTTGCGGAGGTATGGCAGGCCGGCGGCGGGATCGACGTGACCGCGCTCGCCGGACATCCGGTGGCGCTGCGCCGCCGGGCGCTGCGCACCTGGGCCGAGGCGATCGGGGCCGGGGCGTTGACCTACGCGCACCTGCACCGGCTGGACACGCTGGTGACCCAGACGAGGGGCAGCGGCGCCGTGCGGTTGACCGGCGCGGTGGACGCGGTGCGCACCGGCCGGACTCTGTCCGCGGTACCCGTCGGCTGAGCAGGTCCGGCCTGGAGGCCGGACCGGGCCCGCATGGCAGGCTGGCAGCTGTCATCGGTCCGCTGCGCCACCCCGTCACGCCCAACACCATTTCCCCAGGGAGAACCGTGTCCGTGTCGCATCCTCAAGTCGGCCCGTCCACCCCTGGGCCGTCCACCCGTCCGGGAGCCCCGCCGGCGATCACCCGGCTGAGCTCTGCGGACGCGAAGCGCCCGGAGCCGGGCGATCCGGATCCCGGCGCCGGGCATGGCTACCACGGCGAGATCGCCGCCACCCTGATCGCCGGAGAAGCACTGCAGGCCAAGATCACCGAGCTCGCCGTCGCGGTCGCGGCCGATCATCACGATGACCGCCCGCCGCTCCTGGTCTGCGTCCTCAAGGGAGCAGTGATGTTTCTGACCGATTTCGCCAGGGCGCTCCCGATCCCCTCCGAACTGGAGTTCATGGCCGTCAGCTCCTACGGTTCCGCCACCTCGTCGTCCGGCGTCGTCCGGATTCTGAAGGATCTGGACCGCGACATCACCGGCCGGCGGGTGGTCATCGTCGAGGACATCATCGACTCAGGGCTCACCCTCTCGTGGCTGCAGAAGAACCTCGCCACCCGGGGGCCAGCGTCGATCGACATCGTCGCGCTGCTGCGCAAGCCCGAAGCCGTCAAGGTGGACGTCGAGGTCCGGTACGTCGGCTTCGACATCCCCACCGACTTCGTCGTGGGCTACGGGCTGGACTACAACGAGCGGTACCGCGACCTGCCGTTCGTCGGATTGCTCGGGGAGCACATGTACACCTGAGAGCCGGCCGCGAACCTCAGGGCCGTCCTTCTGCCAGCCGGGAACCAAATGGCTGCGCGGTACGCTCAACGGACTGGACCGCACGCAGATTCGGGGTTCTACCGGAGGTGCGTCCAGCATGTCCATGCGCGTGTTTCCCGGGAGCATGTCCCTGGAGCATGTGCCATGAATATGTAGCCGCACGATCCGGCCGGGCAGCGATCCGGAGCTGACCGGCAGCAATCGAATTGATCAGCCGGGCGAACGTCGCCGAATATCACCCGAACAGTCATCACACGAGCAGTCGGGACACGGCCGAAACTCCGGCCGGTGCCCGGGTGTCTGAATTCTCGAGGAGGGTGGAGGCCGCTCGCCGGCCCGACGCCACATGGACCGTAAGAAACTAGCTCGTTCGCCGTTGTTGTGGGTCGCGCTGATCGTGGCGCTCTACCTCGGGTATTCCTACTTCGCGGACGACACCCGCAACTACAAGCCGGAACCGACATCGGTGGCCCTGGCCCAGCTGGCGAACAACAACGTCAAAGTCGCCACGATCGACGACAAGGAACAGCGGGTCCGGCTGACGCTGAAGGCTCCGGTCGACGGCCAGACGCAGATCTACTCGCTCTACCCCGATGCCGCCGCCAATGACGTGTTCAAGGCCGTCGAGGCCGCAAAGGGAGCGGACAAGTTCGATACCCGGGTGACCAGCGATTCGACACTGTTCTCGTTGTTGATCTATCTGATCCCGATCGGCCTGATCATTCTTTTCCTGCTCTGGATGATGAACAACGCCCAGGGCGGCGGCAACAAGGTTCTCTCGTTCGGCAAGTCCAAGGCCAAGTTGTTGAACAAGGACATGCCGGCCACGAAGTTCACCGATGTGGCCGGCGCCGACGAGGCTGTCGAGGAGCTCGACGAGATCCGCGACTTCCTGGCGAATCCGGCGCGGTACCAGGCGTTGGGGGCGAAGATCCCCAAGGGCGTGCTCCTCTACGGGCCGCCCGGTACCGGCAAGACGCTGTTGGCCCGGGCGGTCGCCGGCGAGGCGGGCGTGCCGTTCTACACGATCTCCGGTTCTGATTTCGTCGAGATGTTCGTCGGTGTAGGTGCCTCGCGAGTTCGCGATCTCTTCGAACAGGCGAAGGCGAATTCCCCCGCGATCATTTTCGTCGACGAGATCGATGCCGTCGGCCGGCATCGCGGCGCCGGTATGGGCGGCGGGCACGACGAGCGGGAGCAGACGCTCAACCAATTGCTGGTCGAGATGGACGGCTTCGACACCAAGGGCGGCATCATCCTGATCGCGGCCACCAACCGGCCCGACATCCTGGATCCGGCCCTGCTGCGACCCGGCCGGTTCGACCGGCAGATACCCGTCGGGCAACCAGATCTCAAGGGCCGGCAGGCGATCCTCGCGGTCCACGCCAAGGGCAAGCCCTTCTCCCCGGACGTCGAATTCCTGCCGTTGGCCAAGCGCACGGTCGGCATGTCGGGCGCCGATCTTGCGAACGTCATCAACGAGGCCGCCCTGCTCACGGCGCGGATGCACGGCACCGTGATCACCAACGCTGCGCTGGAGGAGTCGGTCGACCGGGTGGTCGGCGGCCCCGCCCGCAAGGGGAAGGTCATCTCGGAGAAGGAACGCAAGATCACCGCATACCACGAAGGTGGCCATGCGCTTGCAGCGTGGGCGATGCCCGATCTCGAGCCGGTCTACAAGGTGACGATCATGCCGCGGGGGCGCACCGGTGGCCACGCTCTGGTGGTACCGGAGGACGACAAGGGGCTGATGACCCGGAGCGAGATGATCGCCCGGCTGGTGATGGCACTGGGTGGCCGCGCCGCCGAGGAGCTCGTCTTCGCGGAGCCGACAACTGGTGCGTCCTCGGACATCGCGCAGGCCACCAAGATTGCCAGGGCGATGGTCACCGAGTACGGGATGTCGGCCAAGCTGGGCGCCGTCAAGTACGGCACGGGCGACGACGAGCCGTTCCTTGGCCGTACCTACGGCCATTCCCCCGACTACTCCATCGAGGTGGGTTCGGAGATCGACGGTGAGGTGCGGGCGCTCATCGAAGCCGCGCACACTGAGGCGTGGTCGGTGCTCAATGAATACCGCGACGTACTCGACGAGCTTGCCACGAAGCTGCTCGAGCGGGAAACACTGGACCGCAAGGACCTGCAGGAGATCTTCACCAAGGTCGTCAAGCGCCCGCGGATCACCACCTTCGACAACTGGGGCCAACGCACGCCGTCGGATCGCCCGCCCATCAAGACCCCCGGTGAGCTGGCCATCGAACGCGGCGAGCCATGGCCGCCCCAGCAGCCGCCGGTGATGCACAAGAATGGTGGACCGGTCCCGGTGGCTGGATCCCAGCGCCCGGTCGGCCAGATCGCGCCGGCCAACGCCATTTCGGCATATCCGCAGAACGGCTACCCCCAGGCCGGCTACCCCCAGGCCGGCTACGTCCAGCCCGGCTATCCCCAGCCCAGCTCTGCCCAGCCCGGATATTCCCAGGCCGGATATGCCCAGCCCGGAAATCCGCAGGGTGGCTTTCCCCCGGTCGGAAACCCCGGCCAATACCAGAACGGCAGCCACCCCTACCCCGCGGCCGGTCGGCCCGGGCAGCCACCATTCGGCCAGGGCCAGAACGGATCCGATCCGAATCGCGGCCCGAACGGATTCGGTCCGGGTTACGCCGGAGATCCCCATGCCCAGAACGGCAGTCAAACTCCGGCCAACTGGACCGGCGGAGTCATTCCTGGTCCGCTGGCTCCGTTGCCCAACGGTTGGGATGGCGGGCCCGGCGGTCCGGTGCCCGGTGGTGAAGCCGGCGACCAGGCCGCCGCCAACGGCCGCGCGACGGACTCGCGGGGAGTGCACCGAGCCTCGGACGTCGAGCCCGCCAACCCTGAGCACCGGGACGGACCGGCCGACCCGTGGGCACCACCGGCGGAGCAGCGGCGGTGACGTCGGGTGAGTTGACCAGGACCGAACCGGCAGTTCTCGACCAGGGGCCGACGTCCTCCGTCTCGCTGCCTGCAGTGCCGCCGAACGGGGTGCCGGACCGGTCGGCCGCCGTCGTGTTCGACCAGGCCCGCGCCGAGGCGGCGATCAGGGAGTTGCTGATAGCGGTGGGCGAGGACGTCGATCGGGACGGCCTGCGGCAGACGCCGGCCCGGGTGGCCAGGGCGTTCGCCGAGCAGTTCTCCGGGCTCTACACTAATCCCGACACGGTGCTCGACACCGTGTTCGAGGAGAACCACGCGGAGATGGTGCTGGTCCGCGAGATCCCGCTCTACTCCACCTGTGAACACCACCTCGTCCCGTTCTTCGGCCACGCTCACGTCGGGTACATCCCGGGCGCCGAAGGCAGGGTGACCGGCCTGTCCAAATTGGCCAGGGTGGTCGAGGGTTACTCGAAGCGGCCGCAGGTGCAGGAACGGTTGACGACCCAGGTCGCCGATGCCCTGGTCCGACGTCTGGAGCCCGCGGGGGTGATCGTCGTGATCGAGGCCGAACACCTGTGCATGGCCATGCGCGGCATCCGCAAGCCCGGCGCGGTCACCACCACGTCGGCCGTCCGCGGGGTTTTCCAGACGAACGCCGCGACCCGCGCCGAGGCAATGAGCCTGATCACGGGTCGGTGATGGTGGATCAGAAGGTTCCATGCTTCGCCGGAAGACCATGGGTGATGGGCATTCTGAACGTCACCCCGGATTCCTTCTCCGACGGCGGCCGCTGGAACTCGACAGAGGCCGCGGTCGGGCGCGGGCGACAACTCGTTGCCGACGGGGCGGACATCGTCGATGTCGGTGGCGAGTCGACCCGCCCGGGCGCGCATCGGGTCGATGCGGCCGCCGAAGCAGCCAAGGTGGTCCCGGTGATCAGGGAGCTGTCCGGGCAGGGCGTGCTCTGCTCCGTTGACACGACCAGGGCAAGCGTTGCCGCGGCAGCCCTGGCCGCCGGCGCCGGAATCGTCAACGACGTATCCGGTGGTCTGGCCGATCCGCACATGATCCGGGTGGTCGCCGAACACCGCGCTCCCTGGATCCTCATGCACTGGCGCGGGCCTAGCGATGTGATGGGGGAATTCGCCCATTACGACGATGTGGTCGCCGACGTACGGACCGAGTTGCTTCGCCGGATCGACGCCGCCCTGGAGTTCGGAATCGATGACCGTTCGCTGATCATCGACCCCGGCCTCGGGTTCGCAAAAAACGCGGAGCACAACTGGCTGTTGCTCGACGCACTGCCCGGCCTGGTCGATCTCGGCCTGCCCGTGCTGGTTGGTGCGTCCCGCAAGAGATTTCTGGGGGAACTGCTGGCCGGTCCCGGCGGTCCTCGACCGGCCGCAGATCGGGAGACCGCGACCGCCGCGATCTCCCTGCTGTGCGCGCAGCGACGGGTCTGGGGGGTTCGCGTCCACGAACCCCGGCCGACACTGGATGCCCTGGCAGTATTGAGCGCCGTGGATGCTGCCAGGAACGCTCTCGACGGAGGCTGGATGGTCCCGCCGCATGCTGTCCGGCCGGTCACCCTCCTCCACGGATCTCCGGTCGGGCCGCAGTCGTTGGTCGGCCGGTTCCGCCGCCCCGCCGGAACGGTGCCGGGCCCGGTCGATCCGAGTGACTGACCGCATCACGCTCACCGGCCTGCGGGTGTTCGGCCGGCACGGGGTCTTCGAACACGAGAAGCGGGATGGTCAGGAGTTTCTCGTCGACCTGACACTGTGGCTCGATCTGTCGGCGGCGGCGGCCACCGACGACCTGGCCAGGACCGTCCACTATGGGGAACTGGCCGAGCTGGCTGCCGGGGTGATCGCCGGCCCCAGCAAGGACCTGATCGAGGCGGTCGCCGGTGAGATCGCCGACTCGGTCATGCAGCGCTACGAGGTCCACGCCGTCGAGGTCACCGTCCACAAGCCGTCGGCGCCGATCCCGCTCGACTTCGCCGACGTTGCGGTCACCATCCGCCGGTCCACCAAATCCGGCCGCACGATGCCGGCATGACCCGCGGTCGCGGATGACCCGCGCGGTGCTTTCGCTGGGGTCCAACCTTGGTGATCGGCTGGCGCGACTGAAGGCTGCCGTGGACGACCTCGGTGGCGATGTGGTGGCCGTGTCGTCGGTGTACCGGACTCCGCCCTGGGGCCCGATCGAGCAGGACGACTACCTCAACATCGTGCTCATCGTCGATGCTCCCGACCGGGATGCGCCGGACTGGTTGACCCGTTGCCAGGAGCTGGAGCGGGCGGCGGAGCGGGTGCGCGACATCCGATGGGGCCCCCGGACGCTCGACGCCGACGTGGTGACGGTCGGCGACGTGGTCAGTGACGATCCGGAGCTGATCCTGCCCCATCCGCGGGCCCACGAGCGGGCGTTCGTGCTGGTGCCGTGGTCCGAGATCGAACCTGCCGCGGAACTGCCGGGCCACGGACCGATCGCCGCCCTGCTGCTTGGGATGGACACCAGCGACATCGTCCGGGTGGGTCAGGTCGGGGGGGCTGATGTCGGGGTCGATCGTGGCGACTGACCCGCGCCGGATGGGTCTGACCAGGGTTCGCGACCTTGCCGCGGTGGCAATCGTCGGCGGCTTCGTCGGTTACCTGGTCGTGGGGGTGGCATACGGGTCACTCCCGCCCTTTCCGCGGCTCGGAGGTCTGGTTGCCGCGCTGCTGGGCATAGCGGAGGCGGTCTTTGGCCGCGGCCTTCGTAGCCGGATCATGGCCGACCGCAGCCTCCGGGATCGGCCGGTGCCGCCGCCGGTGCCGCTCACTGCGGCCAGGGCGGTGATGACGGCGAAGGCCACCTCGCTCGCCGGATCGCTCCTCGGCGGCGGCTGGATCGGCGTGTTCGTCCACCTGTACCCGAAGACCGGAATGCTCGCGGCTGCCAGGGCTGATGCGGTGACCGCTGCCCTCGGTGTGGCCGGGGCGCTGATGATGGTGGCCGGGGCGTTGTTCCTGGAGCACTGCTGCCGAGCTCCCGAGGATCCCGCCGGCAGGCTCTGACCAGGTTTATGCCTGGTCGTGGGTGAGGTCCGGCTGATCCGGCGCAGTCGGGTCGATCGGCGTCCGGTCGAGAACGGTGAGGAGGCGAACCCGGAGCCCGGCGGCCCGATCGGCGCAGGCCCGTTGCCCCGCCACATATTCAGCCTTTCCGGCAGCGGTCTCGATCGTCACCGGCCGATAGCCCAGCGCCGAAAGGTCGTAGGGGGACGCCCGCATGTCCAGCTTCCTGACCTCGCGGGCCAGTTCGAAGCAGTCCAGCAGCAGCGAACTGGACACCAGGGGCAACAGCCGGAACGCCCACTTGTAGAGATCCATCGAGACGTGCAGGCAGCCCGGCTGCTCCATTTCGGCCCTGGTACCGATGTCCGGCGACAGCAGGTTCAGCGGGCGGGCAGCATCGCTGAAGAACCGGAAGGCGTCGAAGTGGGAACACCGGATGGAATGTGACCGCACCACCTCGTCGGTACCGCCGGCGCCGAGGCGGAGCGGCAGTTCGGGGTGCCGCCGCGACGAGGTACTCCTCTGGTAGACCATGGCCCATTCGTGGAGCCCGAAGCAGCCGAATTGCCCCGGCGCTCTGCTGGTCTGCCGCAGCAGCCTGGAGATGAACCGGACGCCCGCTCCCCTCTCCGCGCAGAACGCTACCGGGTCGGCCACCACCACCGGCTTGCGCAGAGCGCGCACCACCGGCTCGCCTGAGCCGCGCGGGTCTGTGACCTGGCGATAGAACCGCCAGTCAGCGCGTTGGTCCGCATCGAGGAGTGCGACTCCGAGGCCCGGGTGCCACCGACGCAGCTGCGAGGGCCGCAGCGAGTAGTAGGTGAACAGAAAATCCTCGACGGGGTGACGGACGCCTGCGGCCGAGCGCTCCCGGTGCGCGGCGGTGAGCTCATCGACCCGCTGCTGGTGGGCCGCCTCCGCGGGCTCCCAGGCCGACCTCTCGAGCACCCGGTCGACGGCGCCGTACCGCGCATCATCCGCATCCGCCGAAGATTTGCCGCCCGGGCCGAGGGTGCTGCCGTCGACGGCCCCGCCCAACTTTCCCTCCATCCCGCCATCATCGGCCTGTCCGGTGACCCGATCCAAATTCGGCTGTCGCGGCGCGAGGTGGAAGATTTGTCGGCAGGCCGCTCCCGAGCAGACAAGTAGTCTTTCCCGGTGTGACCTCCTTACCGCCTTCGGATCCCCTCTCTTCAGAACCCCCGCCGGCGGGGCACATTCCTGCCGGGCAGATAGCCGGACATTCCGCCGGTGGCGCCGCCGGATTGATGCCGTCGATTCCAGGCCTTCCCGAAGCCGCCCCGGCCATTTCGCCCGGTACGTCGACGGTCCCTGCCGAGGCCGATGATCTGCCCGAGCAGATGCGGGTGCGGCGGGAAAAGCGGGCGCGAATGCTTTCGAACGATGAGGATCCCTATCCGGTGGGTGTGGCCCGGACCACAACTCTGAGCGCACTGCGGGCGGCCTTTCCGGACCTCGAACCGGACGTCCGGACCGGGACGCCGGCGGGAATCACCGGACGGGTGATCTTTCTGCGCAACTCCGGAAAATTGTGTTTTGCCACCGTTCGCGAGGGCGGCGCCGGCGCGGCCGGCACCGAAATGCAGGTGATGGTGTCGCTGGCCTCGGTCGGGGCCGAATCGCTGGCGGCATTCAAGGCCGACGTCGACCTGGGTGATCACCTTTTCGTCCACGGGGAGGTGATCACCTCCAGGCGCGGCGAGCTGAGCGTCCTGGCCGACTCCTGGCAGCTGACGGCGAAATCGCTCCGGCCGCTACCCGTCGCACACAAGCCGTTGTCCGAGGAGAACCGGGTCCGCCAGCGTTACGTAGATCTCATCGTCCGCCCGCAGGCGCGGCGAAATGTTGAGATTCGCGGGCTGGTCAATCGATCTCTGCGCGAGACGCTCTTCGAACGGGGCTACCTCGAAGTCGAGACCCCGATGTTGCAGGTCCTGCACGGCGGCGCCGCCGCCCGTCCATTTGTGACCCATATGAACGCCATGGACATGGACCTCTATCTGCGCATCGCCCCGGAGTTGTATCTCAAGCGGTGCGTCGTCGGCGGAATCGACCGGGTCTTCGAGATCAACCGTAACTTCCGGAACGAGGGCGCAGACTCGTCCCACTCGCCCGAGTTTGTGATGCTCGAAACGTACGAGGCCTACTCCGACTACAACGGGATGGCCGAACTGACCAGGAGTCTCGTCCAGAATGCCGCGTCCCGGATTCATGGTTCGACCGTGGTGACCCACGCCGATGGGACCGAATTCGATCTGGGCGGCGAATGGTCGTCGATCACCCTGTACGGGGCTTTGTCGGCGGCGGCCGGTGAACCGATCGATGTCAGCACCCCGATGGGCGAGCTGCGCCGGCTCGCCGATCGGTGGGGTGTCCCTGTCGCCCCGCACTACGGACCGGGCAAGTTGGCGGAGGAGTTGTTCGAGGAACTGGTCGTTCCTTCTTTGGTGCAGCCCACATTTGTGCGGGACTTTCCGGCGGAGACGTCACCGCTGACCAGGGCCCACCGCGAGATCGACGGACTGACCGAGAAGTGGGATCTTTACATCCGCGGCGTCGAAACCGCGACCGCGTATTCCGAACTGGTGGACCCGGTGGTCCAACGCGAAAGGTTCGTCGACCAGGCCAGGTTTGCCGGCCTCGGCGATGCCGAGGCCATGGTGTTGGACGAGGATTATCTGCGCGCCATGGAATACGGCATGCCGCCCTGCGGCGGGATGGGAATGGGTGTGGATCGGCTGTTGATGGCCCTGACCGGCCTGGGAATCAGGGAAACGATCCTGTTCCCGTTCGTCCGGCCCGGCGAGTAGTCGGAGGTTTGCCGCTCGGATTGCCGGGTGAGGTTTGCCGGGTGAGGTTTGGCGGGTGAGGTTTGGCGGTGGGGGTTTGGCCGGTGAGGTTTGGCGGGTGAGGTTTGGTGGAGGCGATTCCGGGAAATCTTTCCTGGGGCCACGGGCAGTGAAATCCCTTCCGGGGCGAAACGGGGCACGGCCGCGGGCTCCGCATGGCGGCGAGCCGGTTAAACCATTCGGTGGCCCGGCTCAAAGCGGTCGGTCTGCCGTGTCGCGGAACCGGTTGTTGGTTATCCGGCCATTCATGATCTACGCTGGTGACCGAACGGACTTAACGGCCGATCCGGCCCAATCAGGAGGACAATCCATGGCCACCATGACCACAGTCAGTCTCGTTGATGACCTTGACGGTTCGGTAGCAGCCG
This sequence comes from Mycobacteriales bacterium, assembly GCA_038204125.1. GTDB lineage: Bacteria > Actinomycetota > Actinomycetes > Mycobacteriales > Nakamurellaceae > Nakamurella. The sequence continues at coordinate 100,440 of JBBRDH010000002.1, forward strand.
AAACTGTCGCATTTGCGCTGGACGGTGCGAACTACGAGATCGACCTGAGCGACAAGAACGCGAAGAAACTGCGCGACTCGGTCGCCAATTACCTCGCGAGTGCCCGGCGGATCGACGGCGCCCGCCGTGCTTCGACGCCGCGCGCCAAGGCGAAGCCGGCGAAGTCCAGCCGCTCCGCTGCTCGAACCACCCCCGACCGCGAGCAGACCGCCGCGATTCGGGAGTGGGCCCGCACTGCGGGCATGGAAGTATCCGAGCGCGGGCGGCTGTCGGCGGCCGTTCTCGAAGCCTTCGAGCAGGCGCACTGATCATTGCGCGGCCGGCACATTGCCGCCGGCCGTGTGGCCCCCCGGGCTGTCGCCGCAGCGGTGGCCAGGCGGGGTGCGGTTCCGAGCCGCCGTCTGACGACTCACCGTTTTCGGAGTCGCTGAATCCGGAGTCGCTGTATCCGGAGTTTCCGTCCGCCCCCGGGATCAGGACAGCCCAGCGCCACGGCGTTGGTCTCCGGCCTCCGGGGGCGCTAGGCGTCCTGGTGCGGTAGGCGTCCTGGTGCGGTGTTGGGCCGCGGCCTGTTCGCCCTCGGCGTAGCTGGGCGCTCTGGTGGAACGCCGCAGGTTGAGGCAGCGTTGAGCAGATCATGGGTGGTTCGTGTGCGCGCAGCCACCCTGGTGGATCGAAGTCAGCCCGAAGTCAATTTCCGAAGTTGCGCCGATGCCCCGCCGAGTCACAGTTTCCGACTCACCGGGGGACCGGTCGACCGCGCCACTAGACTCGGGACCGTTGGATCTGCAAGTGCTTTCCAGCCATTCCCCGGCTATCTGCCGGGGGTCCGGCCGGACACCGCCGAAGCCGATCGGCTCACCACCCTGCCGCGCACGCCCGTAAGGAGTGCACATGTTCGAAAGATTCACCGATAGAGCCCGCCGTGTGGTCGTCCTGGCCCAGGAAGAGGCCCGGATGCTCAACCACAACTACATCGGCACCGAGCACATCCTGCTCGGGCTGATCCACGAGGGCGAGGGCGTCGCGGCCAAGGCGCTGGAATCGTTGGGTATTGCGCTCGAAGGTGTCCGCGCCCAGGTCGAGGAGATCATCGGCCAGGGTCAGCAGGCCCCGTCGGGGCACATCCCGTTCACCCCGCGGGCCAAGAAGGTGCTGGAGCTGAGTCTGCGCGAGGCGCTGCAACTCGGACACAACTACATCGGCACCGAGCACATCCTGCTCGGCCTGATCCGCGAGGGCGAGGGCGTCGCAGCGCAGGTGCTCCAGAAGCTGGGCGCCGATCTCAACCGGGTCCGCCAGCAGGTCCTGCAGCTGCTCTCCGGCTACCAGGGCAAGGAGACCTCAGCCGCCGAAGGTGGCCGGACCGAAGGCACGCCGTCGACCTCCCTGGTCCTCGACCAGTTCGGCCGCAACCTGACCCAGTCCGCCCGCGAGGGCAAGCTGGATCCGGTCATCGGACGCGAGAAGGAGATCGAGCGGGTCATGCAGGTCCTGTCCCGCCGGACCAAGAACAACCCCTGCCTGGTCGGCGAGCCCGGCGTCGGCAAGACCGCGGTGGTCGAGGGCCTGGCCCAGGCGATCATCCGCGGCGACGTCCCGCAGACCCTCAAGGACAAGCAGATCTACACCCTCGACCTCGGGTCCCTCGTGGCCGGCAGCCGCTACCGCGGTGATTTCGAGGAACGGCTGAAGAAGGTCCTCAAGGAGATCCGCACCCGCGGCGACATCATCCTGTTCATCGACGAGCTGCACACGCTGGTCGGCGCCGGCGCTGCCGAGGGTGCGATCGACGCGGCGTCCATCCTCAAGCCGATGCTGGCCAGAGGTGAGCTGCAGACGATCGGGGCCACCACCCTGGACGAGTACCGCAAGCACATCGAGAAGGACGCTGCACTCGAGCGTCGTTTCCAGCCGATCCAGGTCGGCGAGCCGACGGTGGCCCACACCATCGAGATCCTCAAGGGCCTGCGCGACCGTTACGAGGCGCATCACCGGATCACCATCTCCGATGAGGCCCTGGTCGCTGCTGCGAACCTCGCCGACCGGTACATCAACGACCGGTTCCTGCCGGACAAGGCGATCGACCTGATCGACGAGGCCGGCGCCCGGATGCGTATCCGCCGGATGACGGCCCCGCCGGACCTGCGGGACTTCGACGACAAGCTCGCCAATGTTCGCCGCGAGAAGGAGTCGGCGATCGACTCGCAGGACTTCGAGAAGGCCGCTTCCCTGCGGGATTCCGAGAAGCAACTCCTCGCCCGCAAGTCGGAGCGGGAGAAGGCATGGAAGGACGGCGACCTCGACGTCGTCAGCGAGGTCGACGACGAGCAGATCGCCGAGGTGCTGGCCAACTGGACCGGTATCCCGGTGTTCAAGCTGACCGAGGAGGAGACCTCCCGGCTGTTGCGGATGGAAGACGAACTGCACAAGCGGATCATCGGCCAGGATCAGGCGGTGAAGGCCGTCTCCCAGGCGATCCGGCGGACCAGGGCAGGTCTGAAGGATCCGAAGCGGCCGTCCGGTTCGTTCATCTTCGCCGGCCCGTCCGGCGTCGGTAAGACCGAGCTGACCAAAGCGCTGGCCGAGTTCCTGTTCGGCGACGAGGATGCGCTGATCCAGGTCGACATGGGCGAGTTCCACGACCGCTACACCGCGTCGCGGCTGTTCGGAGCGCCTCCCGGATACGTGGGTTACGAGGAGGGCGGCCAGCTGACCGAGAAGGTCCGCCGGAAGCCGTTCTCCGTGGTGCTGTTCGACGAGATAGAGAAGGCCCACCCAGACATCTACAACACGCTGCTTCAGGTGCTGGAGGACGGCCGGCTGACCGATGGCCAGGGCCGCACGGTCGACTTCAAGAACACCGTCATTGTCTTCACCTCGAATCTGGGGACGCAGGACATTTCGAAGGCCGTCAGCCTGGGCTTCTCCCAGGGCAGCGCGGATTCGAACTACGAACGGATGAAGGAAAAGGTCAACGACGAGCTCAAGCGGCACTTCCGCCCGGAGTTCCTCAACCGGATCGACGATGTCGTGGTGTTCCACCAGCTGACCACCGAGCAGATCATGCGAATGGTCGTTCTGATGCTCAAGCGGGTGGAAGGTGCGCTGAAGAACAAGGACATGGGGCTCGAGGTCACCGATGCGGCGAAGGCGCTGCTCGGCGAGCGCGGCTTCGATCCGGTGCTGGGTGCGCGGCCGCTGCGCCGGACCATCCAGCGCGAGATCGAGGACAAGCTTTCCGAGAAGATCCTCTTCGACGAGATCAAGCCGGGCCAGATCGTCCTGGTCGATGTGGAGGACACCACCGAGGCGAACGGCCTGCCGGGCAAGCAGTTCACCTTCGTCGGAGTGCCGAAGCCGTCGCTGGTCCCTGACGCAGTTCCGGTCGGGCTCTCGGTCGAGGGCGGCGGCGTCAGCTTCGAGAAGGAGTAATCCGCCCCGGTTTCGAACGCCTCAGGCCCGTCCCGCTCTCCATGGGGCGGGCCTGAGGCGTTCGTGCTGCCCGGGACGTTCGTGCGGGATCAGCTGGGAAGCCCGAACCGGCCCACCGGGTCGCTGACGACCAGCCCGTCGGCGAGCAGGGAGAGCAGACAGCGCTCGCGCTGCCCGGGATCGGGCCACGCCAGGTCGATCTGCGGCCGGTCGACGGCGCCGGGCGCTGCCCGGAGCACGGCCATGATCCGCCCCCGGGCCTGCCGGTCCGTGTTCTGCCAGGTCTGCACCGCCCGGCGGGGCGTCGTCGCCGGGTGGCCCGCCAACCTCCAAGCGCAGTTCTGCTGCAGCGGGCAGGCCACACAGTTGGGCCGGGCTGCCGTGCAGACCAGGGCGCCGAGCTCCATCACGGCGGCTGAGAACTTGCCGGCCCTGGCCGGATCTGCGGGCAGCAGGTCGGCCAACTCCCGGCGATCGGCGGCGGTGGCCGGTTCGCGAAGACTGTCCTGCCCGCGGACGCTACGGCTGAGCACCCGGCGGACGTTGGTGTCGACGACGGGCGTGCGGCGGCCGTAGGCGAACGCGGCGATCGCCCGTGCCGTGTACTCGCCGACTCCCGGAAGCTGCAGCAGGGCCTCGACGGTGTCCGGCACTTCGCCGCCGTGGTCGTTCGTGATGACGGTGGCCGCGGCGTGCAGGCGGAGGGCGCGGCGCGGATATCCCAGTCGGCCCCAGGCCCGCACGGCGTCGCCGGGGGAGTCGATGGCGAGAGCCCCGGGGGTGGGCCAGCGGGCGAGCCACTCCTGGTAGACGGGCAGCACCCTGACCACCGGCGTCTGCTGCAGCATGAATTCGCTGACCAGTACGCCCCATGGGCCGGCGTCCGGTCGGCGCCACGGGAGGTCGCGACCACACCGGTCGAAGAAATCGAGCAGCACTTCGGCATCCAGGGCCGTCGGCCGGGGAGCCTCCGGCAACTCGGTGCGTCGAGGCGCCCTGTTCACGTCTGCCATTGCGTGCGCACCGCCGCTCAGTCGGCGAACACCTCTTCCAGCAGACCGGACTTCACGTCGAAGACGAACCCGCGGACCTCGTGGGTGTGGATCAGGAAGGGTGACTCGCGGACCCGGCGCAACGACTCCCGGACCGAATCGTGCGGATCGCGGAAGGCCTGGACGGCCCAGGTCGGTCGGTAACCGGCGTAGGACGCGAGCTTTGCCCGGAAGGTGTCCTCCTCCAATCGCGCGAGGCCGCAGTCGGTGTGATGGACGATCATCACCTCAAGGGTGCCGAGTGCGTGCTGCGAAATTGCGAGCGACCGGATGACGTCGTCGGTGACGACGCCGCCGGCATTGCGCAGAAGGTGGATCTCGCCGGGTTGGATGCCGAACGCGGCATGGGCGTCGACTCTCGCATCCATGCAGAGCACCATTGCGACGGCCATGGTCGGGGTCGGCCCGATCCAGTAGGGATGGGACATGGCCGTGTCCCGGTTGCGGCCCAGGAGTTGCTCGATCGATGTCACACGCGCTCTTTCGTGTCGGTCTTCACGGTGGTGGGGGTTGGCGAACGAAACGCTCGTCAATCAGGATGTGAGTTCGGTTGGACGCGGCCCTGCTTCCGCAGTTTGAACCTCACCCGAGGTTACCGTCGGGGTCGTGATGCATCCGGTCGGTCCCCTCTCTTCGAAGGTCTACTGGGCCCGCAGGGTTTCGTTCATCGTGCTGGGCGTGGTCGTCGCCGTCGGCTTGATCTTTCTGATCGCCGGCCGGGCCCGCGGC
>JBBRDH010000003.1:0-86177 GCA_038204125.1 Mycobacteriales bacterium
GGAATCGGGGCCGGTTGCCCGCAGCACCGCCGCGATGAGGTCCTTGGTCGACGTCTTGCCCGAGGAGCCGGTCACCCCGACGACGCACAGGCCGGTCCGCTCCACCAGCGCGGTGACGTTGGCGTGGGCGAGCACCGAAAGCGCGGCGAGCACCGCGGGCTCGTCGGCGACCCTGATCAGCGGAATCCCGGCTGCCGGGTCGATCGCGCGGGCGCCGAGGACGGCTACCGCGCCGGCCGCGGCCGCGGCGGCGGCGAAGTCCGACCCGTCCACCCGTTCGCCGCGCAACGCCACGAACAGCGCACCGGGCGTGATCCTGCGGGTGTCGAATTCGACGCCGGTGATCATGGAGTCCAGATCCACCCCGGGCCTCGGTGCGCCGACCAGGTCGGCCACCTGCCCGACCGTCATTCCGATCATCGGCCGACCTGCGCGGGCGCGGCCCGATGTCCGGCGGCCGCCAGCGCGGCCAGCAGCTCGTCGCGGTCGACGAACGGATGGACGACCCCGCCGACGTCCTGCCCCTGTTCGTGACCCTTGCCGGCGACGACCACGGCATCGCCGGGCCGGGCGGCCGCGATCGCCGCCCTGATCGCCTCGTGCCGATCGCCGATCTCCAGAATCTCGGCGGTGCCGCCGCGGCGGCGGCCGTCCGCATGCCGGGCGCCGGCCAGCAGCGCGGCCCGGATGGCTGCCGGCGACTCCGACCGCGGGTTGTCGTCGGTGATCACCAACAGATCGGCCAGTCGGGCAGCGGCGGCGCCCATGAGCGGGCGCTTCCCTTTGTCCCGGTCGCCGCCGGCCCCGACGACGACGATCAGCCGACCGCTCAGGTTCTCGGACACGGCGTCCAGCACCGCCGCCAGGGCCGCGGGCTTGTGGGCGTAATCGACGATCGCCAGGAACTCCTGACCGGCGTCGATTCGTTCCATCCGGCCCGGCACCACCACCCTCGGCAGCGCCGCGGCGGCCGCCCGGACGTCCCGGCCGGCCGCCTGCACGCAGGCGAGAGCCACCAGGGCATTAGCGACATTGAACCGACCCGGCAGCGTCAACTGCGCAGTCAGTTCCTCCCCCGCCGGGGTCCGGATCCGGAGCTGCTGACGACCGGCCGGGCCCGGCTGCACGTCGGTCAGCGACCAGTCGGCACCGGCAGCGCCGGAGGTGGAGACGGTGACCGCGTCAGGGTTCATCGCGGCCAGCCGGACGCCGTATTCGTCGTCGATGTCGATGACCGCGGACCTGGCCCGACCGTCGAACAGCATGGACTTGGCCTGGAAATACGATTCCATGTCCGGATGGAAATCGAGATGGTCCTGAGAGAGGTTGGTGAACGCGCCGACGGCGAACGTCGTACCGGACACCCGGCCGAGCGCAAGGGCGTGCGAGGACACCTCCATCACCACCGCCTCGACACCCCTTTCCACCATCACGGCGAGCATCGCCTGCAGGTCGGGCGCCTCGGGCGTGGTCAGGGAGCTCCTGGATTCCACCCCGTCGATCCGGGTCTGCACGGTGCCCAGCAACCCGGTGCGATGGCCGCCGGCCGCAAGGGCCGACTCGATCAGGAAGCAGGTGGTCGTCTTGCCGGAGGTACCGGTGACCCCGATGACATCCAGCGACCTGCTCGGGTCGCCGTAGATCTGCGCCGACAGGCGGCCGAGCACGCTCCTCGGGTCGGCGACGACCAGCACCGGCACCCTCGACCCGTCCGTTCCCGCGGTCACCGCAGCCAGGCCGGCCCGGTCGGTGAGGATGGCCACCGCCCCCGCGCCGACCGCGTCCTCGCTGAAGACGGCCCCGTGCACCCGGCTTCCGGACAGCGCGGCGAAGACGTCACCCGGCTGTACATCCTGCGCGCGCAGGGTGATCCCGGTGACCGTCGGATCGCCGTCAGCCGGGTTAACCAACCTGACGGACGTTGCGGCGGAATTGCTCCGAGGTCCACCGGCGTCGCTGTCGAGAAGCGCGCCGCCGAGGGTTCCGACCAGCCTGGACAACGCGACGCCGGGCACCGACGACGGCCGCAGTGGCGGGGAAGGGGGCACGACGGGCAAGGTTACCCGGCCGGGGACGGCGCGGGCTTCGGATACAGGTCGTATATCGGGGCCGGCGTCGCGGACGGCGGGACGTCCGCGGCCCGCATCGCGTAAGCGGCCACGTCGTGGAACAGCGGAGCCGCGCTGGCCCCGCCCTCGGACCCGGCCTGCGGGGCGTCCAACATGATCGCGATGGCGTACTTCGGGTTGTCGGCCGGGACGATCCCGGCGAACGTCGAGTTGTACAGGCTGTTGGAATAGGCCTTCGTGGTCGGATCCACCTGTTGCGCGGTGCCGGTCTTGCCGGCCACCTGATACCCGGCGATGTCTGCCTTCCAGCCGGTGCCGCGGTGGTCGGAGTCGCTGTGCCCGATGGTGGCCCTGAGCATGCCCAGCAGGGTGGCGGCAGTGCCGGCCTTCATCACCTGCCTGGTCGGTCGGGGCGCCGCCGGGTTGTCGACGCCGTTCCGGACGGTGCCCGCGATCACCGTGGGTTCCACGAGTACACCCTTGTTGGCGATCGCCTGGTACATGTCGACCAGCTGGAGCAACGTCATCTGAACGCCCTGACCGATCGGCAGGTTCGCGAAGGTGGTGGCCGACCACTGACTCGTCGCCGGGTAGCTGCCCGCCGACTCGCCCGGCAGCTCGATGCCCGTCTTCTGCCCGAGGCCGAACTTGGTCAACTCCTGCGCGAAGGCGCCCTCGCCGACCTTCTGGGCGATCATCAAGGTGCCCACGTTGGACGACTTCGCCAGAATGCCGGTCGCGGTGAACTGGCGGGTCGAATGGACCCAGGCGTCGTGGATGTCCCGCCCTCCCATCGAGATCCGGCCGGGCACGTCGAACACAGTCGTCGGGGTGATGATTCCGCGTTCCAGGGCCGCCGCGAACGTCACGACCTTGTTCACCGAGCCGGGTTCGAACGGCGCGCTGACTGCGGGGTTGCCGATCTGGGCTGCCGTCTTGCCGGGCTCGTAGCAGGCCAGCGCGTAGATCTGGCCGTCACTGACCCCCTTCACGATGATGCAGCCGCGCTTGGCCTGTGAACGCTGGACCTGACTGCCCAGCATCTGCGCCGCGGTGTACTGCAGGTCGGCGTCCACCGTCAGCCGGATCCCGGTCCCGTCGACCGTCGGTACCAGGTTGCTCACGGTGTTGGGGATGAGCCGCCCCCGGCCGTCCGTCTGGAACGTCCGGGAGCCATCGGTCCCGGTGAGCACGGCGTCGAACTTCGATTCGATCCCGGCCAGGCCGTGGCCGTCCCAGCCGGTGCTGCCGGTCACCGCGGCGGCGAGCGCGCCGTTCGGGTTGGTCCTGATGTCCTGGCGCTGCAGGGTAACGGCGGTCACGTGGGCCACGTTGAACAGCGGCTTGACCCTGGCCATGATCCCGTCGGCCTGGGCGGGCATCACGTTCCTGGCCAGGAAGACGAAGGGACTCGTGCTGTTCAGCTGCCGCACCATGACCGACCGGTCGACGGCGTTGCCGAGTGCGCCCGCCACGATGTCGACGACCTGTTGACGCTGCCCAGGAGTGGTGAACTGCGAGGGCCTGGCGGCGATCGCCCGGCCCTCCACCGAAAAGGCCAACTGGGTGCCGTTGCGGTCGAGGATCGGTCCACGCAGGGCCGGCACCTTCTGGGTCGCCGTCGAGGCATTCCGGCCGGCGGCCGCGAACGCTGGCCCTTGGACCGCCTGGATGACGGTCAGCTTGGCCAGCGACACCAGCAGGAGCGCCAGCAGCACGATCAGCGCCCCCCTGGTCCGGAGCCGGTAGTTCACCTTGGCGATCCTGTCCCTGCGGGTCCGTCGGCCGCGCAGGGACGCCGGGCTCTTCCTGGTCTCCGGGGGGCGTCGCAGCGGCCTGGCCGCCGGCGGGTCGATCGGCGACCTGCCTGCCCGTCGCGGTGAGCCCGAACCCTGTGGTGTGCGGAGCGGGGGCCGACCGGCGCTGTCGACCCGACCCCGGACCTGCGCCCCACCCCTGGTCCGGCGCTCCCCCGGTTCGACCACAGGTGATCGCCGGGCTGCGGGGTCACGCCGATCGCTGCCGGGCATCGTCGTCCGTGCGCTGTTCACTGGCCGGCTCCGGTGGTCGAGGTCGGGACGGTGCCGCCTGGTCCGCTCGGCGTTCCGCCGGGAATCGGCGGCTTGACCGGCGCTGTCGTGGCCGGCCCTGTGCCGGCCGGCGCTGTTCTGACTGGGACATGCTTCCCAGGCTCTGTCTTCACAGCGGGCGTCTTCGCCGGCGCTGGCTTCGCCGGCACGGTCTTCGCCGGCACAGCCTTGGCCGGCACAGCTTTCGCCGGCACTGTATTGGCTCGCACTGTCTTCGCCGGCACTGTCTGTGCCGACGCCGTCTTTGCCGACGCCGTCTTTGCCGACGCCGTCGAAGGAGGCGGTGAGCCCGGTGTGCTGGCCGCCGGTGTGCTCGCTGCCGGTGCGTTGGAAGCCTGCTGAGTGGGGGCCGGTGCACCGGCTCCAGGCGTCAGCGCTGGTGCCGGGGTACCGATCACCGTCGCGGACCCGTCGGGGTTGACCTTGAGCACAGCCGCATCACCGGCCTGAACGAGACCGAGCCCGCGGGCCGCCTCCGCAATCCGGGGGGTCGCGTTCAGCGCCGCCGCGTTGCGCTGCCCGGCCTCGATCTTGATCTTCAGTTCGATCTGGGCTCGCCGACTCTGACTCGCCCGCAGGCCTGCCTCGTCGGTCATCGTGTTCAGCCACAGCACGCCCACGATCGCCCCGGCAAGCAGAAAGATGATCAGCATGACGAACGGCACCCTGGTCAACGCTGCGGCGATCGGCGAACCGGTCGCCGTCACTCGCCGGTTCGGAACCCGGCCCTCGCGCCGCCGCTTGCGCTCGTAGGCCCGACCCGCCGATCGGGTGGAGCCGACCCGCGCCGACCCCGCACCATCCCCAGGGACCGTGTTTCCGGCGGCGACGTCGCCAGAGACAGTGTTTCCGGTGGCGACGTCGCCAGAGACAGTGTCGACAGGGACGGCGTCGACAGGGACGGCGGGGACGAACTGCGTCGTCATGATGTTGCCTTTCGAACGCGCACGGCGGCCCTTAGTCGGGCCGAGGCCGCGCGGGGGTTCTCGGTGATCTCGTCGTCGGTAGGTACCTCGGAGCGGGCCAGCCAGCGGAGCAGCGGCTCGTGGCCGGGGAGGTCGATCGGCAGGTCCAGCGGCGCCGTCGAGAGGGTGAGCGGCGCGAGTGCCCGCTTGACGATCCGGTCCTCCAGCGACTGGTAGGCCAGCACGACGATCCGGCCGCCGACCGCCAACGCGTCGACCGCGGCCGGGATGGCCGTGGTCAGGGCGCCGAGTTCGTCGTTGACCTCGATACGGAGCGCCTGGAAAGTCCGCTTGGCAGGGTGACCGCCGGTCCGGCGGGCGGCCGCCGGGATCGATGCCCTGATCAACTCGACCAGCCGGCCGCTGTCGGTGAACGGGGCCACAGCGCGCTCGCGAACCACCGCCGCGGCGATCCGCCTGGCGAACCGTTCCTCACCGTAGCGACTGAGCACCCGCGCCAGATCCCCTGCGGCATAGGTATTCAACACGTCGGCGGCGGAGATCCCGGTGGTCGGATCCATCCGCATGTCCAGGGGCGCGTCGACGGAATATGCGAATCCCCGGTCGGTCTGGTCGAGCTGCAGCGAGGAGACGCCGAGGTCGAACAGGATGCCCTGGACGCCGGCCGGATGGCCGGACAGCACCTCGCCGATCTCGTCGTAGACGGCGTGCACGAGTTCGACCCGCTCGGCGAAGCCGGCTTCGGTCAAGCGGCGGGAGGCGATCCGCAGGGCGTCCGGGTCGCGATCGATGCCGATCACCCGCAGGCGGGGATGGGCCGCCAGCAACAACAGACTGTGCCCGCCCATCCCCATCGTCGCGTCGACGAAGACCGGGTCGGGAACTTCGACCAAGCCCGGCGCCAGCAGGTCGGCGACCCGGCCGGCCAGGACAGGGGTGTGCAGGTCCCCGGGTCGCGGTCCGCCGGACCCCCCGGGTTCGTCGATCGGCCCGCGCTCCTCCATCGGCCCGATTTCGTCGAGGGAATCCATCAGCATCTCCCTCATTCGTCGAACCCCCTGATGCTCCGCCGCCGGACTGCTGGTACACCGTGACTGCCGATCAACCGGTGCTTCACCGGGTCGACGATCCGAACTTGCCGGTCCTGCCCGCTGGTCCCCACCCGCCCCGGGCCTGGCACGGGGGAAGTCGTGTCAGGTCCAGTGCGGGTGCAGGCCGGATGGCAGGAACGCCGTTTCGTCAGTCCGTCCCCAACACCCCCCGCTCGGGGGATGCGTAGGTTGCCTCCTGTTCCGCTTCGTACTGCGCCCATCCGGCCGCGTCCCAGATCTCCATCCGACGCCCGATCCCGGCGACGACCACGTCCTTGGTCAGGCCCGCATAGTCACGCATCTTCGACGAGATGGTGATCCGGCCCTGCGCATCCGGGCGTTGCTCGTCGGTGTTGGCGAACATGAAACGTTGGTATCCACGGGCCTGGCCGCTGGTGATCTCGGCGTTGATCGCGTCCTGGGCGAACACGTCGAATCCGTCCGGGGTGAACAGGTAGAGACAATGGTCCTGGCCCTGGGTCACCATCACTCCTGGCCCGAAATCGTCGCGGTAGCGGGCCGGCAGCGTGACCCGGCCCTTGTCGTCCATCCGCGGCGAGTAGGTGCCGTAGAACCGCTTCTCCACGTCCGGCACCGTCCTTCCCGACCTTGGGGATTGCATTTCATACCGCTGCGCTTCGACCCGCCCGGTCGGGTTCCGCCCTGGACCTGGAACCCGACCACCGGCCCCACCTCCGCAGACAGAATCGGGAACCGAGACCCATCCAGCCCCACCACGCGCCACGTTACCCCACGATGCCCCACTTATGACCCGCAACTCCCTCGTTGCCTGAACCGGGCCGAGATTCGGAGCACCGTTCGTCCCGCTCCGGCAGGACGTTCACCGGGGCCGCTGCGGAACGCCGGCAGCCGCCCCTGCTGGCACACTGTCGAAGGGGCCGCACACCGACGGGGCTCAACTGCGGAGGATCTCCTGTGGCACATGACGTCGACGTCAATGGATCCGGTTATCCCGGCGGTCCGGTGAGCCCCGGGCGAATCGACCAGCACCAGATCGACCCACGGCAGATCGACTCACGGCAGATCGACTCACAGCAGATCGACCAGCAGCAGATCGACCAGCAGCGGATGGATTCCGGGCAGCTGGATCCCGGGACCTCGGGCCAGCAGATTGATCCTTCGAGCATCGCAGCGGCCGGTCGCCGGATCGCAGGGGCGATCTCGCGGGTGGTGCTCGGCAAGCCCGAGGTGGTCCGGTTGGCGGTGATCTCGCTGCTGACCGAGGGGCACCTGCTGATCGAGGACGTGCCGGGCACCGGCAAGACCAGCCTGGCGAAGGCGCTGGCCAGGTCGGTGAGCGCCACCGTGTCCAGAGTTCAGTTCACTCCCGACCTGATGCCGAGCGATGTCACCGGCGTGAGCATCTACGACCGTTCCAAGAGCGTCTTCGAATTCCGCCCAGGGCCCGTCTTCGCCAATATCGTGGTGGCCGACGAGATCAACCGGGCGTCGCCGAAAACGCAGTCGGCGCTGCTGGAGTGCATGGAAGAGCGACAGGTCACGGTCGACGGCACCACGTACCCGCTGGCCCGGCCGTTCCTGGTGCTGGCCACCCAGAACCCGGTGGAGATGGAGGGCACCTACCCGCTGCCCGAAGCCCAGCGCGACCGGTTCCTGGCCCGCACCTCCATCGGCTACCCGGACCCGGCGGCGGAATTGGCAATGCTGGCAGGGCGCGACCGGTTCGACCCCCTCGACCGACTGCTCCCGGTGGTCGACGGAGCGACGGTGGCGCGGCTGATCGACGCCGTCACGATGGTCCACATCGCCCCGGAACTGCGCGAATACATCGTCGAGATCGTCGGTGCCACCAGGTATCTCCCGGAGGTGCGGCTGGGCGGTTCACCCCGTGCCGTGCTTCACCTGGCGAAGGCCGCGAAGGCTGCGGCGGCCCTTGACGGCCGTGGATACGTCGTTCCCGACGACGTCCAGCGGCTCGCCGCTCCGGTGCTCGCGCACCGGCTGCTCCTGACGGTCGAGGCCCACGCCGCCCACCGCTCGGCCGAGGAGATCATCGCCGGGTTGCTCGGGCGCATCCGGGTGCCCCGTGGCTCCCGGGTCTGAGCCCCAGCTCCCGCGCCGGCCCGGCCGATCGCGACGGGCCGGTTCGAGGAAGGCAGGTTCCGGTCGGGTGGGGTCGCTGACCACGCGCGGCCGGTGTCTTCTCGCCGGCGGGCTTGCCGCGCTCGTCTGCGCCCTGGTTCTGGACGAACGCGACCTGGTGCGGATCGGTGTGTTCGCCGCCGCGCTGCCACTCGTCGCGATCGGACTGACCGCATTGCGCAGCACCGCATTGACCGCACAGCACATGGTCGTCCCGGAGCAACTGCGGCCCGGTATGCCGGGACACGTCGTCCTCCAGCTCCGCAATGCCGGACCTGGTCGGACTCCGACCCTGGAGATCTCGGAGGCGCCGATCCCCGGGCTCTTCGCCGGAATGCGCTTCCTGCTTGCGCCCATCAAGCGGGGCGTTGGGTCAAGGGTGGTGTATCCGGTCAATGCCGAACATCGGGGTCGATTCGTGCTCGGTCCGCCCAGGGTGCGGGTCTGTGATCCGTTCGACCTGTGGGAAAGCACGAAGTCGTTGGATGTCCGCACCGAACTGCTGGTAGTTCCGGCGGTCGTCACGCTGACCGGCATGCCGCGAAGTTCCGGGGCCCGGTCCGCCGCGTCCGGGCGGGCGGCGGTGGGCACCATCGGCGGCGACCCTGACATCGGTGTCCGGCAGTACCGCAACGGGGACGACATCAGGACCGTCCACTGGCGGGCCTCCGCCCGGCACGACGAACTCATGGTCCGGCTCGCCGAGCCCGTTTCCCACGGGGGCGCGACCGTGGTCCTCGACTCCCGGGTCGCCGCCCATCGGGGCGCGGGGCCGCAGTCAAGCCTGGAGACGGCGATCGTGATGGCCGCCTCTGTCGCCCTTCATCTGATCGACTCGGACCATCAGGTCCGGCTGATGTCCCATGCCGGCCAGACGATCGCGCAGGGGCACGACATCGCCGACGACGTCCTGGCCGGTCTGGCGCTGCTGGACCCCGATCCCAGGCCCGCCTTCTCGGCGTTGAGCATCGGCCGGACCGGGCTCGTGGTAGCGGTGGTCGGGAGTATGAGCGTGGGCGACGCCAAGCTGCTGGCTGTCTCCCGCAGCCGCTCGGTCAACGCCATCGCCTTCATCCTGGACACCGAACATTGGGTCGGTGCCCGTCCCGGTCCCAGTCCGGCCGGTCCCAGTGCGGCCGGTCCCAGCGCGCCCGGAGACCGGGCCGCGCAGACGGCAACGGCTCTCGGCGACGCCGGCTGGCGGGTGGTGAGCATCAGACCCGGGGAGGATCTGGCGCTGGCCTGGCGCCGGGCCTGCGATTCCGACGACGGATACAGCCGGGGCGCTCTCCTGCGGCCGCCGGCTTCGGCTGCAGGTGGAGCAGGGGCCCGGGTCGCTGTGGCCGGCAGTCGGCGGCTCTCGTGAGCACGCCCACGCTGACGCCCGGTCGCGACGGAGCCCTGGCAGGACGGCCGGGTTGGCCGCTCCCTCCGGTTCCCGGTGGCTCTCCGTCGGCCGCAACCCCCCACCCGACCGGCCCGGGCGCTCCGGCCGCGGCCCCCGTCGAGGCAGGTCCGACCTTCCTCGCCGCAGCAGCGATCGTCGCGGGCTCGACGGCGTTGAACACCTCACTGGTCGGCCGCAGCTGGGTGCTGCCACTCGTGGAGGTGGTGGCCGTCATCTGGCTGGTCGGGGTGGGTGGGCGGCTGATCAGGGTCCCAACGGTAGTCACCGTGTTGCTCCAGGCTGCGGGCTTCGCGATCGCGCTGACCTCGCTGTTCACCTCCAGCGGGTACGGCGGGGTGGTGCCGAACAGGGCGGTGCTGGGCGAGGCGGGCGCGCTGATCCGCGGGGCCTGGCAGCAGATCGTCGACACCGCCCCGCCGGCACCCTCGACGCCGGAGCTCAGCTTCCTGATCGCGCTGTCCGTCGGATGTGCCGCGATCATCGCCGACTTCCTCGTCGCGGAGGCCAGGACGCCGGCGCTGGTGGCATTGCCGCTGCTGTGCCTGTACTCGATACCGGCATCCATCGACGGGTCGATGTTGCCCTGGTACGCGTTCGCCGGACCGGCGGTGATCTATGCCCTGATGCTCGCCGTCACCGGACAGCCTGGTCGACAGGTCGGCGGCCGGGCAGGTCTGGGGCTGGCGCTCAACGGAACCGCTATCACCGGGGCCGCGGCGGTTGCTGCGCTGGTACTCGCCGGTTCGGCGACCAGTGTCGGCACAACCGGTCGGCTACCGCATACCAACGGCCCGAACAGCCAGGTCGGGCTCAACCCCTTCACGTCTCTGCACGGCAGCCTTCGCGAGTCGGCGACGATCAACCTGATGACGCTCACCGGCCTGCCCGGCCCCGACTACCTGCGGACCGTGGCGCTGACGAAAGTGACCCCGGCCTTCGGCTTTGCGCCAGGCGACCTGCGCGCCGATGCTGCGAATATCAACGGTGCGCTGCCCGGAAGTGGTCCAGGTCCGGACGACGTCACCGTGACGGTCAACTCCACCAACTTTCGCGACAGGTACCTGCCGATCCTGTCCAACACCCGGTCGGTGACGGGCCTGAGTGATCCCTGGAACTACGACGCCGGCCTGTCCACCGTTTTCCGGGCCGACCCGGTGAAGCCCAGCAACTATCAGGTCCGCGCCGACATTTCCAAGCCCACCCCGCAGGCGCTGCGGGCCGACACGGTGACCGGCGGCGGTTCGTTGACCGAGACGGGCGCCCTGTCCACCCTGGTCCTGACGAAGGCCCAGGAGGTCACCGCCAAGGCGCAGACGGCGTTCGACAAGGCCCAGGCCCTGACGAGATGGTTCACCGACCCCGCCAACGGCTTCCAGTACTCACTGTCCGTTCCGACCGGCAGTGGCGGTGACGCGCTGGTCGACTTCCTCACCAACAAGCGGGGCTACTGCGAGCAGTTCGCCTCCGCCGAGGGGGTGATGCTCCGGGCGCTCAACATCCCCACCCGAGTGGTCGTCGGCTTCACCCAGGGCGTCCGTCGTCCAGACAGCAGCTACCTGATCACCAACCACGACGCCCATGCCTGGGTGGAGGTCAAGTTCGACAGGGAGGGTTGGGTCCGCTTCGACCCGACACCACCGGTCGGCGGCCAGGGCGGTCAGCAGGGATTCGAAACCACACCCAATGCGCTCCCCACGCCGACCGGGGGCTCTTCGGCGTTTCCGACCCGGGCCAGCGCGAAGCTGCCGAACGATCCGGCGGAGCTCTCGTCCACCGGGCCTGCCCCGGGGGCCGGTACCCAGAACCTCGCAGGTGGCACCGGCTCATCCTCGGCGTGGCGGCCGGTGCTCACCTCCGTCCTATTGGTTCTCGTCGTATTGGCGGTGCTGCTGCTACCCGCCGCGGTACGGCAGGGTAAGCGACGGCGGCGGCTCGCATTGATTGCCACCGGCAACCCGGGGGCAGCGGCGGCGGCCTGGACCGAGATCGAGGACACGGCCATCGACCACGGGGTCGTCCCTGCGGTCGCCGATTCAACCCGGGCCACAGCGAATCGGATCGCCCGTCGAGCGCACCTCGGCGAGGATGCCAAGAAGTCCCTGCGGGTCGTGGTCATGGCCGCCGAACGGGAGTGGTACTCGGCCGATTCCCCCGCCCCGGAGGCTGATTCTGCGGGTGCCCCCCGTCCCCACGCGCCCGGGTCGGCGGACGGGTTGCTGCCCGGCGCACTGACGGCGGGGGTGCGGACAGTGCGGGACGGCCTGCGCCACCATGCGCCACAACGCCCGCTGGCCCGGCTGGCGCCCCGCTCCCTTCGGCGTCGGTAGCGATCGGTACGGCTCTTGGCGCTGATCAAAGTCGGCTGCGCTGATCAAAGTCGGGTGCGCGGACGAAAGTCGGCTGCGCTGATCAAATTTGGCTGCGCGGACCAAATCGGCCCATTTGTGACGGGTGGGGCGGGTGAGTCCGACTTTGTCCGCGCGACGGCCCCTCGACCGGCCCCTCGCAGCCCGATCGCACTCCTACCGCCTCGTCTTCGCGACGACGCGCATGCGACAGTCGATCACCAAGTTGGCGGACGAAGTCAAGGACTGAAGCTCAGCTCTGCTCGTCGAACCGGCGGCGGAACCGCTCTTCCATCCGCTCCGAGAGCGACGACGAGCCGCCGGCGGGCGGGTCGGAGGCCTTGCCGGCCATCCGGGCACCGGGCTGGCCGAACACGAACAGTCCGACCGAGCCGACCATGACCAGGAAACCGGTGACACTGACGATCACGCCCACGGTCAGAGCACCCTGGGTCGCGATCACCCCGACGACGAGCAGAACCAGACCGACCAGGAACGCGGCGGCAGCGACGATCGGCCGACGCCGCCGAATCCGGCTGACGTTGACGCTGGTCGCAAATTTGGGGTCGTCGTGATAGAGCGCACGTTCAATTTCTTCGAGCATGCGCTGCTCGTGCTCGGAGAGCGGCATGTGTCCTCCTCCGGCAGCCGACGGGACGTGGTCGGTCGTTGGGGAAACGGACGTCAAACGACGACCTCTCCCAAGGATACGAGCACTCGGCGAGTACTTCTAGCCGCCGGTCGAATCTTGTTCAGAATCGGGCAGAACGGGTCTGGCCGGACGGTCGAAAAGAGCGGCCCGACGTACTGCGGCCAGGCCGCCGAAGCGGGCATTCGCCCGGTCCAGCGCCGACTCCGCCGCCCGCCAGCCGGGGCGCTCGTCGTCGACACCCAGGGTGAGCTGTTCGGTCACCCCGCCGGCCTGGACCAGCCCCTCCAGCCTGACGCCGAGCAACCGGATCAGCCGTCCGGTCGCCGACGACCTGGTCAGCAGGTCCGTGGCCGCCGCGTGGACCACGCCAGAAAGGTCGGTGGGCGTGGCCAACGTCCGCGAGCGGGTGATGGTGCTGAAGTCCTCGAAACGCACCTTGAGTACGACTGTTCGGCCACGGACGCCGGCCGCTCTGGCCCGATGTGCGGTGCGTTCGGCCAACTCGAGCAGCTGTCGGTTGAGAAACGCCCGATCGCGTGTGTCGCTGCCGAAGGTGTGCTCGGCTCCGATCGACGACTCGGACCCGGCGGGGTCGACCTGGCGGTCGTCCAGGCCGTTGGCGAGATCGTGAAGTTTGTTGCCTGCGGCCTCGCCGACCGCGCGGATCAGAGCCTTGCGGTCGGTGGCCGCGATTTCGCCGACGGTGAGCAGCCCCAGCGACTCGAGTTTGACGGCGGTCCGGGGGCCGACACCCCAGAGAGCGCGGATCGGCAACGGTCGGAGCAGCCCGTTCACCTCGGCCGGGGGGACGACGAGCAGCCCGTCCGGCTTGGCCAGGCCGGAGGCGAGTTTGGCGACGAATTTGCTTGCGGCGGCCCCGACGCTGGCGGTCAGTCCGAGATCTGCGCTCAGTCGGGCCCTGATCGACGTCGCGATCCGGCCCGGCCTCCCGGCGAGCCGGCGGGCACCGGCCACGTCCAGGAAGGCCTCGTCGACCGACAGTTGCTCCACCAGTGGGGTGACGTCCCGGAAGATCTCCATCACCTGCCCGGATGCGGCGGCGTAGCTGCGGTGATCAGGCTCAACAACCACGATTCCCGGGCACATCACCTTGGCCCGGCTGGTGGGCATCGCCGACCGCACCCCACTCCTGCGCGCCTCGTAGGTCGCGGAGAGTACGACTCCCCGGCCACCGTCCACGGCCACCATCATCGGGCGCCCGCGGAGTTCGGGGCGCCGGCGGAGTTCGACACTCGCGAAGAAGGCGTCCATATCGACGTGCAGGATTGTGCACCGGCTGTCGTCAACTGCATCGACGTCATCGGTGACGTGCCGGCGGCCGTCAGCACTTCTACCCACAGGTACTGGCCACTGGTGCTGCCCAAGGGTGTGACGCAGTGCCGCGACCCGTGCTGACGTGCATTGCGGGGCCTGTCCGTATCAGGTTGTCTGCTGCCGGGCGGCTCCCGGCCGACCGCTGGAATCCGGTCCATCGGCAGCGGTAGCGTCCGGCTTGTGGGCGAGCGCATGCAGATCAGCGCCGATCTCCCGCAGCTCACGGTGCGTTGACAAGGCTGAGTCGAGCTTGATGAGTCCGTCTTCGGCGGTCCCCCGACGGGCACCGGACAGCAGGCCGGATGCAACATCGACCCCGATCACCTCGTCGACAATCAACCCGCAACCGGTCAGCAGGTCGTTCAGACTGCTGACCTCGTAGCGCCGCAACAGGGGGTCACCCTGGCCGAAACTGCCGGCCGGATCGACCAGCATGGCCAGCGAATCGGCGGCCCGACCGGCGACGGCCTGACTGAGGATCGCGGCGAATCGACCGGCGACGAGGATGGAGACCACACCGCCCGGCCGCAGGGCGCCGGTGATCGCGGAAACCACCGCAGCGGGGTCGTCGACCGTTTCCAGCAGGTGATGGCAGAGCGCAAGGTCGGCGCCCCCCTGGGTGACTACGCCCGACAGAGCGTCGGCGTCGGCCTGAACCCCGGAGATCCGGTCCGCGACCCCGGCGTCGGCGGCCCGCCGGCCGAGGATGGCCAGCGCATCGATCGACGAATCGACAACCAGGACCGAGCAGCCCCGGCGGGCCAGCGGCACCGCTCTGGTTCCACTTCCGCCGCCGACGTCGATGACCCTGGCTCCGGGCAGCCGCGCGGCGAGGTCGCCGAGGATGCCGTCGACCGGGTCGGCGGGCGCGGGTGATGGCCGTACCGGCTTCGTGGGGTGATTCACCGCGGGATGGTGCAGCGCGGGTTGCTTCAGCGCCGGATCATTCACTGCGCTCCCTTCTCTACGGCGGTCGGCCAGGTCGAGGACGGGCGGTCGAACGGGACGCGACAGAACGGTTCCGACCAGATATCCGGCGGGACGAAGCGTTGGGCAGGGGCCTGCGAACCGGCCGATGGACCGGCGAAAGCAGCGTATCCGGCAAAGGCCCCACGCCGAAGCGACGGACCGCGGATGTTCAGGTGGGAGGGCTGTACGGTGTGGCGGTGCTCGTGGCCGCCGTTCTCAGTCTGAAGGGTGGCGTGGGCAAGACGACGGTGGCGCTGGGCCTGGTTTCCGCGGCCGTCCATCGGGGTCTGGAGACGGTGCTGGTCGATCTTGACCCCCAGGGCAACGCGACCGCCACCGTGGATGCCGATCAGAGCGGCCCCAGCGTCGCCGAGGTGATGGCCGACCCCCGTCGTTCTGTCGTCGCGGCCGCGCTGCGGACGTCGTCCTGGGGCCCGAACCTACGCGTCATTCCCGGCAGCGAGGCCACGGAGGCGCACAACCATCCCGACCCGGGCAACAAGCAGTTGGCCCGACTTGCCACGGCGCTGGGAAAGCTGGACCCCGCACCGGACCTGGTGATCATCGACTGTCCGCCTTCACTCGGTCAGCTCACCCGCAGTGCCCTGGTCGCGGCGGACCGGGCAGTTCTGGTCACGGAGCCATCCCTCTACGCGGTGACCGGCGTACAGCGTGCACTCGAAGCGGTGCAGACGGAGCGGCGGACGCACCGCGCTTTGCAGCCCCTCGGAGTGGTGGTGAATCGGGTGCGGCCCAGGGCGGCCGAACACGAGTACCGGATGGCCGAGCTGCGGGAGCTGTTCGGCCCGCTCGTCCTCAGTCCGATCCTCCCCGACCGGTCGGCGATCCAGCAGGCACAGGGCGCGGGCATCGCGATCCACCGCTGGCCGACCGCGGGTGCCCGCGAGATAGCGCTCATGTTCGATGTACTGCTGGACCGCCTGCTGAGGTCGGCGAAGCAGCCCGGTCCCCGCTCCCGCGGCTGATTCGCCGGCTGCCGCCGCCGACCCGGGCCGGCGTTCCTCTCGCCCGCGGGTCGGCAGCCCCGCCGGTGTATCCGCGGGGTCGGCGGGCCCGCCGGCGCCTGTCACCCAAGCCTGAGCCACCACGGACCACCGCACACAGCCAAAGCCAACCGGGGCTGATCGGCAGGCCTGATCGACAGGCTGGCCGGACACGTGTGACCGGACAGGCCTGATTCCGACTGCCTGCCTCGACGGCCCGCCTCGACCAGACCTACCCGGAGCGGGCCTGATCGGACAGGCTCCGCTCAACCAGGTCCAGGAACACCGCGCACTGCCGGACCATGTCGTCGGCCTCCCGTGGGGTGACGAGGCGGGTGATGCCGGCGTCTGCGGCCTGACGCTTCGCCGAGCCCGCCGCGAAGAAATTGGCCCATTCGGAGAACTCGGGCGTCAGCTTCCCCATCAACTCCCATGCGCTCGCCCGCCGACCCGGGAGTGGCCGGGCGCGCGCGGCGAGGATCGCGGCGGCGCCGCGGAGCGCCGCCAGGTGCGCCGCCGAATAGCGGTCGGTCGCCTGGTCGGCGCCGATCGCACGGCCCAGACCCCGTCCGGCGTCGGCCAGCAGATCCCTTGCCGCCTGCGGCACGCCGAGCGGACCGACAACCCCCGGCCAGGACGGTGCAGCGGGTCTCCGGCCCGGCGCCCTGGACTGACCGCTCCGCTTGCCGGGCGCCCTCGTCCCTGTCCTCACCACTGCAGCCGACCGACGCTCCCGATGATCACCCGGGTACTCGACGGGATGTTCGATGGGGTCATCATTCATGCTTGCCTCTTGGCGGCGGGTCGCTACGGTCGTCGTCACTGGAGTCTCACGGTCCTCTCCCACTTCGTCTCGGAATTCAGATTGCCGAACGCCACCCGACTGGGTGTCCAGCGACTGGGTGTCCAGCGACTGGGTGTCCGCCGAGCCCTGGCTGCCAGCCACGCCGCATTCCACAACCCCGTTCTGCGGCGCTTCGAACCTGTGTTCGATTCTATACCCGGGGACGGCAAAGCGCCAGACCCGGAACCAGAATGGTTGTGCCACCGCGTCGGTAGCCGAACGCGCGGGCCGTGCTTCGATTCGCACGGCCGGAGGTCGGTTCAGCTCTTCCGGACCCCGTCGTGGTGGGATGAGGCCATGATTTGGAATTCCGGCAGGCGGGCGCCCGCTGTCACCCGGCTGCGGTTGCCACCTCCGGTGGGCGCGTTCCGGTGACCAATACGGTGACCGGCCTGCGGGTGCTGTCCCCGGCCACCTTCCGCCGACGCCTGCCGGAGCTGATCGGGGTCTATGTCGAGGCGATGAACTATCCGCCGGGAATCGCCTCGGCGCGGTCGGGTCTGTGGGACGAGCACAGCCGACGGGAAGGTTTTGCCGCCGTCGTCGCCCTCGACCCGACCGAGCAGATCCGCGGGCTTGCCTACGGCTACATCGGTCGGCCGGGCCAGTGGTGGTTCTCCGAGGTGCATCGGGGCCTGACCGTCGAACAGCTGATGCGTCGCAGCGAAACCACTTGGCTCGCCGACTTCTTCGAGCTGACCGAGTTGCACGTGCGGCCGGACTCGCAGGGCGCCGGACTCGGCCAGGGACTCCTGACGTCCCTGCTCGCCGACCGACAGGAGTCCGCTGTACTGCTGTCCACCCCCGAAGGCACCAACCGGGCGTGGCGGCTCTACCGCCGGATGGGCTTCGTGGACGTGCTGCGCAACTACCGGTTCACCGGTGACCCGCGGCCGTTCGCGGTGCTCGGTCGCCGGCTGCCGCTCCCGCCCGACAACCAGCCGAACGACCGGCAGTCCGGCGGGTGACCACAGCGCGCCCGGTCCGGCAGGCTGCGGCCGGGCCGGCTACAGAGCCGCGAGCTGCTTGGCCAGCGGATCCAGCCCCATCCCGCCCAGGTTGAGCGCGGCGGTGTGGAACTTCTTCAGATCGAAGTCCGGGCCCTGCCGGCGGCGGGCGGCCTCCCGGCCGGCCAGCCAGACCCGCTCACCCAGCTTGTAGGACGGCGCCTGCCCCGGCCAGCCCAGGTACCTGTCGATCTCGTCACGGCAGTGGGCCTCGTCGGTCAGCGTCCTGGTGGTCAGGAACTCCAGGCCCAGATCGGGCGTCCAGCGTTCGCCTTCGTGGAACCCCGTTCCCGGCGGGATCTTCTCCCCGAGATGCATCCCGATGTCGACGATCACCCTGGCCGCCCGGAACAGTTGCGAGTCGAGCATTCCCAGAAGGTCGCCCGGATCCTCGAGATACCCGAGCTCCCTGACGAGCCGCTCGGCGTAGAGCGCCCAGCCCTCGGCGTGTCCCGACGTCACGGCCAGCAGTCGCTGGAAGTCGTTGAGCCGCTCCCGCGCGAACACCGAAGTGGCAATCTGCAGATGATGGCCAGGCACCCCCTCGTGGTAGACGACGGAAGTTTCGCGCCAGGTGGAGAACTGCTCCCGGTCCGTCTCCACCGACCACCACATCCGGCCGGGGCGGCTGAAGTCATCGCTCGGGCCGGTGTAGTAGGCACCGACCCCCCCACCGGGCGGCGCGATGCGGCATTCGAGAGTGCGGATCGGCTCCGGAATGTCGAAGTGGCTGCGGCCGAGTTCGACGACGGCGCGGTCCGACAGGTCCTGCATCCAGCGCTTGAGCCCGTCCTGCCCGTGGACCTGATAGGCGGGATCGGCATCCAGGGCCGCTGCGGCCGCGCGGGCTCCATTGCCCCCGCCGTGCTTCCCGTTGCCCTGCTTCCGGTTGACCTGTTCCCGATTGACCACTGCGGCCACTTCGGTCATTTCCCGTTCGATGGCAAGGAACTCGGCCCAGCCCCAGTCGTAGGCCCCACCGAGGTCGACCGTGGCTCCGAGAAAATCGCGGGAGGCGAGAACGTAGCGCTCCAGGCCGACCGCGTCGTTTTCCGGCGCCGCGGGCGACAGCTCGTCCTCCAGGAACGCCGCAAGGTCGGCGTAGGCGGCGTCCGCGCTGCGAGCTGCCGACCGGAGTTCCTCTGGGCTGGCCGCCGGGCCCGGCAGGCTCTGCGCCATCCGCCGGAAGAAGCCGTCGTGCTCGGCGGTGCCGGCATATGTGCGGCACTGCTGGGCGCACTTGACCACCTGCCGCACCGCGGCAACCTGGCCCCGGCCGGCAGCCAACCGCAGGCTCTCCCGGTAGCCGGCAAGCGCTTCGGGCACCGCGCGCATCCGGGCGGCCATCACCGCGACCTGCTCGGGGGTGTCGGTCGGCATCAGGTCGAAGACCATCCGAACCTCCTGCAGCGGCGACTCGATGACGTTGAGGGCGGCGTGCAGCCAGCCGGAGTGGTAGGTGTCGGCGGAGACGGCCAACCGCTCGAGGAGTACGGCCTTCGCGACGTCGTCCGACGGCCCGGTCGATGCCGCCCCACGGAGGGCTGTCATCGCCTGCTCGGCCAGATCGTGCCGTGCGTCGAGACCGGCCGGTGACAGGTCGTCGATCCGGTCGTCGAACCCAGGGATGCCGGCCATCGTGGCCAGCAACGGCGATGCCGCCGCCAGGTCGGCCACGAATTGGTCGGACAGCGCATCAATGGTGCTGGTTCCGGCTGGGGGCCCTGCCGGTATGTCGTCGGTCATCCGCTGACGATAGGGCGCCGCTCCCGGCGATCACCAATCCGACGGGTTCGACCGGGTAGACCTTTGGCGGCGCTTCGTCGGGCCCCCGGCCCGGACGCCACTCCTGGAGCGATCGTCCCGCGGCGGCCCGGCTCAGCGCCCCGGGTTGCCCTCGTCCCGCTGCACCTTGCGGCGGGCCAGCTTCGTGACGATCCGGTCGATCAATCGCATGATGGCGCCCATGTTGACTCTCCTGCCGGTTGGGTGGCCGTTGTTCGGCCGACCGGACCAAGAGTGCCACGGGGCGAGCCGGCCGGGACCCTGACCGGGGCGAGTTGCCATCGCGCACCTGAACGAGCCGCCGGGCGTCCCCCAGGCGCGGGAAACGCCCCTTCGCGGAGACCCGTCAGCCGGACTCGAAGGCGTCACCGCCCGGCCGGAGGTGGGCCGTGGCGCGGCGGGCGTCGGTCTCCAGGTCGGCAAAGGCGCCCCGGATGGCGTCCAGGGATTCGTTGACCTCGGCAACCGGGTCCGGGCCGTCGATGGGGGGCAGATCCGCCGTGGTCGACAGTTCCAGCAGCTTGGTATAAAGCTCGCCGACCCCGTCGACCCCGGCAGTCAGCTTGTCGAGCAGCTGCTGACGCCTGGCTACCATCCTTTCCACCGGTCCGGCGACGCGCTCGACCGACGACATCTGCCGCACAACCTCCCCGGCCCGCCCCAAGGCTCCATCGAGAGAGTCGATGGCCAGCGCGACCTCGGTAGCAGAGGTCTTGGCGGTTTCGCCGGCTGCCACCGCGGATGACGCCTGTGACGCCAAGGCTGACCCGAGCCGCTGCTTGTTCAGGCTCGAAAGGTCTGCGCAATACGATCTCAGCGTCTCGACCAGCCGATACTGCTCGGTGCCCTGGCGGAGCATTCGCAGGTTCGAATCCTGGTCCACGACTGCCTGCCCATGAATCATGGATCCCACCCCTGCGGCGACGGCCAACATTCCGACACCGACGCCGCCGATGCCGACCAGCGGCAGCCCGACTGCCCACGCGGATCCGGCGCCGACCGCCGCTGCCAGCAGGCCCCAGGGGTCGCGGAGTGCCTGCGCGGCACGGCGCATCCGGGACTCGACCATCGATGTCTCTCTCGTTTTCGACTTCCGGGGACCTCCGGAAGGTCCATTCGACAGGTCCGGCGGCGACCGGGTGTGGAACCGACCTCGACCGCCCACCGAGACGACGCAAGCGCGTGGGTCAGAAATTGCTCAGCACGTCGCTGAACACCTTGGTGATGTTCTCCGGCTTGCGGGCATCGTAGGCCGCGGCCCGCGACGCCTCGGAAATCTGTTGCAGTGTGCCCAGGTCCGCCCCCTCGCCGTAGGCGATGGAGAACACCCGGACCCCGTTCTCCAGGCCGCTGTCCTTCAGATTCTTGACCAGGGACGCAAGGTCGGCGTCGGGCGGGTATTCATTCTTCCCGTCGGTCATCAGCACCACGGCGTTGATCACGTTCGGGTCGTTGCTCGCGTTCATGAACGCGGCGGCCGCCCGGGTCACCGCGTAGAGGGGCGTGCCGTTCTCCGGGGTCAGCTTGGCGATGGCCGAGGTGATCGCTGCCTTGTCGGCCTTCAACGGTGCGATCGGCACCAACTCGGTGTGGATCTTCGCCGGGTTCTCGGTATCGGTGGTGAACGACCACAAGCCCACCTGGTCGGTGTCGGCGAGCTGGCCGAGGCCCTCGGTGGCGGCCTGTTTGGCCAGCTCCAGCCTGGTCTTGCCACTCCCGCCGGCATCGGACTGCATGGAACCGCTCACGTCGAGAACGACCAGCACCCTGGCCCGTTTGCGCAGTTCCGACCAGAGTGCGCGGACCCCGTTCAACACGGCAGGAGCCGGCGGGTCGAGGGCGATCGTCACGCCGTCGGCTTTGACGAAGGTGCTCTTGGTGATCGGGGCGCCCGCCTTCTGGTCGAAGGTGCGGAAGTTGGCGTCGGTGAACAGCTTCTGCTGCTCCGGCGCGCGCAGATAGGTGAGGAAATCGGCCGCGCCGGCCTTCTTCTCCGCAGTGGACCAGGGAGCGTTCAGCACGACGTACGGGCTGTCGCTGTAGAGCGTGCCCTCCTTCGGGTAGATCGCGACCAGCGGAACCTTTGGCGGTGCGTGCGTGCCCAGGGTGGCCGGGTCGCCGCTGGGGTTGCCGGCGTTGTAGTCGAGGACGGATTTCTCTTCTACCGAGACCGCGGACAGGTAGCTCAGGGCCGCCCCGCCGTCGTCGGCCCGCTGCAGGTTCGACAGGTACGTCAGCGTCGTGTCGCCGTAGTGAACCACCGAGTGCTCCACCGCCGCGGCGTAGTCGCGGACCTTCGGGTTCTTCAGGTCGGCGGCGGTCAGATCGGAGGACTTGCCGGTGGCCGCGACCAGCGCGCCCACGGTGGCGGCAAGACCGGAGGTGGAGATGGTGGGGTTCGTCTTGCCCAACTTGAACGCGCCCCACTCCGGGTGACCCTTCGACGCCCAGCCACCCGGGGCCTTGACCAACCCCAGCACGTCCGCCCAGCCGAGCACCACCTTCGGCCAACCGAGCGCCCTGGCCATCGGCTCCGGCATCGCGAGCACCAACGGCGTCGAGGTCACCGACTGGCTTTCGGCCGGCAGGATGTCCGGTCGGTCCTTCGCGGTGAGATCGGCCCGGAGCAGACCGAGCCAGGTGGAGGCCGCCGGAGACCACACGTCGGGTGCCGGCCCGGAAACGTCCGGGTCCCAACCGGCGGCCAGGTTCTTCTCACCGGTGCCCGAGGCCAGGGTGGTCACCGTGAAGTCGTAGCAGGCACCGTTGACCTTCCGATCCGAGGCGCTGTACGCGGCGGCGATCTTCCGCAGCAGAGCCGCCTTCTCACTGGAGGCGGCAAGCGTGACTACCGCGCAACCGGCCCTGGTGGGCGGGGACCCAGCGGTTGCGCCGACAGTCGAAGAGGAGGTTGCAATCGATCCGCCCGCCGGGCTACTCCCACGGGTGCTGACATACCGGATTCCGGCGATCAGCAGCACGCCGGCGATCACCGCCGCGATCAGCGGGACCTTGCTCTTACCGGCCATCCCCGTCCCCTCACCCGATCGGTCGTCCTGGGCGAAACATACCGAACCGCCGGGTCGCCGGTCGGCGGTTCGGTATGTCCGAGTTCTGGGGCAGCTACCGGTCAGCTGCAGCCGGAGGTGGAACCACATCCTTCGCAGACGTAGCAGGCTCCCGACGGGCGCATCTTGGTGCCGCAGGTGAAGCACAGTGGAGCGTCGGCGGATTTGCCGATCACCATTTCCAACAGTTCGGTGGACGAGCCCGCCTTCCGGCCGGCGAGGCCGACCGGCGGCGCGGCCTTCGGGCCGGACTCGACAGCCGAAACAACGGCCGGGCGGGCTTCGACGGTGGATCGCATCTCCTCCACAAGGTCGTCGGTCTCGCCGGAGTCGAAGGGGCCGTAGGAGGTAGCGACCTGAGCGGTGCGTTCCTCTGCAGAGAAAATCCCCAGTTCCGCCCGCGCGTCGACCGGCAGGTAGTCCAGAGCGATCCGCCGGAACAGGTAGTCCATCACCGAGGTGGCGATCCGGACGTCGGGGTCGTCGGTCATACCCGCCGGCTCGAACCGCAAATTGGTGAACTTCGCGACGTAGGACTCCAGCGGAATGCCGTACTGCAGACCCACCGACACAGCGATGGAGAAGGCGTCCATCACACCGGCCAGCGTCGAGCCCTGCTTACCCAGTTTGATGAAGACCTCGCCCAGCCCGTCGTCCGGGTAGGAGCCGGTGGTCAGGTAACCCTCTGCGCCGCCGACCGTGAAGGAGACGGTCTGCGACGGCCGCTTCTTCGGCAGCCGCCGGCGGACCGGCCGGTGCGACTCCGGCGCCGGTACGGCTGCCCCGGCCTTTGGGTCGCTCTTGTTGTTCTTCGAGGCGGACAGCGGTTGGCCGACCTTGCAGTTGTCGCGGTAGATCGCCAGCGCCTTCAGGCCCATCTTCCAACCCTGGAGGTAGATCTCCGCGACGTCGTCGACCGTCGCCTCCTCTGGCATGTTGACCGTCTTGGAGATCGCCCCGGAGATGAACGGCTGGACGGCCGCCATCATCCGCACGTGACCCATCGGCGCGATGGACCGCTCGCCCATCGCGCAGTCGAACACCGAATAGTGGGTGTTCTTCAGTCCGGGAGCGTCGACCACATGGCCGTGCTCGGCGATGAATTCGACGATTGCCTCGACCTGCTCCACCTGGTAGCCCAGCGAGGAGAGCGCCCGCGGCACGGTCTGGTTGACGATCTGCATCGAGCCCCCGCCGACCAGCTTCTTGAACTTCACCAGCGCCAGGTCGGGCTCGATGCCGGTGGTGTCGCAGTCCATCATCAGGCCGATGGTCCCGGTCGGCGCAAGCACGGAGGCCTGGGCGTTCCGGTAGCCGTTCCGCTCGCCGGTGGCCAGGGTCTGCGCCCAGGTCTGGGTGGCCAGCTTCAGCGTGGTCGCGTCGTTGCCGCCGTAGGTGCGGATCTCATCGTTTGCCGCCGCGTGCTTGCGGATCACCCGCTTGTGGGCGTCGGCGTTGCGCGCGTAGCCGTCGTACGGTCCGACGACGGCCGCCAGTTCGGCCGAACGGCGGTAGGCGACACCCGTCATCAGCGAGGTGATCGACGCGGCCAGCGCCCGGCCGCCGGGTGAGTCGTAGGCATGGCCGGTGGCCATCAGCAACGCACCGAGGTTGGCGTAGCCGATCCCCAGCTGACGGAAGGCCCTGGTGGTCTCGGCGATCGGCTGGGTCGGAAAGTCGGCGAAGCAGATGGAGATGTCCATCGCGGTGATGACGAACTCGACAGCCCTGGCGAAGGTTTCGGCGGCGAAAACGCCGTCGTCGGAGAGAAACTTCATCAGGTTCAGCGATGCCAGGTTGCAGGAGGAGTTGTCCAGGTGCATGTACTCGCTGCACGGGTTGGAGGCGTTGATCCGGCCGGATTCGGGACAGGTGTGCCAGTCGTTGATGATGTCGTCGTACTGGATACCAGGGTCGGCGCAACCCCACGCCGCCGTGTTGATCTTGGTGAACAGCTCCCTGGCGTCGACCGTTTCGATGACCTCACCGGTCTGCCGGGCGCGCAGGCCGAACTCGGAGCCCGACTCGACCGCCCGCATGAAATCGTCGGACACCCGCACCGAGTTGTTCGCGTTCTGGTACTGCACGGAGACGATGTCCTCGCCGCCGAGGTCCATGTCGAATCCGGCGTCGCGCAACGCCCGGATCTTGTTCTCCTCCTTGGCTTTGGTTTCGACGAATTCGACGATGTCGGGGTGGTCCACGTCCAGTACGACCATCTTGGCTGCCCGCCGGGTCGCCCCACCGGATTTGATGGTGCCCGCGGAGGCGTCCGCCCCGCGCATGAAGGAGACCGGCCCTGAGGCAGTGCCGCCGGACGAGAGCAGCTCCTTCGACGACCGGATCCGGGACAGGTTCAACCCCGCCCCCGAGCCGCCCTTGAAGATCAACCCCTCTTCCCGGTACCAGTTCAGGATGGCGTCCATGGTGTCGTCCACAGAAAGGATGAAACAGGCCGAGACCTGTTGCGGCGACGCTGTTCCCACGTTGAACCAGACCGGCGAGTTGAACGAGAACACCTGATGCAGCAGCATCCAGGTCAGCTCGTTGGAGAAGATCTCCTCGTCCGCATCGCCGGCGAAGTAGCCATTGGCCCGCCCGGCGCGGGTGTATGCGGTCACCACCCGGTCGATGATCTGCCGGAGGCTGGACTCGCGCTGCGGGCTGCCGACGGCGCCGCGGAAGTACTTGCTGGTGACAATGTTGGTGGCGTTGATCGACCAGGTCGATGGAAACTCCACCCCGCGCTGCTCGAAGTTGACGGTGCCGTCCCGCCAGTTGGTCATCACCACATCCCGCCGCTCCCAGCTCACCTCGTCGTACGGGTGGACGCCCTGGGTGGTGAAGAGCCGCTCCAGCCGAAGACCGCCCGGCCCGTTGGATCCGGCGTCACCGACCTGTTCGCCGTGCCCGTCGCCTTGTGTCCGCAAAGATCCGGACGATGCGGGTCCGGACGACGCGGGTCCGGACGACGCGGGTCCTGATGAGGTGCCGAGGGTCTCGGTCATGAATCGGTTCCTTCCCTGTACAGGCGGTCGACCCGGTGATGGCCGAACAACCTGAACGGTGACGAGTAGTGGGCGGGACTTCGCTGGTAGGTCTGGCTGGGTAGGTATGACTGGGTAGGTATGACTGGCGAGCGGGGTTTTGACTCCGCGATCGGCCGGTTCGCTTTCACGTGCGGGTTTGGAGATGTCGCCAGGAAGGTTGTGCTTCAGCGCGGCCTGACGGTCGATCCGCGGGATGGCCTGTCCGGTCAGGTCGGCAGTGCTCCGAGGGGTTCGACGCCACGGTCGAGCGGAGGTCCTTTCGCTACGCCGCCGTCCGTTACCCTGCTGACAGTCGCTGCGCTGACCGTCGCACGATCCCCGGCGTCCGCTGGCTCCGCGCGTAACAACTCGATCTCGGCGGCGAAGTCCGCCGCCGACTCGAAGGACCGGTACACCGAGGCGAATCTCAGATAGGCCACCTCGTCCAGGGCCCTGAGTGGACCGAGGATCGCCAGCCCGATCTGCTGACTCGGAACTTCAGCGGCGCCGGTGGCCCGAACCGACTCCTCCACCTGCTGGGCGAGCAAAGCCAGTGCGTCCTCGGAGACGGGCCTGCCCTGGCACGCCCGACGCACCCCGTCCACTACCTTCGACCGGCTGAACGGTTCGGTGACGCCGCTACGTTTGACAACCGCCAACAACGCTTCCTCTACGGTGGTAAACCGCCTCGCACATTCCGGACAGGTCCGGCGACGGCGGATGAGCTGCCCGTCCTCCACCTCCCGACTGTCCAGCACCCGGGAATCGGGATAGCGACAGAACGGACACCTCATCTGTGCTCCCCCATCCCGCTCGCTCCCCCGGACTGCTGTCCCGCTGTCGAGCTGCCAGCTGCTACCCGCGGCCAAGTTTGTGGGTAGTGCGTGCACCGTTGGTGCACAACGCCCGATTGGTGTGGCACAACCTGGGTGATCGTGTGGAAGACATGTTCACTGGTTCACCACCACCTGTGGATAGCTTACATCTCTGTAACTACTAGATGTAGGGCCTGACGGTAGAGGCCCTCTGCATGCGCACGCAACCTCCGTGCGGCGTGTCGCCCGGTTTTATCGAAGCTCGGCAGTTCGCAGACGCAGTCGGGCGACGCCGGCAGGCTCCCAACCTTCGATTGCGCCTGGCTGCCGAGCCGGTGCATCGGACGACGGCGCCGGTGGCGTCCGCCGACGGGTGCCGGCTCGGGCACACCAGGTGGATACGCCGACCCGCACGTCGGAGGGCCGACTGCGCGGACCAAAATGGGTCCTTGGGGCCTGTGCGACAGGCGGGCCCTACTTCGTCCGCGCCGCGCCCAGGGTTCGCGACAGCCCCTCTGCCGCAGCCCGGCCTCGGTGGGGTGGAGGGGCTGTCCGCGCGGACAACGCTCGGCTGCGCGAACCAAATGGGACCGTTTGGTGCCGGTGCGACAGGTGGGTCCTACTTCGTCCGCGCCGCACCGCCGAATCCCCGACATCCGCCTCGGCCCCGCCCCCCGGCACCCGTCGGGCCAGCGCGGACTTGCAGGTAACAGGCCCGCCCGACCAGGACTCGCAGGCGCCCGGTTCACGTCGGCCGCAACCTGCGTTGTTCGGGGGCGACCAGTTGGCGTTCGCCGGGGCGGCCGCCGCTCATGGCCCACTGGAAACGCCGCCGGACAGCTTGTCGGAGACCTCGGGGGCGAATCGGACCTGCAGCAGGGTACCGACTGCCAGGACGTCGGAGTCCAGACCGTTCATCTCTTCGATCTGGCGGACGACCAGACCGGTTTCGGCCGCCGGCTGGGCCATGGCTGCGATCGACCACAGCGTGTCGCCGGCCACGACCCGCACCGGGACGACAGTCGTTTCCGGGGAGGGAGCCAGCAGCGACCGGATGAGAATGGCAGCCGCGGCAACCGTCAGGACCGTGGTGGTCAACCGGGCCAGTCGCCCCATCCGGTAGCCGACGAGGTGGGCCAGGTGGTCGCTCCCCGCCGATACTGTGGCCGAGGTACGGCTGGTGGAAGGCAGCAACCCGGAAGGCGGGCGGCGGAACGCGGTCAGCCGCGCGCGTCGCCGTCTGAACGCCCGCTCGCCGGCGGCCGTCCGCGGCCCCGTTGTTGCCGGCTCGGCAGCTGCCGGTTCGGCATCCGTTCGCCGGGTCGTCGCCGGTGGGGGCAGCAACCAGGACACCGGGCCATCCCAGGGGGCTGCTGATTCCTCGTATTGCACTGCCAGGTCAGTCATCGCCCAATTGGTTGCCCAGTCGGTCGCCCACTCAGGTGTCACCAGGTCGGTTGTCGCCAAGTCGGTTGTCGCCGAGTC
Source organism: Mycobacteriales bacterium (assembly GCA_038204125.1). Classification (GTDB taxonomy): domain Bacteria; phylum Actinomycetota; class Actinomycetes; order Mycobacteriales; family Nakamurellaceae; genus Nakamurella. The sequence goes on from JBBRDH010000003.1 coordinate 28,047, forward strand.
GGTTGTCGCCAGGTCAGGTGTCACCAGGTCGGTTGTCGCCAGTTCAGTTGTCGCCAGGTCGGTTGTCGCCAGGTCGGTTGTCATAGCCAAACCCCACTGTCAGCGGCCGATCAACGGCCGTCCACCGGTTCGGGCCAGGAGGGCAGGGAGCTCTCCAGGTCGAACGAGCGTTCTAACGAACGCCTGACCGAGTTCTACACCTCTTCACCGACAGTCGGAAGATTTATCGGCGTGTCCGTCGAACGCATGTTTGAATTGTGACCCGCACGGTCGTAGCGTGGCAGACACACCAGGGCAAGGATCCAGATCGGCCCCGTTACATATGAAGCGACAGTTCCGGCACGACATACCTGGCCCTACACATCTGGCGTGACTCATCTGGCGCGACTCATCTGGGGACGACATGACGAACAGAAAGGCATCGAACGTGGCGACACGAAGCAAACCTCAGAGCAACGAACCGAGCGGGGATCAGGCGGCAGATCGCGAGGCCGGCGGTCCCGAGGTGATCCCGGGCGGGCGGGCGCCAGTGGAGGTTTCCGAGTTTCCCGAGGTCGACAACGGCCGGGTAATGACCGTGCGTCAGCGAAAGGTTCTCGAGGTCATCCGCGACTCCGTCCAGCGCCGGGGGTACCCGCCCAGCGTCCGCGAGATCGGCGAGGCAGTCGGCCTCAAGTCCCCGTCGTCGGTGGCCCATCAACTCGGGGTACTGCAGCGCAAGGGGCTGCTGCGAAAGGACCCGAACCGGCCCAGGGCCGTCGACGTCCGGTCGGCCGAAGAGATGACCGAGGCCGGGAATCCGAGTGCCTATCCGCCGCCCTCGTACGTGCCGGTAGTCGGCCGGATCGCGGCAGGTGGACCGATCCTGGCGGAGCAGGCCATCGAAGACTTCTTCCCGCTACCCAAGGACCTGGTGGGCGAGGGAACGCTGTTCCTGCTGCGGGTCGTCGGCGACTCGATGGTCGGAGCGGCGATCACCGACGGGGACTGGGTGGTTGTCCGCCAGCAACAGGTCGGAGAGAACGGAGACATCGTGGCCGCGATGATCGACGGTGAGGCGACGGTGAAGACCTACCGGCACAAAGACGGGCACCTCTGGTTGATGCCCCACAACCCCGCTTACGAGCCGATCCCAGGGGACGACGCGGTGATCCTCGGACGCGTGGTCGCGGTGTTGCGAAAGCTCTGACGGCGGGCGAACCGCCCGGACCGCATCGGCGGCGGATCGGCCTCCGGGAAACCCCAGGGGCCGGTCCGCTGCGATTCAGCCGAGATTCGCCGACCCGGCCACCGGGTTGCTCACGGATTCCTTGACAATCGAGGGCTGGACCAGGGGAACAGCCTGGACCAGCGGCTGCTCTACCGGCGGCTGAACGATCACCGGTTGTACTACAGGTGACGGGGCGAGCTGCGAAGGCGCCTGGGAAACGGAGGCGGCCGGCGTGCTGCCTGTCGGGTTGACGGACACGCTCGTGGTCCCTGCGTCGTCTTCGTGCATCGCACTGACCTCGGACTTCAAGATGCGCAGCGACCGGCCGATACCGCGGGCCGCGTCGGGAAGCTTCTTCCCGCCGAAGAGCACGAGGAAAACAACGACGATCAGGATGATGTGCCAGGGCTGTAATCCGCCCATGTCGACCTCCAGGTCGGGTAGTCGGTCAGAATCGGTCAATCAACCACAGCGGGAGAATCCCCGCAGAGAAATATCGGTGAGCCGACACCATAAGGTCGCCTTCGGCTTCGATCCGAAGGATTTCAGGTGAAGTCGCGCCTCAAGCACGTTCGCTGCTGATCGGATCAAGGATGGGTCGGTGCACTGCAAGGCTACGCTGTCGGGCGGTCCCGGGTAGGGCAAGCGATCGTGGTGAAGACGTCGCGACCGCCGGGGGCGTCGCAAAAGGCAGGCCCAGAAGGGCGGCCGAAGCAGACGGTCATTCAGACGCTTGCCACGGCCCGAAATCCGGCCAGTGCGCCGGCCAATGCCGGATAGACCTTCGCGGTGATCAGGGTGCCACCGCCGGTGTGCTCCTCGGCGAGCACAGTGCCCTCGGTGTGGATTCGGGACACCAGGCCCCCCTCGGAGAATGGCAGGAGCACCCGGACCCGCATGGCCGGATCCGGCAGGGCCGCAGCGATCACCGAGCGCAGTTCGTCCAGACCCTCGCCGGTCCGGGCAGAGACGAATACAGCACCCGGAAGCAGGTGACGGAGGCGGCCGAGAGTGATCTCGTCGGCGGCGTCCACCTTGTTGACCACCAGGATTTCCGGCACCGACGCCGCGTCGATCTCGGCCAGCACCTCGCGCACCGCGGTCACCTGTGCCTCGGGGTGCAGATCGGCACCGTCGATGATGTGCAGGACCAGGTCGGCGTCGGCGATCTCCTCCAGCGTCGACCGGAACGATTCGACCAGCTGGTGCGGCAGATGGCGGACAAAACCGACGGTGTCGGTGAGGGTGTAGAGCCGCCCGTCGAGCGTCTTCGACTTCCGGGTGGTCGGGTCCAGGGTCGCGAACAGCGCATCCTCGACCAGCACGCCCGCATCCGTGATCGCGTTGAGCAGGGACGACTTGCCGGCATTGGTGTACCCGGCGATCGCCACCGCGGGCACCGCATTGGCCCGTCGCTGCGACCGCTTGGTGTCCCTGACCTGCCGCATGGCGGCGAGCTCGCTGCGGAGCTGGGCTATCCGGCGGTGGATCCGGCGTCGGTCGATCTCCAGCTTGGTCTCGCCCGGACCACGGGATCCGATGCCCGCGCCGGCGGCGACCCGGCCACCCCGTTGCCGGGAAAGGGCGGCACCCCAGCCCCGAAGACGCGGCAACAGATAGTTGAGCTGGGCCAGTTCGACCTGGGCCTTGCCCTCCTTGGATCGGGCGTGCTGGGCGAAGATGTCGAGGATGAGCGCGGTCCGGTCGACGACCTTGACCTTGAGCTGCTCCTCCAGGTTGCGCAGCTGGCCGGGAGTGAGCTCGCCGTCGCAGATGACGGTGTCTGCGCCGGTGGCCTGGACCACCTCGGCCACCTCGCGCACCTTGCCGGAGCCGATGTAGGTGGCGGCGTCGGGATTGCGGCGTCGCTGGGTCAATGCGTCGAGGACGACGGAGCCGGCGGTCTCGGCCAACCGCGCCAACTCGATCATGGACGACTCGGCGTCCTCGGCAGTCCCTTCGGACCAGACCCCGACCAGGACGACCTGCTCGAGTTGCAGGTCGCGGTACTCGACCTCGGTGATATCGGCGAGCTGGGTGGACAGGCTCGCAACCCGGCGCAGCGCGGCCCGGTCCGCGAGGTCGCGATCGCCCTGGGTCCCGGAGTCGGCGAAGTGGTGGTCAGGGGCCGCCGTCCGGACGTCACGCGGTTCGGGTTCGCCGATCTCGACAAATCGTGGCTCGCCGCCCGGTCGGATCTCATTGGCCGACACGGCGCTTGCGGGGACTTCGTCATGGATCGTCATATACCTCCAGGGTGCCTGATCGGAGCCCGGTCGTGCCACCCAATTGCCGGACGGGTCCTGCGTGGCGGTTCCGGGGCACCCTGGCTTTGCTCCGGGCCGGCTCCGCGGCACCGATTGACACCACCGAACAGGGGGACCAGCATCGGTCCGGTGAAGGCCGATCCACCGCCAGATGCGTCCAGCCTGTTTCATCACGTCGACTTCCGGCGGCTGTGGATCGGCGACACCGGTTCGCAACTCGGCACCGCGTTGGGATATCTCGCGATTCCTTATCTCGCGGTCACCGCACTGCACGCGAACGCCTTCCAAATGGGGTTGCTGGGCACCGTGGCCGGGATGGGCTTCCTGATCATCGGATTACCGGCCGGCGCGTTGGTCGATCGCCGCAGTAAACGGCGGGTGATGATCGTCGCCGACATCTGCCGCGGCGCACTGCTTCTCACAGTGACGATCGCCTGGTGGCTGCACGTGCTCACTTTCACGCAGATACTGGTGGTCGCAAGCGCCGTCGGCGTCCTGACGGTGTTCTTCGACGTCTCCTACCAGTCCTATCTGCCATTGCTGGTCTCCCGCGATCAGGTGGTGGACGGCAACGCCAAATTGCAGGCCAGCCAGTCGGTCTCGCAGTCGGCGGGCCCGGCTGTCGGCGGGCTGCTGTTGAAACTCATCGGGCCGGCCGTCGTCATCGCCACCAACGCCGCCGGTTATTTGGTTTCCGCTTATTTCCTGGGTCGAATTCAGCACCGCGAGACGGTTTCGGAGCCGTCGAGCCGTCGCCCACTCGTCACCGAAATTGGCGAGGGGTTCAGCTTTGTCGTCCGACATCATCTGCTGCGCAGGCTGATCGCCTGCACCGGAATCATTAATTACGCCAGTAGCGGCGCCGGTTCGCTGCTTGTCCTCTATCTGGTCCGCGACCTGCATCTGGCGCCGCTGACCATCGGTGCGCTGGATTCGGCAGCCGCGCTGGGCGGGCTTCTGGGCGCTCTGCTGGCCACCCGCCTGGCTCGCCGGATCGGCGAGGGCCCGGCCATCCTGGCCACCTCTGCGGTGGCGGCCGCCGCAGCCTTCATCAATCCATTGGCGTCGGTGTTGCCGGCGATACCCACGCTGCTGATCGGCGGTTTCGCCGGAATGGCGGCAATAGTCACCTACAACATCGCCACCGTGAGCTTCCGGCAGCGCCTCTGCCCGCCGGAACTGCTCGGCCGGATGAATGCAACCGCCCGTTTTCTCGTCTGGGGAACGATGCCGCTGGGCTCCATCACCGCCGGCGTGCTGGGTTCCCACCTCGGCGTACTGACGACGCTCTGGATCATGGCGGCGACCGGCTGCCTCGCTCTGCTACCCGTTGTGCTGTCGCCGTTATGGACTCTTCGTACCCTGCCGGCCGAAGACCCGACGCCCCCGTCCGGAGAGAACCTGTTGCCCCGGTCCGACAAGATTCGGAGCGAACCGGAGCCACGTTCGGCCGATCCCTTCGAGGTCGGCGAGCGCTGACGACATCGACCAACCCCTCGGTCTACCGGGCAGCGGCCCAGAAGTCGGCGTCGATGATCCCGGTCGCCACGATCACCGCCGGGCCGGTCAGGGTGGCGCTGCCGGCGCGGACATCGACCCGCACCGAACCACCGGGCACCTGCACGGTCACCGTCCCGTAGAGGTCGCCATTCTCGTCCGGACGGATGCTGTCCAGATAGACGGCGGCCGCCGCGACCGTGCCGGTACCGCAGGATCGCGTTTCACCCACCCCCCTTTCGTGCACCCGCATCCGCACGGCGCCGGGGCCGTGCACGTTGACGAACTCGACGTTGACGCCGGCCGGGAAAAGTTCGCTGTCGACGTCCGGTGCGCGAGTCAGGTCCAGCTCTGAAAGGTTCGAATCGGTGAGGCAGACCAGGTGCGGATTCCCGACGTCGACAGCAAGGCCGGCAAATCCGACGCCGCGCACAACCGCAACCGCGGGCGCCCCGACCCGGACCGGACCCATCCCGATACTCACGTCGCCGACGTCGCCCCGCAGCTGAGCGGTGCGCATCCCGCCGCGGGTCTGGAACTCGAAAGTGCCGACGGATTCCAGACCGGACGTCACGAGATAGCGGGCGAAGAGCCGCGCGCCATTGCCGCACATCTCGGCGACCGAGCCGTCGGCATTGTGATAGTCCATGAAGTATGCGCCGTCATCCCCCGGCGCAATACGGATGATCCCGTCGGCACCTAATCCGCCGTGCCGGTCACATAACGCCCTGACCTGGCCGGGGGTGATCTGCAATGTGCCGGCGAGGTCGGGCAGCAGGACGAAGTCGTTCTCGGTTCCATGGCCCTTGACGAACGGGATCCCGGAAACGCTCACCGGGTCGATCTTACGGTCCGGCCCAGCCGACCCACCGGCCCTGTGATACCTCCGGCCTGCCGGTCACGGCCGCGAGCACCAGCTCGACCACATCCGCGGCCGCCGCGTCGAGTCTGATCGGTCGCGGATCCCGCCCGAACCAGGAGCGCTGGCGACGGACGAACCGCCGGGTGGCCCGGACGGTGTCGGCGGCTGCCACCGACTGTTCCGAGATTCCATCCAGGACGTCCAGCATCTGGCGGTACCCCAACGCCCGCGAGGCCGTGAGACCGGACCGCAGACCGGCCTGGTCCAATGCCCGCACCTCGGCCAACAGGCCTGCCGCCAGCATGGAAGAAACCCTTGCCGCCAAACGGTTGTCCAATTCGGCGGTCTCCCGGTCCAGGCAGAAGTAGCAGGCGTCATAGCGCGGCGGCCCGGGTTTCGGCATGGTTGCGGTGAACGGTCGACCGGTGATCTCGACCACCTCCAGGGCGCGGACCAGACGGCGACCGTTGCCCGGTTCGATCGATCCGGCCGCGACCGGGTCGACCGCCCGCAGCCGATCGAGGAGAAGCGAAGGGCCGCCCTCCGCCAATTCGGCCTCGAGGCGACGCCGGACGCCGGGATCGGTTCCGGGGAAGTCGATCTCGTCGATCACCGAGCTGACGTACAAGCCCGAGCCGCCCACCAGGATCGGTGTCCGGCCGCGACGCAGGATGTCCTCGATGGCGGCCCTGGCTGCACTCTGGTAGCTGGCGACGCTTGCCGTTTCGGTGACGTCGAGGACGTCGAGGAGGTGGTGCGGGATGGCTCGACGATCGGCCGCCGGAATCTTGGCCGTGCCGATGTCCATACCGCGGTAGAGCTGCATCGAATCGGCGTTGACCACTTCGGCGTCGAGCATCTCCGCCAGGTCCAGAGCCAGATCCGACTTGCCGGTGCCGGTGGGGCCGGCGACGACGATCAGCCGTCCGACGGCCACTGCCACGTCCCAACCAGGTAGCCGACGCCGAACGGGGCGCCGTCGTAGAGCAGGTCCGCAGTGGCCGCACCCCGCGGGCGGGCTAGTTCGGCCAACGCGGACAACGCCGGTAGGCCCGCGACCAGTAATTCAGGGGCCAGGGGCCCGGCCGCTGCCACCGCGGCAGCCAGGTTGCCCGGGTCCCCGGAACGGAACGCCGATGCCAACCGCTGGTCGTACCCCGGCGCGCGGTCGTCGCGACCGCCGGGCGAATCGGCGCCCCGGCAGCCCGACGCATCGGCGATGACCAGCACACCGATCCGGTCGGCAGTATCGGCGACGATGCCCCAGTCGGCGGCATCACCGGGCGCGGCCAGGGCTACCGAACAGGGCAGGCCGATTCCGGTCGCGGACAACAGCGCAAGCCCGACCAGGCCCCCGGTACTCGCCTCGGCGATCTGCCCGGGCGAAACGGGCTCGGGGTTCGAAGGGGACAGACCCGACCGGCCACCATGGTCGGGGTCGCGGCCGCGAAGATCGCTGCGGCCGAACGGCGTCGGCGACTGCCCGGCGCCGGAGTCGGCACCCAGGAAGTCGACGCCGGCAGAGCCCGCGCCGGAACGTCGAGGACGCACCCGCGTCACTCGCGTCCCCGGACCGGATGCGGCGACCACGACGAGCACCCGGTCGACCGACCGCAGGGTGCCCACGGCGCGGCGGCAGGCCTCGACCAGATCGCCGGCCACCGCGGCCAGCACTGGTGCGACACCCGGGATCAGCATCGGCGCGCCTGGGCACAGAGCTACCGCCGTGATCACCCCTGCAGGCTAATCCGAAGTAAAGGTGACCGAGGCAGACGAGCCCGTCGACCTCGCCTCCGGGAACCCGGGCTTTGCCCCGGGCTAGTGGAGCCTCCCCTCCAGCGGGCACACTGTGAGCGTGCGGATCCACGACGGGTCCACCGCGCCGTAACAGGGGCACCCCCGGGTGCCGGGAGTACGTCATCTCCCAGCAGGATCACCAGAAAGGCCCACGACCATGACCGAGGACGACACAACGCAGACCAGCTCCGAGGACCTGCCAGGGAGCAAGGATCCGGCCTTGCCAGGTGAAGGTCCGTCAGCGGCGTTGTCTTCGGATTCGCGGGCGGACGTCAACGCCACGGCCGTCCCCCCCCGGTCCGATCAGATTCTGGTCGATGACGCTGCGGCCGACGGGACCGAGGCTCGGGGCAAGGCGGAGGTGCAGGTGGCCGCAGCAACCGGACCGGGGGCAGTCGACAACGAACCGGCGCCCGCCGAGAACGAAGCCCCCACCGAACCGGCGCCCGACGACACCGAAGCCCCCACCGAACACGTTGCTGCCGACACCGCGCTGAGCCCCACCCCGCCGACCGCACACGATCTGGCGCCGGCGGACTTCCCGGACTACGGACAAAATCTCCGACCGGTCGAAGTTCAGCCGCCCGTTCTGGATGTGCGCCCGGCCCAGGCCGGCGAATCGTTCTCAGTTCCTGCGGTACCTCTCGGGCCCGATGTGCCGGACATTCCCCGTCGGCCTGATGTCGACCCGACACCTGACTCGTTCCCTGGCTCTCCGGGACCCGACTTCCCCTCCCCGCCGCCGCGACCAGACGTCCCGGGGACACCCGAGCCCTCCGGCCCGGTAGTTCCGGAGCTGACTCCCGGGGTGGGTGCGGAACCGATGATCCCGGCGTCACCCGCCGACCCGTCCGAGCACGCCGACCCTTCGGACCCCACCGACTTGTCGCAACCGGGTACCCCCTCCGAACCCGCCGAACCCGCCGAACCGGCGGAACCCGCGGACCCGGCGAGCCCGGCCGCGGCCGGGCCGGAAACGGTCGGCTCAGACCCGGAACAACAGGCGGTCCCGCCCAGCTCCGCGCCCACCTCGCCGACCGCCGGGCCCGAGCGCCGGCCGGGCGCCGGAGCCGGGCTGCCGGGAGCGACGGGCGGTCGACGAACTGGCCGGCCCGGCGCCTCTCCCGGGAACGCCAAGCCGGCCCGGTCACGTCCGGCGGGCGGGCATGCCCCGCCGACCCTCGAATCAACGGCGGAGCCGACAGATCCGCACAAATGGGGTCGGATCGACCCCGACGGCGTCGTCTACGTCTACAGCTCGACCGGCGAGCGTGCTGTCGGTAATTGGCAGGCGGGAGAACCCGAGGAGGGATTGGCCCACTACGCCCGCAGGTTCGACGACTTCGCCACCGAGATTGCGCTGCTGGAAACGCGCCTCGCCACCGGGTCCGGTGACCCGAAGACGACCAAGGCCCACGCCATCGAACTCCGCGAATCCGTGGACACCCTCGCCGGTGTCGGTGATCTCGACTCGGCGGCGGCTCGGCTCGAGATCGTCATCGGCGCGGCCGATGCGGCCATTGCCGGCGCCTCCACCGCCAGGGCAGCGGCCCGCGCCGCTGCTGTCGCAGCGAAGGAGTCCCTGTGCTCGGAGGCCGAGAATCTCGCAGAGTCCGAACAGTGGAAGTCGACCGGCGATCGGTTGAAGGAGATCGTCGACGAATGGCGCAATATCCGCGGGATCGACCGAAAGACCGATGACGCACTGTGGAAGCGCTTCGCAAAGGCCCGCGATGCGTTCACCCGGCGGCGGGGGACCCACTTCGCCGATCTGGACAAGCAGCGGACCGCCGCAAAGGACGCCAAGGAGGTACTGATCGCCGCCGCGGAGACACTCTCCGAGTCGAGCGAATGGGGCAAGACGGCCGGTGAGTACCGCACCTTGATGGAGCAGTGGAAGGCGTCCGGCCGGGCCCCGCGGGATGTCGAGGATGCCTTGTGGGAGCGCTTCCGGGCAGCCCAGGAGAAATTCTTCTCCCGACGAAACCAGACGTTCAGCCAGCGGGACTCCGAATTCGAAGCCAACGCCGCCGCGAAGGAAGCACTTCTGGCCGAGGCCGAGAAGATGACCACTGCCGGCGGTGTGGACACGGCGAAAGCGGCCCTGCGCTCCATCCAGGAGCGGTGGGAGGCCGCGGGGAAGGTACCCCGGGAGCGCATCAAGGAGTTCGATGCCCGGTTGCGGGCGGTCGAGGACCGGATCAGATCCGCCGAGGATTCGCACTGGCGGCGGACGGATCCGGAGACCTCCGCTCGGATCGAGCAGTTCCGGTCCAGGGTCGAGTCCTACCAGGCCCAGGCGGCGAAGGCCAGGACGGCGGGAAACGAGCGCAAGGCCAGGGAAGCTGAGCAGCAGGCCGCCCAGTGGCAGGAGTGGCTGGCAACGGCGGAGGGATCGGTGGAACGCTAGCCGACTCCGCAGGCTGGACCGGGTGCAGCCGTGTCCGGCTTGGGCCCGATGCCCGGAAGTCCAAGACCGACCCCGGGGGTGCGCGGGGTCAATCCAGCGGCGTGCGCATCCCCGGCCCTGGTGCGCCGATGGCTGAGCAGCGGCCCGTCCGCGACCACGTGGTGCGGCGCGCCGTAGCTGACCTCCGTGGTCACCACATCTCCCGGGCGGACACCGCCGCGGACGGCCGGGCCTGCGGGCATGAAGTGGACGAGCCGGCCGTCGCGCGCCCGGCCGCTGAGCCGTTCGGTCGCGGAGTCCTTGCGACCCTCGCCCGCCGACACCAGCACCTCGACGGTGGTGCCGATCAGCGCGCGGTTTCCGTTGAGCGCGGTGCGGTCGACGACCTCTTTGAGCCGCTGGTATCGCTCGGTGACCGCGTCCGCAGGCACTTGATCGGGCATCGCGGCGGCCGGCGTGCCCGGCCGGGGCGAGTACTGGAATGTGTACGCGGTGGCGAATTTTGATTCCTCCGCCACGCGCAGGGTCTGCGCGAAGTCGTCCTCGGTCTCGCCCGGAAACCCGACGATGATGTCCGTGGTAATGGCCGCGTCCGGCATCGCGGACCGGACCTCGTCGAGAATCCGCAGGTAACGCTCCGAGCGGTAGGAGCGGCGCATCGCCCGGAGCACCCGGTCGGAGCCTGACTGGAGCGGCATGTGCAATTGGTGGCAGACATTCGGCGTCTGCGCCATAGCGGCGATGACGTCCGAGGTGAAGTCGCGCGGGTGTGGGGACGTGAAGCGGACCCGCTCCAGACCGTCGACCCGGCCGCAGGCCCGCAGCAGCGAGGCGAATGCCCCGCGGTCGCCGACTTCGGCACCGTACGAGTTGACGTTCTGGCCGAGCAGCGTGACCTCGAGAACACCGCCGGCGGCGAGCATCTCGACTTCGGCGAGGATGTCGGCGGGACGTCGGTCGGATTCCTTGCCGCGCAGGGCCGGAACGATGCAGAACGTGCAGGTGTTGTTGCAGCCCACCGAAATCGACACCCATGCGGCCGACGCCGAGTCCCGCTTCGCCGGCAGGCTGGAGGGAAATACCTCCAGCGATTCGAGTATCTCGACCTGCGCCTGGTCGTTGTGCCTGGCCCGGTTCAGCAGCGTCGGCAGCGAGCCGACGTTGTGCGTCCCGAAGACCACGTCGACCCAGGGGGCGCGCCGCAGGATCTCGCTGCGGTCCTTCTGGGCCAGGCATCCGCCGACAGCGATCTGCATGCCAGGCCGGCCGACCTTCTTCGGCGCCAGCATTCCCAGGTTCCCGTACAGCTTGTTGTCGGCGTTCTCCCGGACGGCGCAGGTGTTGAAGACGACGACGTCGGCGTCCTGCCCCTTGGCCGCCGCCACGTAGCCGGCCCCCTCGAGCAGACCCGCCAGTCGCTCCGAGTCGTGCACGTTCATCTGGCAGCCGTAGGTGCGGACCTGGTAGGTGCGGGCAGCCTCTCCGGCAGCGGGTCGGGCGGCATCGTCCAGGGCAGCAGGGTGCAGGGCGGTACTCACCTCGCTGAGGTTACCGGCCGGGCTACCGGGCTCTGGCCGTCCAGTTGGCCGGCGTCGGCGCAGCGGCACCTGATCAGCGGGCGATCTCGGTCGCCCTGGATTCGCGGATGACGGTCACCCTGACCTGACCCGGGTAGGTCAACTCCTCCTCGATCTGCTTTGCCACCTCCCGGGCCAGCACATGCGCCTCGAGGTCGTCGATCACTTCCGGTTTGACCATCACCCGCAGTTCCCGGCCGGCCTGCATCGCGAAGACCTTCTCGACTCCCTTCTTCGCCCCGGCGATGGCCTCGATGCGTTCCAGCCGCTGGACGTACGACTCCATGGATTCCCGGCGCGCGCCCGGACGGCCACCCGAACAGGAATCGGCGGCCTGGGTGAGTACGGCCTCGACGGTGCCGGGGGGGACTTCGTCGTGGTGAGCCTCGATGCAGTGGGCGACGTCCTCGGATTCGCCGTAACGGCGGGCCAACTCGGCACCGACGATCGCGTGTGATCCCTGGGCCTCGTGGGTCAGCGCCTTCCCGATGTCGTGCAGGAAGGCCCCGCGCGCGACGATCGTCGGGTCCATGCCCATTTCGGCGGCCATGATCCGGGCGATGTGCGAAGTCTCGACGAGGTGGCCGAGGACATTCTGGCCGTAGGACGTCCGGTACTTGAGCCGGCCGATGAGGGTCACCAACTCGGGGTGCAGATCCGTGACACCGACTTCCAGCATCGCGTCCTGGGCCGCGCGTTGGCACAGCGCCTCGACCTCTTCACCGGCCCGCTCGAACGCCTCCTCGATGCGATGAGGATGAATCCGGCCGTCGTCGATCAGCATCTGCAGGGTCAGCCGGCCCACCTCGCGACGGACCGGGTCGAAGCAGGACAGCAGCACGGCTTCTGGTGTGTCGTCAATGATGACGTTGACGCCGGTGACGGTCTCGAAGGTGCGGATGTTCCGGCCCTCGCGGCCGATGATCCTGCCCTTCACCTCGTCCGCGGGCAGATGGACCACGGAGACCACGCTCTGCGCCGTCTGATCGGAGGCCACCCGCTGGACCGCCTCGGAGACGATCGCCCTGGCCCGGACCTTGGCGGTCGCCTCTGCTTCGCTCTCCACCCGGCGGATCATGAAGGCGGCGTCGCGCCGGACCGCGGCCTCCTGGGAGGACAACAACTCGGTCCTGGCCGCGGCAACGGTCAGGCCCGAGATGCGGGTCAGCTCCGCCAGCTGGGTCGCCGCGGAGGAGTCCAGCTCGACTGTTCGCGACTCGAGCTCGGCCGCCCGCAGCGCGAGTAGCTCGGCCTCTTTGCGCAGGCCCTCTTCCTTGGCGTCCACCGCAGAGCGCGAGCGACTGATTTCGGTCCGTTCGGCGTGCAGTCGTTGCTGCTCATCCGTGAGCGCCCGGCGGCTCTCGGTGAGCACGCCGCTCGCGTCGGTCAGCCGTTTTTGGGCGCCGGCCAATTCCTCACGTTCGGCGACCACTGCGGCGAGGGCCTCTTCGGACAATCGCTTGCGCTCGGCGGACAGTCCACTGCGCAACGCCGCAGCTTCGGCCTGCGCGGAGCTCACGGTCCGCTCGGCCTCCGCCCGCGCCGTCTGTACTGTGCGGTCGGCCTCTGCCCGTCCTTCCTCCCGGGCGCGGGCCGCGTCGATCGCCGACCGCTCGTTCATCGAGTTGGCGGCCTCGGTCGCTATCCGCCGGATCTCGGTCGCCGCCGCCGTGGCCTCCTGGTGCAGCAGCCGCAATGCGCGCACGTCCTCAGTACCACCGCCGTCCGCTCGGCGAGCCGACGGGTCGGCTCCTCCCTCCGGGTCAGCACTACTCCGCGGACCGACATCAACCAGCGCGGTGCTGCTACTGGTCTGTCCCGCCGGGGGATGGTGTTTACCCGGCGCCGGGGGCGAGCCTCCGGGGGGCACCGGTTGTCCGGTGGGCACGCTTCCGGTCGTCGGCTTTTCCACGCCACGGTCCAAGCGCGGAGGATCGCGCAGGTCTGCGTCGGGCAGTAACGCGCCAACAGCCGGACGATCCGAATGCGCCGCCAACCTGTCCGATTGCTGGTTCAGCGCGAGAGACTCTGCGAACAGGCGCCTGATGGCCGATTCATCGAGGGCGGATGAGGCCGGAGGACGGCGGAGCACCAACACAGCAATCAGCGCAAGGATCAGCGCGACCACCAAAATGATCAACAACGTGTTGGGCATGTCGCCTCCCTACTTGTCACCGTCCGTGGACGGAGGGAGGATCGCGGGCGCCCGCCACTGCGGCGTCGACCGTGGCGCGGCCGATCCCTTGACGGGTTCAGCGCGTTCAGCCCGGGTGGGGCAAAGGCGGCAACTTTCGCCGCTATCGATCGCGCACTCCAAGGTCCGGGTGCGCTTCGTGATTCTCCTGTGACTTGAGGTTAAAGATGTGCACACACAGGGTCAAGCTGGGGTCCACCTTCCGGGGCGGGAAACCCACCGGCAGCCGTCCGGCGTCCGGTCGCCGAAATGCCCGGATGGTGCCGGGCGGCGGGGCGGGACCATCCCGAGCCGCCCGGGCTCCGCTAGATCGGGTCCTCCCCGTCGGCCCCGTCGAGGTCTTCGAGGTCGGTGTAGGCCGCCACCACTTCGTTCACGACCGACCTGGCCACCCCCGGCGAGTAGCCGCGCCGGGAGAGCAGCGCCAGCAAGCGTCGGCGCCCGGCCACCACACCGTGCGCCATCGCCGAATCGACCCGCTTTTCGATCAGTTCTGTCGCACGTCTGTACTCGGCATCGCGGTCGACGGAGTCCACCGCAGGCCCCGCAAGCTCGTCGGCCACCCCGAGTCGGCGCAGTTCCATCTGCAACGCCGAGCGTCCGAGGGCGCGATCCCGGTGTTTGGCGCGGACGAACGCCTGGGCGTAGGCCGCGTCGTCGATCAGGCCGACGTCGGTGAGCCGGTCGAGCACCTGATCGGCAACCTCTGCGGGGATGCCCTTCCGCTGCAGCGCCTGGAACAGACCGGCCCTGGGACGCGGCGCGACGGTGAGCAGCCGCAGGCAGATCTCCCTCGCCAGGCTCGTCTGATCGCCGGTCTCTTCCCCTGGTGGGATGGGGCCGGGCACCAGCTTGCTCTTTATGGTCCCCGCGTCATCGATACGGGTGCCGGTCTGTGCCACCGTGGTGCCCCCGGTCAGAACTCGACCGGCGCCGGCGCGACCGCGTCAAGATCGACACGGGCCCCGACCCCGAGCTTTTCCTTGATCCGCTTTTCGATCTCCTCGCCGACGTCGGGATTTTCCCGCAGGAACGTTCTGGCATTCTCCTTGCCCTGGCCCAGCTGCTCGCCGTCGTAGGTGTACCAGGCGCCCGCCTTGCGGACGATGCCCTGCTCGACCCCCACGTCGATCAGCGAACCCTCACGGGAGATTCCCTGTCCGTAGATGATGTCGAACTCGGCCTGCTTGAACGGGGGAGCCATCTTGTTCTTGACGACCTTGACCCTGGTGCGGTTGCCGACGATCTCGGTGCCGTCCTTGAGTGCCTCGATGCGGCGGATGTCGAGCCGGACGGAGGCATAGAACTTCAGCGCCTTTCCGCCGGTCGTGGTCTCCGGAGAGCCGAACATGACGCCGATCTTCTCGCGCAGCTGATTGATGAAGATCATCGTCGTGTTCGTGTTGCTCAGTGCGCCGGCGATCTTGCGGAGCGCCTGGGACATCAGCCTGGCCTGCAGACCGACGTGGCTGTCACCCATCTCGCCTTCGATTTCGGCCCGCGGCACCAGTGCCGCCACCGAGTCGACGACGACCAGGTCGATGGCACCGGACCGGATCAACATGTCCGCGATCTCCAGTGCCTGCTCGCCGGTGTCCGGCTGGGAAACCAGCAGGGAGTCCGTGTCGACGCCGAGGGCCTTGGCGTACTCCGGGTCCAGCGCGTGCTCGGCATCGATGAATGCGGCGATCCCACCGGCGGCCTGGACGCTGGCGACGGCGTGCAGGGTGACCGTCGTCTTGCCGGAGGACTCGGGGCCGTAGATCTCGACCACCCGGCCGCGCGGCAGTCCGCCGATGCCCAGCGCCACATCCAGCGCGATGGATCCGGTCGGAATGACCTCGACGGGCGCACGGCCCTCGTCGCCGAGTCGCATCACCGATCCCTTGCCGAACTGCTTCTCTATCTGTGCGAGCGCAATCCCCAGCGCTTTTTCACGATCCGGTGCCGTCATGCCAACCCCGTGCCTTCCATCTGCTGTGTCGTCGGCTGCTGGCCCCGACGGATTCCGTTTGTGCTGTCCGAAACGACGCTAGAACCGCGCACCGACAGTGCCCCGCAGCAGTCGCATATTGTGGACAGCTGGGAGTATGGGGACAACTCTAGACGTACAGATGTTCGACAGGACATGTGGCCTTCGGCGTGTCGCCGACCGTTGCGAAACCGTCCGTAGAAGCCCGGTCGTGAGTCACCCGGTGCGGTCCGGTCGGTATGAGTCCGTCGGTATCACTGGGTCGGTAAGAGTCGGTCGGTAAGAGTCGGTCGGTAAGAGTCGGTCGGTATGAGGCGGTCGGTATGAGTCGGTCGGTATGAGTCGGTGGGTAGCACTCGGTAGGTATGAGTCAGTCGGGCAGGCCGTGCCGGAGCCGGTCGGGCACGTCGAAGGCATCACACACCGCGCGCCAGACCGACCTTGGGTTCTCACCCGCATGCAGGGCCTCGTTCACCGTCCGGCCACCCAGCGCTGCGAAAACGTGGTCGGTGGCCACCGACGAGGCCCGGTGGGGACCGAAATGGGTCGTCATCAGGGCACGGAACTCGGTCAGGCGCACGAGCCCGATGGTAGCCAGCCCGCCGGGTCCCCGGCGCCGGAGGCGGTCCCGGACATCCCGCCCAGTCTGCCTGGTCAGTCGGCGGGACCGGCCAGCTCCCGGAGGCCGAGGGCGAGCGCCCGCAGCCGCTCGATCTGTTCCTGCAGCTCACCGGTCGGCGATTGACCGGCCGCCCCCCCGCCGATGGCCTTGCGGTCCGGCGCCGGGACGACCGTCGTCGAGGGTGCGCCGGCTTGAAGTGCGGCCGCTGCGGACGTCACCGCCGCCGTGGCTTCGACCAGCTGGCCGTAGTGCGCGACCCCGGCGCCGATCTCTCCGGCCAGCAGACCGGCCGTTGAAGCGGCCGACGCCCCCGGCGCGCGGGTGCCGGTCCTCGCCAGGCCGGTGTAGTCCTGCGCGAGCTGCCGCAGTTGGCGCTCGGCCTGGTCTGCGGCCATCACCACGTCCCGGAGCTGAACGGCCAACGGTCCGGGCGGGGCCGTCGACCGCCCGGACACCGAGCCGGCGGCGGATGCCGAGACGAGGGACCGCAGACCGTCCGAATAGTCGTTCAGCCTGGCGATCTCGGACCGGATGCCGGGCGCGACCGCCGGCCGACCCGGTTGTGGCGGGGGCAACGCCGCGACCACCCGGCTGGACCTGCGCAGCACGGCGACCGCCCGGACCAGACCGGTGACCGCCCAGATCAGCAGGGCCAGGACCAACACGGCGGTGGCGGTGGCGGTGGCGGTCAGCCCATCCTGGGCGATCGTGACGGCTACTCCGGCGGCGCCCGCCAGCCCCACCACTGTGGCGGCGGTCCACAGCCCCCGCCGCCGGACAGCTGCCCGGCGGCGGCGGGCGGCGATCTCTGCGGCATCGCGCCTGACCCGCATGAACTCCCGGGAACTCGCATTGACGGTGCTCGCCACCTCGAAGCCCTTGGCCAGCGCCGGGGCAGCCGAAAAGGACCCCGGACGGGAGCCCCTCCTCGCCAGCGCCGCGGCCAACGCCCGACGCGCCCCAGGCCGCATCAGGCCTGTTTGTTGAGTTCGATTCCGGGCGTCGCCGCAGCAGCGTTACCGGTCGAGCTGTCGATCGCCCGGGCCTGCTGACTCGACAGTTCCGGGTGGAGTTGGGCGCGCAACTGGTCGAGCCGCGAAGCGCCGGCCATGTCGAGCGTCGACTTCTGCACCTCCATCATCCGGCCTTCGACCGAATTCTGGCTCAGCTCGGCCGACCCCAGAGCGTTGGCGTAGCGCCGCTCGATCTTGTCCCTGACCTCGTCGAGCGAGGGCGTGTTGCCGGGGGCGGCCAGCTGCGACATCGACTGCAGGGAGGCCGAGACCTGCTCCTGCATCTTGGCCTGCTCCAGTTGGGAGAGCAGTTTGGTCCGCTCCGCAATCTTGGTCTGCAGGTTCATCGCGTTGTTCTCGACCGCCTTCTTGGCGGACTCGGCGGCCTGCAGCGCCTGGTCGTGCATCGTTTTCAGGTCTTCCATCTGCTGCTCGCCCGACACCAGCTGGGTGGCGAACGCCTGCGCCGTCTGCTCGTACTGCTGCGCCTTGGTCGCATCGCCCTTGGCCCGGGCCTCGTCGGCGAGAACCAGAGCCTGGCGGGCGGAAGACTGCAACCGCTCCACGTCGCCCATCTGGCGGGTCAGCTTCATCTCCAGCTGCCGTTGGTTACCGATGACCGCGGCGGCCTGCTGCGAGAGTGCGGCGTGCTGACGCTGGGCGTCCTCGATGGCCTGCTGGATCTGCACCTTGGGATCTGCGTACTCGTCGACCTTCGACGAGAACAGCGCCATCAGGTACTTCCAGGCCTTGAAGAAGGGATTGGCCATCGCAGATTTCCTCTCACATGTTGCGCATCGCTGCGCTGCCGACGTCGGCAGGACAAAGAACCGATCGTAGGTAACCGATCGCCTTGACTCATCGTGCCAGGTCCGGTCGAAGTTCCGGGGCGAAATGTCAGGCGAGATATCGCCCTCATCGTCTCAGGTCCGGAGACGGGCAACCACACTCGGGCAGGCTGCGGGGGGCACTTCCGGGGTCATTTCGGGAACAACCCCCAATCGCACCCTGACGGCGTATCGCGCCGTCGCCGGTCTCCTCGATCATTCAGGGGCCGGGGCGCCGTCGGGCCACGGACCACCATCCGGCCACGGACCACCCATCCGGCCCCTGACCACCCATGCGCCGCGGCACAGCTCGGCGGCGGCCCGGTCACCCAGCGTCGATGACGCGCACAGGGCGGGAAACCCGTGGGGTGCAGCGACGCATGAAAGCGTGGATACAGTTGATGGGTGTCGTCACTCCTGGTAGAGGGCCACCCGAGTGGCGGCGGTGATCTGAAAAGTCCCGACAGAGAAAACGAGCACTGCGAATGAGCACCGGCATGGATGGGCAGACGGGGCGGCACGCCACGGATGTACGGCGCCGCGGGATCGCGGCCTGGCCAGTCATCGCCACGGGCGCGGTGGTGTTGCTGGTCGTAGCGACCATCGTGTACTTCTCCCTGAATCGACAACGGGCAGTCGCCAGTTGTGCCAAGGAGCGCGTTCTCCACGTCACCGCCTCGTCCGGGGCGCTCGCCGCCGTCATCGACGCCGCTGCGGCCTTCGACCGCACGGCTCCGGTGGCCCGATCCACCTGCGTCAGGACCGCCGTCACGGCTGCGTCGGGACCGACGGTCGCGGTCGCGCTGACGGGCAACTGGAAGAACCAGCAGGCGCCGGCACCTGATCTGTGGGTGGCCGACTCCGAAGCTGACGTGGCCATGGTCGACGCCGAAAACTCCTCCGTCACGGCCGGGCATCCGACGGCTCCGTTCGCCACTTCCCCATTGGTTCTCGCCGTCCGGAGCGATCGGGCGGCCGCGATGCAGGGCATCAGCTGGAAGGATCTGGCCTCGGGCAGCGGTGTCGGTCGGAGCCTGAAATTGGCCCTCCCCGATCCTGTGGCGAATCGGGCCACGGCGGCAACCCTCGAGTCGTTGATCGGAGCTTCGCGCCCGAACGGCGGACCGGCGGCCGTCGACCGGTCAGCGGTGGATGCGGTCCGGGTCAGGCTGGCAGTACTGCTGCGTGGTATCACGTCTGTGACGTCGACGACCGCCCAAGCCCTCACCCGGCTCAGTCAGGATCCTGGAGACAACGAGGCAGCCGTCGTTCCGGTCATCGAATCCGAATTGGCCGCATTCAACACCGCCAACCCAGGAAAGCGTGCGCTGCAGGCGGTTTACCCGACCGGCGCGGTCGGCGGCGACACATTGCTCGCTGTTCCGATCACCGCGGACTGGGTAGACCAGACCTCGAGCGCGGCCAGCGCCACCTTCACCGCCTACCTCGGAAGTGCCGCCGGAAAGTCGGTCCTGGCCGGGTCCGGCCTACGAACTTCTGCCAGTCCCCCTGCCACCCCGGCCGGAATCGACCGGTCCCACCCCGTGGTGTTGCTGCCGGCAGCCAATTCACAGGTGCGCGGGTCGATCGCTGCCCTGTGGAAGGCTTCGACGACCCCGTCCGGCGGAGGGTCGTCGAGCCCGGCGACCGCCACCGCCACCGCCACCGCCGGTCCAACCACCGCAACATCGACCGCCGCAACGACAACGGCTGCGACTAAAACGGCTGCGACTAAAACGGCCGCGACTAAAACGGCCGCGACTAAAACGGCCGCAACCACAACGGCCGCACCGAAAACGGCAGCAACTAAAACGGCTGCAACCACAACGGCTGCACCGACAACGGCTGCACCTGACACGCCGACGAGCTGATCGAGGGACCCGCGGGCTCGGATCCGTCAGCTCGGCTCTTACAAGTGCTCGCCGGGCGGCGGCGCAGCCTCCAGTCGTCGGGTCTCCAGCATGATCCCGGCGAGCACGATCAACAGCACCCCCGCCGCTCCCCAGACCGCCCGATTGCCGATCTGATGGGTCAGGAAGGCCCCGCTGACGGCCCCGACGACGAACCCGGCAATGACACCCCCCAACCGCTTCGCCCGGCGGCCCGCATCCTGATCCCCGGTCGCGAGCCGCTTGTACAGCTCCGCCGACATGCTCCGCAGGTCCCCGGTGATCATCGTGGTGCTGTAGGCCGTGTCGACCAGCAACCGGAAGGTGGAGACCTGCAGCGCCGCCACGAACGACACCGCAGCCGTGATCGGCAAATCGGGGGCGCCGGCCGGAACCGCGCCCAACACGGTGAGGACCGCCGCTTCAACGACGAGCACCACCCGGGTCGGACGTCGAAGAAACGCCTGCACCGCCGGGCGTCCGAGCGTTTCGGCGACCGCCACGCCGAGCAGGAACGCCAATATCGACGGCAGGTGAACCAGCGCACGGCCCCAGTTTCCGCCGGCAATCTCGACGCAGGACAACACCACATTGCCGGTTTGAGCCGTGGCGAAGGCGCCGTGCCCGACAAAGGCGTGCGCATCGAGATACCCGCCGACCACGGCCAACAGGATGCCGAGGGACAGTGCTTCCGGTCGGGTACGAATCGCGTTCATCGAGAGATCCTCGCTCACACCCACTCGTCTGTCCCACTGCGGCGGACACCGACGGTGCTTGTCGTTGATGCGCCCTCGGCATCCGAATGCTTGCACCAAACACTTCTGTGATTCGAGGATTCACTACCGGTTCGAGAACGGTTGTGGCATGCTACTTCTCACATTTCTTCCTCGGGAAAAGGAGCCGGCGCGCACGTTCGCAGCCTTGCCCGGACAGCACCGGCAGTGGGGTGCGGCGTAACGCTGGCCTGCTTCCGCCTGACGTCGACCAACCTCACCGCCCAGGCTCTGCCGGTGCTGGACCCGGCCGCTGGCGTCGACCTCGATGCCCGGATCGATTGCGGCGGGACCATTCAGTGATGTCGAGGACAAGGCGAGCACAGTATCGGCGTCCGGGGGTCCTGCCGTCGCCCGCGGATCGTTCAAGTTGCCCAACGGTTTGCCGGCCGCAAAAGTGAGAGTCACCATCGCGCCGCGTCAACAAAGCGACCGATATGCGATGGTCTCGGTGAAACTGCTGAAAGGCGGCACCGAACCGATCACAGGCTGCGTTGTCTACTACCAGGCCGGCACGGTCAGAGACGTGCAGCGCTGCTTCTGCCAGTTCCAGATCGGCAGTTGACTGCGCACCGGGACAGGCGTCGCCGGTCAGCTCAGCCAGGGCAGCGGACCGTCGGCGATGCCGATCAGCGACGCGCCCAGCAGCGCTGCACCGTTGACCACCGCCGAGCATTCGATCGCTCCACCGGCCCGCTGCTGGGTCGCCTCCACCCGGACGGCACCGGCCAGCGTGGGGTCAGCGGTCCGCATCATCATTGCCGCGAACGAGCCGCACGAGCGCCCGATAGCCGCGAGACCTGCCGCGTCGGACTGGCCGGCCGCTTCCGGGGTGGTCCAGCCGAGGCGTTCCCTGGCATGCGGTGCCGAACACGAGACCGGGACCCGGTCCGCTGCGCGCTTGCCGGCCGAGCAGTCGGCGTAGGCCGACGGCGCCCGGCCGCCGCTGATCGCCGCGCGCGCCGTGCCCAGGTAGCTGAGCAGATTTGCCGGACGCACGATGCAGGCGGACCAGTCACGGCCCACCGCCCGTTCCAGCACGTTGGCGCGGACATGCTGGCCCAGGACCTCGAGATATGGGCGCCACTGCACATTCTCGGCCGTCGGTTCGGTCAGCTGGGGTTTGCCCCCGACCTCGGGATAGCCCACGTACGTGGTCGCCCTGGCCCAGCAGTCGTCGACTGCGCCCGCGTCGACGGCACCCGGGTCCGCGGCGCCCGGGTCCCCGGGGCGATTGGATACCCGGCCGGATGCGGCGGCGATCGCCACGATCTCCCCCGCCACCACGCCGCTGCACGGACCGAAGGAGACACTCCCGTCGGCCGTGCCGGTCCGCAGTGCGACCGGGGTCGGGTCCGGGTCAGGCGCCCAGAGCACGCAGTCCCCGACCCGGGGCAGCGGGCCGACGGAGATCGGCCGCGGCGACCCCGCGATCCGGGTCACGACCGCGTTGCCGGTCCCGAACAGAGAGGAACCGGCGATCAGCGCTGACACTGCGACCACCAGGAGGAGCAGCCCCGCCATGCGACGGCCCATGAGTCAATCTACCGCCGTCATCCGGGGTTGAGAAGGACCTTCCGAGCGAACCGGAATGGGAAATCTGCCGGCCGGGCGGTTCGCCTCACCCCAGCGGAAGGTCTGCGCCACCGATGCCGATCAGTGTCCCGGTGAGCCGGCCGGGACCCACCGGCGTGACGTAGCAATTGACCAGATACCGCATCCGGCCCTGCGCTGCGTGCCCGGCCGGGCTCTTGCCGTCCGGATCGCGGGCGGCCGTACGGGGAACCTCAGCGTCCGCCATCGGTGGCATCGTCCACAGCGTCGAGGCCACGAAACCTATTTGCAGGGCGCCGCCGGCGGTCGGGTCCGGGCGCCGCATCACCATTGCCACGACGGTGGCACACCGCTCCCGGGCATCTCGCAGCGTCGGCAGTCCGGCCAGGTCGGCGAGGATCTCGAAGGCATGGGGGCGATCGCAGCGGATGAAGTCCGGGCCGATGGGGTCGCCCAGGATCGACGAGTCCGGGGCCTGCTCGTGCTGGCACCAGCCGAACGCCGCCGGCAACCGGCCGTCGCCGAACGCCGCCCGGGCCGAGCCGCCATAGCCGCCCGGGACGTCGAGCACCAGCAGACATCCGGACCACCGTTGCCCCATCGCGGCCTGCCTCCGGTCGGGTCCGATCGCGAGGCTGTGCGCGGTCAACGGCACCGTCGGACGACCGAGAGCAAGCCCGTCGACCGGTGCCGTCGGCCAGCCGAGATAGCGCTGCTCGGCGACGGTGCAATCGTCCAAGGCCGGATCCTCGGCGACCCGACTGCGTGCCGGATGCAAGCCCGACGCGTCGATCGAGGTCACCTCGCCCACCAGGACACCGGAGCAACTGCCAACCACCACCGACGTCCGGCCGACGGCCGCCGAGTTCGCCTCGAGGCCCTGCGCGGGAGCGCTGGTGGTGGGAACGCTGGCGGTGGGAACGCCGGCGGTAGGAACGCCGCCGGTGGGAACGCCGCCGGTGGGACCGCCGCC
This sequence comes from Mycobacteriales bacterium, assembly GCA_038204125.1. Classification (GTDB taxonomy): domain Bacteria; phylum Actinomycetota; class Actinomycetes; order Mycobacteriales; family Nakamurellaceae; genus Nakamurella. The sequence goes on from JBBRDH010000003.1 coordinate 51,484, forward strand.
GGTGGGACCGTAGGTGGGCGGACCAACGGTCCCCGGCACCAGCGCCGTGACGCAACTGCCCACCACGGGCGGGCCACTGATCGGCGGCGGCGCAGCCGAGCCGGCCACCTGCCGGCCGATCGCACCCGGGGCGGCGACCAGCAGCACCAGTCCGAAGCACAAGGTGAGTGCCCCGGTCGACCGCCGGTTCATCAGCCGAAAGTACTCGTCTGCCCAGGCCCTGACATTCCCGGTCGGACCCGAAGCTGTCAGAGTCGGTGGATGCCAGCAGAACCCAAGTCCGACGGCGGTGACCCCATCTTCGACAGAATCCCGCCTGCCGACGAAACCTCCGTCCAGCATTTCGATGTACTGATCATCGGCGCCGGACTGTCCGGCATCGGCGCCGCGCATCATCTGCAGGACAAGTGCCCCGGCACGACCTACGGGATCCTCGAGGCCCGCGACCGGCTCGGCGGGACGTGGGACCTGTTCCGCTATCCGGGCGTCCGGTCGGACTCGGACATGTTCACGCTCGGCTATCGACTCAGGCCGTGGTCGGCCGGACAGGCGATCGCCGACGGACCCTCGATCCTGGGCTACGTCGAGCAGACCGCCCGCGAACAGGGCATCGACCGGCACATCCGGTTCGGGCACCGGGTCGCCCGGGCCCGTTGGTCGACGGCGCAGGCCTGCTGGACGGTCACCGCACAGCGGGCCGACGACACGATCGAATTCACCTGCGGTTTCCTGTACTGCTGCAGTGGCTATTACCGTTATGACGAGGGTTTCACGCCGACCTGGCCCGGCACGGAAACGTTTGTGGGTCGCCTCATCCATCCTCAGCACTGGCCTGCCGACCTCGACTACGCCGGCAAACGGGTTGTCGTCATCGGTAGCGGAGCCACGGCCGTCACCCTGGTACCCGCAATAGCAACCACCGCCGCCTCGGTGACGATGCTGCAGCGCTCACCGAGCTACGTTCTGGCGATACCCGCCGACGACGTGATCGCCGTTGCGGCACAACGTTTCCTGCCGCCGAAGCCGGCTTTCCTGCTGATCCGGTGGAAGAACATCCTGACGAGCGCGATCATCTACGCGATCAGCCGTCGCCGGCCGGAATTTCTCAAGAAGTTGATTCGCCAGGGCGTGCAGAAACAGCTACCCGACGGTTACGACGTCGACAAACATTTCGCCCCGACCTACAACCCCTGGGACCAGCGGCTGTGCCTGGTGCCCGACGGCGATCTGTTCACCGCGATCAGAACCGGCCGTGCGTCGATAGTGACCGACCAGATCGACACCTTTACCGGGAACGGGGTGAAACTCTCCTCAGGTCGCGAACTCGAGGCCGACATCGTCGTCACCGCAACGGGTCTGAATCTGCTGGCTTTCGGCGGAATACAACTCAGCGTTGACGGGAAGCCGGTGGACCTGCCGGAGACGATGGCCTACAAGAGTCTGATGCTGACCTCGGTGCCCAACTTCGCCTTCGCCGTCGGCTATACCAACGCGTCGTGGACGCTCAAGGTGGACCTGACCTCTGAGTACGTCTGCCGGTTGCTCAATTTCCTGGACGCCAACCACTACCGTTGGTGCGTACCGGTTCCCAGCGCGGGGGTCGAAGGGCAGCCGTTCCTCGATTTCCGGGCCGGATACGTGCTGCGGTCGCTGCACGAATTTCCGAAACAGGGCAACAGGGTTCCGTGGCGGGTGACGATGAACTACCTGCGGGATCTGCGCGCCCTGCGCCGTGGGCCGGTCACCGATGAAATGCAATTCCACCGGTGACCGGTCGCAGTCCGAAAGGCGGGATGGCTCAGGCGTACGCCTCGACCGGCGGGCACGAGCAGACCAGATGCCGGTCACCGAAGGCGCCGTCGATCCGGGCCACCGGCGGGAAGTACTTGCGGCCGGGTACCACCCCGGTTGGAAAGACGGCCTCGCTGCGGGTGTACGGATGGTCCCACTCCCCGACGAGTGAGGCCGCGGTGTGCGGAGCGCCGCGCAGCGGATTGTCGGCGGCGGGCCAGGTACCGTCTCCGACCTTGTCGATCTCGCCCTTGATCGCGATCATCGCGTCGCAGAACCGGTTGATCTCGGCCAGGTCCTCGCTCTCCGTCGGTTCGACCATCAACGTACCGGCCACCGGGAACGACATGGTCGGAGCGTGGAACCCGTAGTCCGCCAACCGCTTTGCCACGTCGTCGACGGTGACCCCGGTGGCCGCGGTGATCGGCCGCAGATCGAGGATGCACTCGTGGGCGACGAATCCGCCGGCGTCGGTGTACAGCACCGGGTAGTGCTCGTCCAGGCGTCGAGCGATGTAGTTCGCCGAGGCGATCGCGGTGAGGGTGGCCCGCCGGAGCCCCTGCGCGCCCATCATCCGGATATAGGCCCAGGAGATCGGCAGAATCGACGCGGACCCCCAGGGCGCGGCCGAGATGGCGCCGATCCCGGTCGCCGGGCCGGCTTGCCGCACCAGCGGCGAATTGGGCAGGAACGGCGCCAGGTGGGCCGCCACCCCGACCGGACCGACCCCGGGACCGCCGCCGCCGTGCGGGATGCAGAACGTCTTGTGCAGGTTCAGGTGCGATACGTCGCCGCCGAACGCGCCGGGCTTCGCGACGCCGACCAGCGCGTTGAGGTTGGCTCCATCGACGTAGACCTGGCCGCCCGCCGCGTGCACGATCTCGGCCAGTTCGGTGATGGTGTCCTCGAAGACGCCGTGGGTGGAGGGGTAGGTGACCATGATGGCCGCCAGCACGTCCGCGTGCGCCTCGACCTTGGCCCGCAGGTCGGCCATGTCGATGTTGCCGGCCTTGTCGGTGCCGACGACGACGACCTTCATCCCGGCCATCACCGCGGAGGCCGCGTTCGTGCCGTGCGCGCTCGCCGGGATCAGGCAGACGGTCCGCTGCCCGTCGCCTCGGGACCGGTGGTAGGCGCGGATGGCCAGCAGACCCGTCAATTCACCCTGCGACCCGGCGTTGGGCTGCAGGGAAACCGCGGCGTAGCCGGTGATCTCGATCAGCCACCGCTCCAACTGCCCGATCAACTCCAGCAGCCCGGCCGCGTCCTCTAGCGGCGCGAACGGGTGCAGCCCGGAGAATTCCGGCCAGGTCACCGGTTCCATCTCGGTGGTGGCGTTGAGCTTCATGGTGCACGAACCGAGCGGGATCATCGTCCGGTCCAGCGCGAGATCCAGGTCGGACAGCCGGCGGAGGTAGCGCATCATCGCGGTTTCCGACCGGTGCTCGTGGAACACCGGGTGCGTCAGGTATTCCGACGTCCGGCCCAGTTCGCCGAAGCCACCCAAGCTCTCGGAGCCGTCGAGATCAACCGCGACCTGAAAAGAGCTCGGCGGGACTTCCGCTGCTCCGAAGGCAGCCAGGACCGAAGACAGATGAGCAGCACTCGACTTCTCGGACACCGAGATCTGGACGGCGTCCGGGCCGTCGGCCCACAGGTTGATCCCCGATTCGCGGGCAGCGGCCAGCACCTGCGCCGAGCGGCCGGGGACCAGGGCCCGCACGGTATCGAAGAACACCTCGTGCTCGATGTCGACGCCGGCAGCCCGCAGCTCCTGCGCCAGCAGGGCAGCCTGCAGATGCGCCTTTCCGGCGATCCGGCGCAGACCCTCGGGCCCGTGGTAGACGGCGTACATCGACGCCATCACCGCCAGCAGGACCTGCGCAGTGCAGATGTTGGACGTGGCCTTCTCCCGGCGGATGTGCTGCTCCCTGGTCTGCAGGGCCAGCCGGTACGCGGTCGACCCGGCCGCGTCGTGGGACACCCCCACCAGCCGGCCGGGGAGCTGCCTCTGGAGGTCGGCGCGGACGGCGAGATAGCCGGCGTGCGGGCCGCCGAAACCGATCGGCACCCCGAACCGCTGCGAGCTGCCGACCGCGACGTCGGCGCCGAAATCACCCGGCGGACGCAGCAGAGCCAGCGCCAGCAGATCGGCCGCCACCGCCACCTTCGCGTGCCGGTCGTGCGCTGCGGTGACGATCTCCGACTGGTCGCGAACCGCCCCGGACGCCCCCGGGTACGACAGCAGGACGCCGAAGAAGTCACCGTCCGGCAGGCCACCGCCGGCGGCGTAGAGGTCGGTGATCACCACTTCGATGCCCAGCGGCTCCGCCCGGGTGGTCAGCACCGCGATCGTCTGCGGCAGGGTGTCGGCGTCGACGACGAACCTGTTGGACTTCGACTTGGCGGTGCGGCGGATCAGGGTCATCGCCTCGGCCGCCGCGGTCGCCTCGTCGAGCATCGAGGCGTTCGCGATGTCCAGACCGGTCAGGTCCGTGACGGTCGTCTGGAAGTTGAGCAGCGCCTCGAGCCGACCCTGGGAGATCTCCGGCTGATACGGCGTGTAAGCCGTGTACCAGGCCGGATTCTCCATCACGTTGCGCTTGATCACGCCCGGGGTGATGGTCTCCGAATAGCCCATCCCGATCATCTGCACCATCGGGGTGTTGTGCGCCGCGAACCGGCGGAGTTCGGCCAGCGTCTGCGTCTCGGTGGCCGGTGCCGGCAGGTCGAGCGGATCGGTGAGCCTGATCGCCGCCGGGACGACGGAGCGCTCCAGCGCGTCGAGGTCGGCCTGGTCGAGTGCCGAGAGCAATGCCGTGAGGCCGGGGGCGTCAATGCCCACATGCCGGTCGGCGAACGCCTCCGGGTCCAGCGGGGACGGACCGGACAGGTCGGTGTGCGCGGCCACGCTGCGATTCGTGCGGTCGATCGGGCTCATCTGTTCGCCTGTTCTGCTCCGGCGGCCGGTGGGCCGGGACCTGATGAAAGGGACGGGATCAACGACGCCGCTGGGCCGGCAAACCGGCACGCTGCGGCGTCTCCCCCTCTGTCATCGGTGCCTGAGAGCTTCTCCCGGACGTTCCCGGTGACCGGCCGAAATCTGGCCGTCAACGGAAATGCGCGGGCTTGCCCCTTCGGCGGAGCGACCGGATGACCGGTCGCCCTCTTTCCAGAGGTGTCTGTCCCCCACGGTTCGGCGGCCTGAGAGTTTGGCGGGGAGAGTTGCTCCTTCGGCGTCCGGGTCGGCCCGCCGTCCACCCTGATCAAACGGGCCGGCCGACCGCTCGAACTCTCCCGTGGGGGGTCAAGCGACCTCACAACGGTACCAGCGGGTGCCCGTCGCAAGCCGAATGTGACCGACTCGGCAGGTCGGTCAACGCCGGTCGTTGACCAGGGCGACGTGGTGTTCAGCCCCTCGGTGCAGGTCCAGTTGGACCGAGACGCCCGTGCTCCGGGCAGCCAGTAGCGCGGTTCCGGCGGTGGCGAGGACACAGACGCCTCCGGACACGACGAGCGCCACCGGCGCCCCCCAGCGCTCGGTGATCGCCCCCACCACCACAGAACCCAGCGGGGTGCCGCCCATGAAGACCAGCATGTAGAGGCTCATCACCCGCCCCCTGAGTTCGGGAACGGTGGACAGCTGGACGGTCGAGTTGGCCAGGGTGTTGAAGGTGACCGAGAGGAATCCGGTGACCACCAGCAGCGCGACGAACAATGGGAACCAGCCGGCCGCGCCGAGCAGGACCAGCAGGACGCCGAAGCCTGCGGCCGAGCCGAAGAGCAGCGCGAGGCGACCGGTCACCCGGCGGGCGGCGAGCAGCGCCCCGGCCACCGAACCGCCGGCGATGGCCGTGTTGAGCAGGCCGTAGATGTCGGCACCGGAGTGAAAGACGTTCTTCGTGTAGGCGGACAGAATGATGGCGAAGTTATAGCCGAAGGTGCCGATGAAGAAGACCAGGACGATGGGCCACAACAGTTCCGGACGGCTCCGCACGTATCGCAGGCCCTGCATGATCTGGCCCGGTCCGCGGTCGGCATGTGGCTGCCGCTGGAGTTCCCCGGTGCGCATCGCGACCAGGCCGGCCAACACGGCGAGATAGGTCACCGCGTTGCCGGCGAACGCCCAGCCGGACCCGACCACGCTGATCACGATCCCGGCCAGCGCCGGACCGAGCATTCTGGCCAATTGGAAATTGCCCGAGTTCAGGCTGACCGCGTTGCGGACCAGCCGCGGCGGGACCATCTCGTTGACGAAGGTCTGCCGGGCCGGGTTGTCCACCACGGTGGCGACGCCCAACGCGAACGCGATGACATAGACCTGCCACACCTGCACGCTGCCGCGCAGGGTCAGTACCGCGAGCAGCGCGGCCAGCAGACCCATGCACGACTGGGTGATCAGCATCAGCGTCCGCTTGGGATAGCGATCCGCGATCAGGCCTCCCCACAGCCCGAACAGCAACATAGGCAGAAACTGCAGCGCGGTGGTGATGCCGACCGCGAGCGGCGAGTTGGTCAGCTGCAGCACCAACCAGTCCTGGGCGATCCGTTGCATCCAGGTGCCGGTGTTGGACACCACCTGCCCGACAAAGAAAAGCCGGTAGTTGCGGACGGCCAACGCCGCAAACATGGGCACCCGCCCCGTTGATTCCACCGTGGATTCCCCCAGTGATGCAGCCGGTGATCCAGCCGGTGATTCAGCGCGTGATTCGGCGCGTGATCCCTCAGGTGAGTCCTGCGGCAGGCCGGTAACCGGCTGATTGGCGACCGGCAGGGAGCTGGTGTCCCTGGTCCCGGTGCTCACTCGAGCCCGCGCGGGGGTCATTCCAGCTCCGCCAGGCGGCGAAGAGCCGGGCCGGCGGCAGCCAGGACCGCCTGATCGGCGTCATCGAGCCGGCTGAGCTGAAAAGCGAGCCAGGCCGTCCGGACCAGCCGCGACTGTTCGACGAATTCATCGCCGGCCGGCGTCCGGGAGACCAGCACCTGACGTCGGTCGTCCGGGTGCGGATCGCGCCGCAGATATCCCCTGGCCTCGAGTCGCTCGATGATCCTGGTCATCGAGGGAGGCTGGACGTGTTCACATCTGGCGAGTTGTCCCGGCGTCATCGGGCCTGCCGCACCGACTCGGCCCATCACTGCCGACTCGGAGGGCGACAGGTCGTCGCCGGCCTGTTGCTGCCGGAGCCGCCGGCCCAGGATCAACACCGCGCCACGCAGCACAGCGACCTCGTCGCCGACGTCCGGGGTACGGACCGCGGTGGGGTCGGTCGGTGTACCTGGGTCAACAGCGTGGGTCATGTCCTTAGTTTACCTCATAGTTAGGTAGACTCAAGGGATTGGGTGCGCCGTGCGGAGGGCGCCGTCGGCCGCGCTACAACGACACGAAGGCAGCTGCAAACGTCGGGAAAATCAGCTGGCGCGGGATTGCCGCCGCTTGGCCAGTTCGTCCTGCGCTACCGGCACCACCCGGTCGCCGTCGACCCGCTCCGCGGGAAATTCCGCGAGGGTGCCGGTCATCTCACGCATGGCGCCGCCGACCGCGATCCCGAAAACACCCTGTCCGCCTTGCAGCAGGTCGACAATTTCCTCCGGCGAGGTGCACTCGTAGACCGTCGACCCGTCGGAGAACAGCGTGACACCCGCCAGATCCTCGACGCCCCGGAGCCGCAGGTGGTCGACCGCGACCCGGATGTTGTGCAACGAGACCCCGGTGTCCAGCAGCCGCTTCACGACCTTGAGTACGAGGATGTCCTTGAACGAATAGAGCCGCTGGGTGCCTGAGCCGGTCGCATCCCGCACCGTCGGCACCACCAGCGAGGTCCGCGCCCAGTAGTCGAGCTGGCGGTAGGTGATCCCGGCAGCCTGACAAGCCGTGGTGCCTCGGTAGCCGACATATTCGTCCGGCAACGAAGCGTCCGGGAACAGTGCCCCCTGCTCGCTGCCTCGCATGCCGCCGCCCTCCTGCCGATGCTGCCCGACGCACTGCCTCGCGGGCCTCGCATGTCCTGCCGCAATCAATCCTGCTGCAATAAGTCCTGCCGTGATGTGAGCTGCCGTCTCGGGTCCACTTGGACGACGAATGACAAAAGCGCAACTCCTGCTGACGGTAGGCCCGCCACGGTCGGTGGTCAACGTCCGGACCGGGCGTGTCCTCTACCTTCGCTCAAGGTAGAGGCTTGAACGGCCGGAAGCTGACACCCCGGCCCCGCGACTTCCTCAGGCGGCTCGGCGGTGGCCCCCCGATCGGCCCGATCGGCCGGCCCGGTATCCACCCGACCGACGGCGGGCGGGCCCGGATGTTCCGACCGTCGGGCGATTGCGGGTCAACACGTCGTCGTCGGTCACTACATCGTCGTCGTCGGTCAGTCGGGCGTGATCCACGCCGGCCGGTAGCGGTTGCCGGGCCGTCCGGTCGACCAGGAACAGCAGCAGCAATCCGATCACGAGGAAGATGTGCGTGCCCAACCTGGCGGCGGTGACCTGGCGGGAGGTGATGTCGGTGATCGACACGATGGTCAGGACGAGAACGAAAACCCCCAGTGCGGGCAGGAACCCCCGGGCCAGCCGGGGCCACACCGCTGCGGCGAGCAGTCCGATGGCCACCGCGATGTTCCAGGCGGTGCTCTCGTTGAACAGGTGGTCCACGGCGGTAACCGGCGCCATGGCCATGCCTTCGTGAGCCGACCCGAAGAGCTGCGCCAAGCCCAGCGCCAGCTGCCCGAACCCGACCAGGCCGAGGTCGGCTCGCAGCAGCGCACCGGCTCGTCCGGGCACCGGCGCGGGGCGGGCGGCCTCGGCGGCCCGCAGGATCGGTCCGCTCAGATCGGCCCCGGCACTGACCTCCCGGACCCGCAGGCGACGCGTCAGTGCCACAGCCGCGGCGGCCCAGTCCCGGCAGGCCGGACAGTCCTCGACATGGTCGTCGATCTGCCCGGCGGGCAGCAGCGTCAGCTCGCCGTCCATCCGAGCGGACAACTCTTCCCGGTAGCGGTCGCAGTCCATGGATTGGCAGTCGCGCCGGCCACCCTATTAGTTCCCGGGCGGTTCCCGTCGTCGGCCGCTTTCCGCCCGGGGTACCCGATTCTGGGTATGACGGCCAGTGACCTGCCCGCCATAGGGTGTTGGGGTGGACCAGTCCGGCGGTATCGACGAGGTCACCCAGCTGGCCCTGGCCGCCCGGTCAGGTGACCCCCGGTCCATCGGCGAATTCATCCGGGCCGCCCAGCGTGACGTGTGGCGGTATCTGGCCTTTCACGCCGGAGCCGGCGACGCTGACGATCTGACCCAGGAAACCTTCCTACGAGTACTGGGGGCGCTTCCCAGGTTCGAGGGTCGCTCGTCGGCCCGGACCTGGCTCCTTTCCATCGCCCGACGGGTGTTCGTCGACCACCTGAGGCGTTCCGCTGCCCGCCCGCGCACCATCGGGTCCGACAACTGGGAAGGGGTCGCGGAAGACCAGTTGCACCGCAGAGCCGCTCCGGCCGCCTTCACCGACCTCGTCGAGATCGACATGCTGCTCGGCGCCCTGCCGGCCGACCGGCGGGAGGCGCTACTGCTCACGCAGGTGCTCGGCCTGAGTTATGCAGAGGCCGCCCAGGTCTGCGACTGCCCAGTCGGCACGATTCGCTCCCGGGTGGCCAGAGCCAGAGACGACCTGGTCCGTGCAGACCGGCTGCGATCACCGGAGCGGCGGGGCAACCCCAGCTCAGCTCGATCCCTCGGATCGATCGGTTCGCGGTGACCCGGCCAAGTTTCCTCAGAAGATGTTGATGCGGACGGTGGTGGTGACGGCGTCGAATTCCGTGGCGCGGACGGCGACGGAGAAGGTCCACAGGCCGGTGCCGGGCAGCAGCACCTCGTAGGCCTGATACGCCAGCGGTCCGGACGGCCGGAGCGGTATGGGCAGGGGGCCGAGCTGTTGGGCCGGTAGCGAAGCGGTGGCGGTGACCTGCTCGGGCACCCCACCTCCGTGAATGGTGAGCTTGACGGTGAAGGTCCCGGTGTGGCCGGAAGGGATGACGCTCACCGTCACACTGCGACGGTCGTCAAGCGTCGCGTCGCCGGATGCCGCGACGAACGTCGCCGAGGCGGCTGGAATGGCGGCGGCGGTCCGGGCCGGCGGCAGCGCGACCAGGACGCCGCTGACCGCCAGCACAATCGCGGCGAGGATCAGCTCGAACAACACCGAGCGCCGAAGCCCTCTGGTCTGCCCGGATGTTTCGCGATCGAGGTCGCCCGGGAGTTCGAGCAGATCAAGGCGGGGGCCGACCGGTTCCACGCCGACATCTACCGGGCCTGGCCCGTCGCGGCCGGCGCCGAGTTCCGCCGCCGGGGTTCGCCCGCCGTTCAGCATCAGGGGCGTGTCGACGAACCGACGCTGTACGGCCGACCGGGACACGCTGCCGGCAAGGAGCAGGCCGATGAACAGGGCCACCTTGAGTAGGACCAGCCGTCCGTATCCGGTGATCAAAAGGGCCACGACGCTGCCGGACTCCCGCCACGCCTGGTAGGTCCCGGTCGCCGCAATGACCACGACACACCCGAACGCGACCCGGGAAAAGGTCGGTAGGACCGCCCTCAGTTCGGTCCGATCGGCACGAGGCAGCAACGCCGCCGCAAGGACGACCAGGCCACCGAGCCACGCCGACATCGCCGTCAGGTGGGCCATATCGCTGGACAACGCCAACCAACCGGGCCGGGCGACCCCGGCGTGGCCACTCGCGGAGATCGTGTACACGACGCCCAGGAACAGCAACGGACCCAGCCAGACCCGGCGCAACACAGGCCGGAGTTCAGAGGCCGGGCGGTGATCCACCGATGGGGACCACAGCATGATGTCGAGGGCGACACCCAGTCCTGCCAGCAGGAAGATCCGCGCCAGGTGCAGCCGACCGTACAAGGTGCCCACTGTGTCGGTGAGCAACCCGAACCGCCAGATACCGCCCACTCCGGTGCCGGCGGCATACGGTCCCTGCAGCAACAATTCCGCCACGGCACCGACGAGGCAGAATATCCAGCCCGTCGACACCAACCGACGCGCCGCCGGGCAGCGCCGCCCGGCCGGCCAGATGCTCAGCAGCAGCCACCCCCCGCCGAGCAACGCCAGGGCGGCATAGGTGACCGTTCGCGCGATGTCGAAAACTATTCTGGTGCTGGCTGGATCGACCGGCCCCGACGACGGGGGCAGAGCCGCCAGCGCCCCGTTGCCCACGACGAACCGGAAAGTGCCGTCGATCGGATGCGAATCGGCCGAGGTGACCCGCCAGCTGACGATGTACGTGCCGTCACCCAGGCCCGGTTTCAATGCAACCGCGACGACCCGGCCCTGCCCGTCGGGATGGGTCACGGCGCCCGCCCCGACATCCAACCCACGGGCGCTGATCACCCGCAGGTATCCCAGATCGGCACCGACGGGTTCGTCGAAGGTGATGCTGACCTGGGCGGGCGCTTTCCCCAACCTGGACCCGTCGGTCGGATCGGACGCCGCGACCGTCGCGTGCGCCGACGCCGGGGGGGCCAGCATGACTGCGCCTGCCAGCACACCGACGATCACCAGGACCAACGCGGCAACGCGGAGAACCGTGCTCCGAACGGCTGCAAACGCCAATGTGGTCCCGATGTCAGACCACCCGCTTTGCCCTGGAAGAAACCGCCCTCCCATTGTGTCGTGCCACTGCTGTTTCGCCGATTCTGCGCCGTACAGGCGACGGTGACCTGCGGTCATCTCGCGGACGACCGTCGCCGGACGGCGAGCGCCAGCGTCACTCCTGACGCGCCCAGCACCGCTCCGAGGGCTCCGATCACCAACGCCCACGTCACCGATCCCTCGCTCGCCCCGTCGTTCCCGGCTGAAGCGGCCGGCGCCGCGACGACCGACACGGCCGGGTCGGTGGCCGACGACGCCGACGCCGTGACGGCGGGCGACGACCCGGTCGCGGTGACCGAAGTCAAGGATTCCGGTGCTGTCGAGGATTCCGGCGCTGACGACGTTCCGGCGGGCGTGTCCGGTGCCGCCGCTGCCAACTTCAGCACCGGCGCGGGATGCTCGGGTTCGGTTGCGCTGCCAGGGGCGGCCACCTCGATCCAGGCCACCACAGATTTGTCGCTGTAGGTCTGCACCGCCTTGAACGTCAGCGTGGATTCACCGTCCGGAAGTTTGCCGCCGATGATGGTGAACTCGCCGAAGAAGCCGGGCTTGATATCGGAGTTCGCATCCGCGGTCCAGTCGACCTCCGACACCACCTCGGTGATCTCGCCGTCGTCTGTCTTGATTGGCGCGGCCAGTTTCATGGTGATGATCTTCGCGGTCCAACCCGGCAGCGGCGCGACCAGCACACCCGCGATCGGATGGGCCGTCGGCAGCTGAACCTTGAACCCGACGGTGCTTGCCGAAGCGCTCTCATCCGGTACCCGGAACGTGATGGCCGCATCACTCGCCCCCACTGTCACCCCGGGCGCAGCGACCGTGACATGCGCCGATGCCACACCGGCCCCGAGCAGGACCAGCCCAACCGTCAGCCCGAAGATGCTCACGACCCTGCCCGCACCCGTTCTTGCCACTGACAACTCCTTCACCCCCAGGACCGATTGATCCGGCCCGACGAATGGGTAGTCGCAGCGGACGGCACCTGAGTTCCAGGTGGAGGTGCCCACGCGTCGGCGCCGGAGCCTGCGGGCCCGCAACATGACAAAACTGTCATGTTGGCGTGTCCCACCCGGCCAACTGTGATGCCGGTGATAGCCAATGAGTGCCCCGGGGCGACTGGTTCGTCGTCGTCCCACGGTGCCCGTGGTCGGACGGCGCAGTTCGATCTCTGCGCTTGACTATGCCCAGGGGATGGGGAGTTCGCCGAGCGCCACCAGGCTGCCAGCGAGTCGTCGACTGCCGACGACGCTGATTCCGCACCCGAGCTTGGCTACTACCGGGAGGCCGGCCGAGTCGATCGAGGCACCGGAGTTGTCGGTAGTCCGCACCTCGACAGCCAGTGCGCCTTTAGCCGTGACATCGGGCAGGGTGGTCAGTCGGTGAGCCACCTGCACACAGGTTCGTTCAAGTTCGTCGCGGGAGACATGACCGTCACCCATGCCGGACGCGAGGACCTGGAACTCATGCGGCGATGAACACATCGATACGTAGCCGGTCGTCCAGTCACGGCCGGAACCGCAAGATCCCAACAGCTCTCGCTCATTTCCGGTGGACAACGCATTGCGAAGCGAGCCGTCGTAACGCGCGACCGCCGTCTGAGCCGGATCAGCTGGGATGAACATGGCGCAGGCGAGCCAATGCTGCCCCACCGCCTGTTGCAGCGGTGCTGGACTGAACAGCGCCGAGAACGCATAGATTCTGGGGGACCAGTACTGGAACAGCGGGACGGCCCCGACGTAGCTTGATCCTGCGTCGAGACAAGCACCGGGGTTGGGATCGCCGACCGACCGACCGGTGTTGCTTCCCGTGGTCGCCGGAGCCTGGGCCGGATTGGCGAGGACGGCGACAACTTCGCCGAACCGAAATCGGTCGCAAGATTTGAACTGCAGCTGAGGATAGATGTAGTCGCCAGTCTCCCAGTTCACTGGGTTCACCGGGTCAGGGACACAGTCACCCACGGTCGGCGGACCAGGCACCGATAGGGCCTGTGGCAACCCGGCGACCCGACGTGGCTCGAGCCCCGCGAACACCAGGACCACCAGCACCGCAACAGCGAGGAGCAGCACGCCCAGCTGTCGGCGTTCCACAACAACACGGTAAACCCATCAAACCCGGCAGAATAGAGCTCGCTCAGCGAGAGCTTTCCTACCGAATCAGGTGAGCTACCCGGTCGGGTACCGGCCAAGGGTCCTGAGCCGGCCGCGATGCCCAGCCGAGCTGCCCACGTGTCAGAGCGGCCTGCACGTATCGACTCATCCTGGACTGCTCAGGGTTTGTCGCCGCCGAAGTCCTCCGGCGAGACCGAGTCGAGGAATTCGCGGAAACGTTCGACCTCGTCCTCGGCCTCCTCCGGGTCCTCGTCAGGCGCATCGGGATCCACCTCGTCGGTCTCCTCGGTGACGACCACGCCGGCTTCGTCGAGCACGGCGTCCTCGACGAATACCGGAATCCCGACCCGGACCGCCAGGGCGACCGCATCTGAGGGCCGGGCGGACACGGTGGTGCCGTCGTCGAAGGCCAACTCGCCGAAGTAGGTGCCCTCCCGGAAGTCCACGACCCGGACCTGGTCGACCCGGCGGCCGAGCGCGGTGATGACCTGCCCGAGGAGGTCGTGGGTCAGCGGGCGGGCGGGCCGCACGCCCTGAAGGTGCATGGCGATCGCGGTCGCCTCCACCGAACCGATCATGATAGGCAGGCTGCGCGGCCCGGAAACCTCGGCCAGCATCAGGATTGGTTGCGAATTGGGCATCTCCACTCGGACGCCGACGATGCGCATCTCGATCATCTCGGTTGGCCTTTCTGCTTCACGTCCGAACGCTACACGGGGTCACGATCGAACGGCCCGCGCTCGGGCCTGTGCTGCCGGCGGAACATTCGCGGCCGCCGAACTGCCCGGTCAGCGGGCCGGAGTCAGCGGCCGAGTTCGCGGCGCAGTCCGGCTTTCACCAGCAGGGCGTGCAGCCGCAGGACTGTCGCGGACACGGCCGCAGCGGTGGCTCCGGCCCGCTCCCGCGCGTCGGGGTCCCGCTGCCGCGCCTGGGCCGAGACCAGTTGCGCGATCAGCGACGATTCCCGTTCGGCGGCGGTGCGGAACGGCCTGAGATGGCGTGGTTCCAGGCCGGCCGCCAGCAGCTCGCCGGCGGTGGTGGCAATCAGCGCCGAGTCCGCGTCGAAATAGCCGCCGGGACCGGCCGAAAGCAGCCCGTACTGCTCCAGTTCGGTCAGGTCGGAAGCCTCCAGTCCGCTCTCCGCCAGCAACTCGGCCCTGGTCATTCTGATGTCCCTGACCGGGGCCGCGTCCCGGGCCGACCCGTTGGTAGAGACCAGCGCCCGCGGCAACCGGGCGCTCGGCGTCGCCGGTTCCAGCCCGCGGTCGATCGCGTCGAGGTGGTCCTTGATCACCTTGAGCGGAAGGTAGTGATCGCGCTGGGCGGCCAGCACGTAACGCAGCCGCTCGACGTCGACCGCCGAGAACTGCCGGTACCCGGAGGGGGTGCGGCGCGGGGTCAGCAGTCCCTCGGACTCCAGAAATCGAATTTTGGAGATGGAGACGTCCGGAAATTCGGGTTTCAACGAGGCCAGGACGGTGCCGATACTGGCCATTCCGTAGGGAAGGCCCGCCGCCGTCATGACCCGGCGTCACCCTCCGCCGGGCTTCCGGTCAGGAAGACCAGCCGGAACTTCCCGATCTGCACCTCGTCGCCGTTCGACAGCGTCGCCGTCTCGATCGATTCCCGGTTGACGTACGTGCCGTTCAGCGAGCCGACGTCGGAAACCTCGAATCCCCGACCGGTGCGGCGGAATTCCGCGTGCCGGCGGGAGACCGTGACGTCGTCCAGAAAGATGTCGCTCTCCGGATGGCGGCCGGCGCTGACCAGGTCCTTGTCGAGTTGGAAGCGGGACCCGGCGTTGGGCCCGCGCTTGACGACCAGGAGGGCGGCGCCGCCGGTGAGAGCTTCCAGGCCACCCAGGCTTTCGCTGTCACGCTCGACTTCGGGGTTGAAGAAGCCGGCTGCGAATATAGTGGTCGATTCGACGGGGTTTGCCACGGGGGAATTCGTGGCCCGCTCGCTGTTGGTCACTCCGGGACTCCTGTCGTCAATAAGCCATGACCGGTCGGCTGATCGGGGTGGGTACGGGAGGCCCGCATCCCGGCTGTTGCTGCCATCTCGGACAAACCACCCCGTGGACCCGTCTGGCCTACCCGGTCGCATGGGCATCGCCCCTGCCGTCGGACTGTTCCAAGAACCGTACCGTGCCGGGCTTGCGGGGTACACCGTTCGGCCGATGATCAAGCGGGTCAGGCTTCGTCGACGAGTTCCCCGTAGGCCGCGGCATCGAGCAGGTCGGACAATTCCCCGGGGTCGGAGAGCTGGACCTCGATCATCCACCCGTCGCCGTAGGGATCTGCGTTGACCAGTTCGGGCGCCGAGTCCAGCGCATCGTTGCGAGCGATGACGGTGCCGTTGACCGGCGCGAAGATGTCCGACACCGACTTGGTCGACTCCACCTCGCCGATCGAATCCCCCGGCGCGACCATCGTGCCGGCCTCCGGCATCTGGACGAAGACAATGTCGCCCAGAGCATTCTGCGCAAAATCGGTGATGCCGATGTGGACGGTGTCCACACCCGAGCTACGGATCCACTCATGATCGGAGCTGTACTTCAAGTCCTGCGGGATCACGGGCGGCGGCCTTCCGTCGGTCGGGTGGTCGGGTCGAACCGGTCGGCCGGAATCCGGCGGCCCGGCACCGGCTGGAGGAGCGTACGCGAGCGGCCTGACCGGGGTTCAGCCGCCCGCGGGCCGAGCGTAGGTCGGCTTGCGGGACGGTCTCAAGGCGTCGATCCGGATCTGTTGGGACTGAACGGTACCCATCGTGCCGCCGGCCCGGCGGACGGTGTCCAGGACGCCACCCGGAATGGCCAGTGCAGCGGCCAAGGTGGGCGGGTCGCCGATGGCCAGGATCCCGTAAGGCGCGGTCAACGCCACGCCGTCCAGCACGATCGAGCCGCCGCCCCCGCTGAAGGCCGAGTCGACGCCGATCCGGACGTCACCGACCTGGAATGCCTCGGCGCCGGCGTTCCGCAGTTCTTCCACGGCGTCCAGTAGCAGTTCCGGCGGAACCCGGCGTTGCGGATCGGTGATGGTGATCGCCACCCCGGTTCCAGCCGCAGGCACGGTCCCGGCCAGGATCCCCAGCGCCTCCGCCTGCCGATTCGCCTCGGCCAGGGCTTCAGCGGAAGAGACACCGCTGCTGCGCAGCCGGGCCAGCGTCGCCCGAAGGTCCACGACCTCCTTGTTCAGGTCGTCCTCACGGCGTTGCAGACCGTCCAGGATCTGCACCAGATCGTCCGGCCGGGCAGCTGCCAAGGTATCGCCGGCGGCGGTACTGCGCACCTGTATCACCCCGGCGAACCCCAGCACCGCGCACAACCCGGCCACCGTGATCCGCGAGGCGGTGACTCTCATGCCTTGAAGATGTGCCGGCGGATGGCTGCCGCGTTGCCGAAGATCCGAATGCCCAGCACCACCACGACCGCCATCGAGAGTTGCGAACCAACGCCGAGTTGGTCGCCGAGGAAGACGATGAACGCGGCGACGACGACGTTGGCGACGAAGGAGATGACGAAGACCTTGGCGTTGAAAATGTGATCGAGCCTGGCCCGGAGCCCGCCGAAAACGGCGTCCAGCGCGGCGATCACCGCAATCGGGAGGTAGGGGGCGAGCCACTGTGGAACCGTCGGGTGGAGAAAAAGGCCGACCACCACCCCGATGACGAGAGCGAACGCGGCATACACGTGGTCGCCCCCCGGCTCGGCTGGTGGTGGGCCGCCGGGCGCCGTCGGATGTCGACGGCTCCCAATCGGACGGCTCTGAAACTCGGACCGGATCGACTGACTCGCCCGGTCCGGACCCGACCTTACTTCGTGGTGGGAACTCCCGACGGCGCTGTGCGGGGAAGGTCGGACCGGGCCGTCGTGGGAACACCGGACGGCGCAGCTGCGAACCGGAGATCCGGGGCCGGCCCGGCCGGCAGCATGAGTTGCGGAGCGTCGGTGATGTCGAACCGGATTCCGTAGAGCGAAGCCAGGGACGAGAGGCGGCCGAACCCCGTGGTGCCGACGAAGTTGACGTGCATCGCCGACGGACTCCCGACGGCGTTGATGGTGATCGGCCAGAACACCGGCCGGTTGTCCACCAGGATCGCCCCGCCGGCCTGCCGGATTGCACTGGTGGTGCGGAGCCTGATGCCGCCGATCGAGATCGCTTCGGCACCGGCCGACCACAGTCCGTTGACCAGCAGCTGGATATCGCGGTCGAGGATGGCGCCGCGCACTGCGGTCGGGGGCGCGATCACCTGGCTGGGACCGGCTGTCACACCGACTGGCGGCCCATCGATCAGAACAGTCAGCCCTGGCCCGGTCACAGCGGTCTGAGCGCCCTGCACCGCCAGGCTCTGTACCTTCTGCAGCGGGCCGGCGGCTCCGAGAGCCGCCTGGCTGGACCGGATCTCCGAGCCGAGCGAAGTGGCCAGTGCCGCCAACTGGCCCTGCCGACTCTGCGCCTGCTCGATATCGCCGATCAGCGCCTCGCGAGTCGCCCGGGCGCCCAGGGCGGAATCCCTCCTGACCCCGGCCGCGATCCCGAAAATGGCGCCGACGACGAGCACAGTCACCGCGACCAGGGCAGCGGCCCGACGGCGGCTGCTCCGGTCGGGTGGAGCCCCGGCGGTCCGGCGGGCGGCGGCCGCGTATCCGGGGTCGAGATGGTCGTTGACCAGGGACTCGAGCAGCGGCCGCCGGGACCGGGACACGGGGGTCGGCCCCTGCGATGTAGGCCCGGGTCCCGGAGCGACTTCCGGCCCCGGTCCGGCCCGTTGTCCCGGCTCCGGTCCTGGCTGTTGTTCCGGCTCGGGTTCAGCCACCTGCAACTCCGGTGTCCTGCGCCGGTGTTCGGCCCGGTGGCGCGGACGCCCGGCGCGGGGCCAGCGGGGTTCGCCGGATCACCCACGTCACCTGCCGTGCGTACAAGGCGCCCGACCAGAGATACAGCACCACCCCCCACACGGTGAACGCGATCCCGAACGGCAGGGTGAGGTGGGCGAGCGTCGATCCACCCCCCGTCGATCCACCCCCCGTCGATCCAGCCCCGGTCGATCCAGCCCCGGTCGATCCACCCAGGGCGAGCAGCAGCAGGGGAAAGGCGTACAGCAGGCAGAAGGTGGCCGCCTTGCCGATGTAGTGGACCGGCAGTGCCGGGTATCCGTGCCGGCGGACGATCGGGACCCCGACAGCCAGTATCGCATCGCGGCCGACGATGAGCGCCGCCACCCACCACGGAAGGAAGCCGCGGACCACGAAGGCGACCAGCGTGGCGAAGATGTACAGCCGGTCGGCCGCCGGATCGAGCAGTTCGCCGAGCTTGCTGTACTGCCCGAGCAGCCGGGCGAGCTTGCCGTCCGCCCAGTCGGTAACGGCCGACATGGCCAGCACGGCGAACGCCCAGCCGTCCCGGTGGGGGGTGGCGAGCAACAGCCAGAGGAACACGGGGACCCCGAGCAGCCGGAGCGCCGACAAGGCATTGGGGATGGTGAGAATCCGGTCGGACGAATGAGCCTCGTCGCTGCCCAGCCGGACCTTCGGCTCGTCGGTGATCGGTGGCTCGGAGATCGCCGAGAGTTCGGCGCCGCCTGTTGGCACGCCGGGCGCGGCCTGCGTGGGGCGGGCGGTAGGGCCGCCAGGACCGGTCGGCGTACCGGCCGACCCATCGGACACCGGTCCACCTTTCCTCGCCTGCGATACCAGCGCAGCTTAGTTCAGGTCCGCCGCAGCAGAGGGCGACGGAGTTCCAGCTCGGCCAAGATCGGGCCCATCCGAGCAGACGTTTCGTCAGCCGAGCAACAGTTCCAGGGCCCAGCACGAGGTGCTCGGACCGTACAACGTTGCTCGGATCATCAGGCGGCCGGCAGATCAGCGGTGCAACATGAGCAGGGCGTAGGCGGCAATCGTTGCGGCGTCGATGATCTCGCCGTTGATGATCATCGCGCGAAATACGCCCTCGGTGACCTCGCGGTGCACCATGTCGGCCTCGGAGGGTTCGCGGGCATGCGCCCCGGCGATCAGTCCGGTGGCGTGGAAGATGTCGAATCCCTGCGAGCAGAACCCGACGGCCTCGTTCAGCCGGCCCAGGTGGCGCCAGCTGCCGGCGGTGAACCCGGTCTCCTCCCGCAACTCCGCTTTGGCCAACTCGAGCGCCGTACCGCCCGCGCTGCCGACCGGCCAACCACCCATCGGGAACTCCCAGGAGCGGCGGGCGATCGGATAACGGTACTGCTCGACCAGGTGGAAGGACCCTTCGTGCTCCGGGATGACGATCGCGAAATCGTTCTTGTCGACCACTCCGTAGGTGCCGGTCGAACCGTCGGGCCGGACGAACCGGTCCTCCCGGATCGACATCCAGGGGTTCCGGTAGACCACCGTCGACGAGACCTGCCGCAGGTCCGGCGCATGCTCCATCAAGGGCTCATGCGTCGCGGGCTCATGCGTCGCGGGCTCAGCTGTCACGGGCTCATCTGTCACGGGCTGGGTCATCCCGACCCCGCCCCGCGCAGGTGCTCGAAGATGAGGTTCGTCTCGGTGAGGGCGACCTCTGGATGAGCTGACAGTTCGTCGACGACGAAATCGCGCAACCCGCCGGCATCAGCCGTCGCGACGTGTAGCAGGAAGTCGTCGGCGCCGCCCAGGAAGTAGATGTCCACCACTTCGGAACGCTTCCCGATCCGATCGGTGAAGGTGGCCAGTCGACTCCGGGCGCCGGCCCGCAGCCGGACCGCGATCATCGCCTGAAGGGGTCGACCGAGGGCGGCCGGATCGACGTCGGCGTGGTAGCCGCGGATCGCCCCCGATTCCCGCAATGCCCGAACCCGGCCCAGGCAGGTTGACGGCGCGATGCCCACGGCAGCCGCGAGTGCGTTGTTCGGGATGCGCGCGTTCTTTGTCAGCTCCCCCAGGATCTGCAGATCAACCCGGTCGGTCACCGCCCTGACGCCGGTCGCGGGACCGACCACTGCACCGGTGGCGGGGGCCGGCTCCCGCCGAACAATCTGCGAGGAGCCTGCACCAGGCCGACCGGTCTGCAAACGTGATTCGGCCATCGACCCATCGTAGCGAATTATCGTCGTCGCTCTTCCCAACTGGTATCGCAATGTTCAGACTTAACCATCGTCGGCGCTCTATCGAGCGCGCACCGGACGGGCAGATCCGCTGCCCTCGACTGCGCGATGCCGACCGGAACCGGAGGACGTCGTGCGCATCGGGGTACCGAGCGAGGTAAAGAACCGCGAGTACCGGGTGGCACTGACGCCGGCCGGCGCTCACCAGCTGGTCGGCGGCGGCCACCAGGTGATGGTGCAGGCAGGGGCCGGCGAGGGCTCGAGAATCACCGACGCCGAGTTCCTCGAGGCAGGAGCCGCGATCGTCGCCTCTGCCCAGGATGTCTGGGACACGGCCGACATGATCGTCAAGGTCAAGGAACCGATCGCCTCCGAGTATGGCTACCTGCGCGCCGAGCAGTTGCTGTTCACATACCTGCACCTCGCGGCGGACCGGCCGCTGACCGACCGGCTGCTCGCCGCCGGCACCACCGCCATCGCCTACGAGACGGTCCAGCTACCCGACCGCAGTCTGCCGCTGCTCGCCCCGATGAGCGAGA
Source organism: Mycobacteriales bacterium (assembly GCA_038204125.1). Classification (GTDB taxonomy): domain Bacteria; phylum Actinomycetota; class Actinomycetes; order Mycobacteriales; family Nakamurellaceae; genus Nakamurella. Next base: position 72,633 of record JBBRDH010000003.1, read on the forward strand.
TCGCCGGCCGGATGGCGCCTCTGGTCGGCGCGTACCACCTGATGCGCAATGAGGGAGGCCGCGGTGTCCTGCTCGGCGGGGTGCCAGGAGTCGCCAACGGGAAGGTGGTGGTGCTCGGCGGCGGGGTGGCCGGCATGCACGCGGCCACGATCGCGCTCGGCATGCGGGCCGAAGTCACCGTCATCGACCTGTCGCTGCCCACCCTGCGCCGGCTGGACACCCAGTTCCACGGGGGCGTGAAGACGACCGCCTCGAACGCCTACAACATCGCCGAAGCGGTGCGGGAGGCCGACCTTGTCATTGGTTCGGTGCTGATTCCTGGCGCCAAGGCGCCGAAGCTGGTGACCAACGCGCTGGTCGCGCAGATGCGCGAGGGTTCGGTGCTGGTCGATATCGCCGTGGACCAGGGCGGCTGCTTCGAGGACACCAGGGCCACCACCCACGACGAGCCCACGTTCACCGTGCACGGTTCCGTCTTCTACTGCGTGGCCAACATGCCCGGAGCGGTTCCGCGCAGCTCGACCTTCGCGCTGACCAACGCCACGCTGCCGTACGTGAGCGCGCTGGCCGACCGGGGTTGGCAGGCCGCGCTCCGGGCCGACCAGGCACTGGCCGGCGGGCTGACCACCCATGCCGGCGTGTTGGCCAACGTCCCGGTGGGCCGGGCGCACGGCATCGACGCCGTCGAACCCGCGACCCTGCTCGGCTGAACTGTTCGGCCCGAAGGGCCAAATAGCCCGAGGCCCAGCAGGCCGAGGCCGAGAGGCGCCCCACGGCACAGCCCGAAAGCTGTTGCCCGTAGGGACTGTGCCGATGGCAGGCGGTTCCCGGCTTGGCCGGAACCGCCTGCCGGTCGTGGCCGGCGAAGATCAGGCCGGCGCCGCGTCCAGGGTGATCTTGACGCCGGTCAGCGCCTTGGAGATCGGGCAGGTCTCCTTGGCCTTCTCTGCGGCGGAGACGAACGCGTCAGCGTCGAGACCGTCCACCTCGCCGCGGACCGTCAACTTGATCCCGGTGAGCTGGAACCCGCCGGCCGGGTCCGGCCCGAGCCCCACCTCTGCGTCCACGGTCAGGCTCTTCACCGTTCCGCCGGCTTCGCCGAGCACCGCCGAGAACTGCATTGCGTAGCAGGAGGAGTGCGAAGCCGCGATCAGCTCCTCCGGGCTCGTCACCCCGTCGGCGGTGTCCGCGGCCCGCCGCGGGAAGGACACGTCGTAGCTGCCTATTCCAGAACTGACCAGCGAAACCTTGCCGGACCCGTCCTGTAGTCCGCCGCTCCATTCGGTCCGTGCCTTACGTGATGGCATCCCGTACTCCTTTTTCCTGGTTGTGTTCACCGCAACCCTGCCGGCCGAACCTATTGCCCGGTCTGGAGATTGCAGCCCCCATTGTGCGCGGCACCCGACCGGCCGACCCCGATGGGTGCCGCCGCCGGGTGCCCCTACGATGACCGCGTGAGCGCAACCGGTTTGGAACAGTCGAAGCAGAAGATGGCGCAGGCGGGCGTCCACCAGCGCGCGATCGACGTCTTCGCCTATTACTACGACCAACTCGAATCGGGCGCGACGGGGATGATCCCCGAGTCGAGCATTTCACCGCTGATTGATCCACCCCGGTTGGCGGAGGTGTCGGTGACCGAGGAGCAGCAGCGACAGGCGCTGACGACGACGGCGATCATCAAGTTGAACGGCGGGCTCGGCACGTCGATGGGCATGGACAAGGCCAAGTCGTTGCTGCAGGTTCGCGACGGCCTCTCGTTCCTCGATGTGATCGTCCGTCAGGTGATGCGGGTCAGGGAACGGTTCGGCGTCAAATTGCCGCTTGTCCTGATGAACAGCTTTCGAACCCGGGACGACACCCTCGCTGCGCTCGCCCAGTATTCGGACCTGGCCGTGCAGGGGGTGCCACTGGACTTCCTGCAGAACCGCGAGCCGAAACTGCGCGCCGACGATCTGACGCCGGTGGAGTGGCCCGCTGATCCGGGCATGGAATGGTGCCCGCCAGGTCACGGTGACCTGTTCACTGCGCTGGAAGTTTCCGGAACCTTGCAATCCCTGCTGGCCCAGGGGTTTCGGCATGCCTGCATTTCGAATTCCGACAACCTGGGCGCCGCGCCGGATCCGGTGATCGCCGGTTGGTTCTTGGCTTCAGGGGCGCCCTATGCGGCTGAGGTGTGTCGGCGCACCCCGGCCGATGTCAAGGGCGGATACCTGGTGGTCCGCAATTCCGACGGGAGATTGATCCTGCGGGAAACCGCGCAGACCAGGCCGGAGGACGAAGATGAGGCCGCAAACCTGGACAAGCACCGCTATTTCCACACCAACAATTTGTGGTTCGACCTGCAGGCGGTCGCCGACACGCTGGCCGCCCGCAAGGGAGTGCTGGGTCTGCCGTTGATCAAGAATACAAAGACGGTCGACCCTTCAAATTCTTCTTCGCCGAAGGTGATCCAGATAGAAACGGCCATGGGCGCGGCCATCGAGGTCTTCGACGGAGCGACCGCTATCGAGGTCGACCGGTCGAGGTTCCTGCCGGTCAAGACCACCAATGACCTGCTGTTACTACGGTCCGACTTCTACCGGGTGGACGACGAATGGCGACTGGCCGCGAGCCGGGATAATGCGCCGGCGATATCCCTGGATTCCCGCTATTACAAGTTGATCGGCGACTTCAACCACCGGTTCGAGCTGGGCGCACCGTCTCTGGTCGACGCGACATCACTGACGGTTGCCGGTGACTGGACATTCGGTCGACGGGTCAAGGTTGTCGGCAATGCGAAGCTGGACGACGGGGGCGCCCCTTCTTTGGTGCAGGACGGGTCACTGTTGGGCGGCTGACGGTTTGGCGGCTGAGGGTCGGGCGCAGGCAATCTCGGCAGTCCGAATCTGCCGGCAGTCTCCGTTCGGAGCCCCGCTGACCAATTCGCCGATCACTACTTGGGACGCTTCGAAATGACGGTGTTGAGCAGGAGGACCGCACCGAGCGCTACAAGAAATACGATGATCCCGAATACCCATTCCGATGTTGTGACACTGCCGTTGACGAAGTTGGCCACAAATGCCAAGATTGCCAGTGGGACGAAAACAATCGCGATGGTGCGACGCACGCTTGATCTAGGCACTGTGTCTCCAGAGCTGCTGGCGTTGTAAAAAGGAACGACAGCTAGCAGATGTTGTTATCGAACACGGACCGGACAAAGTGCGAGGACGGCGCTCCGCGTGACATTTCGCCCACGCGGAGCACTCCGCACCGAATTACCGCCTCTTGGTGCCTAGCACCGCCAGTAGCGGTTCACCCCCTGGAAATGACCGGTGTAGGAGGTCTTGATCTCGATCCAGCACCTCCAGTTGTAGTATTCAGAGACCCACACTGCGAAAATCCCTGCGATTGCTCCGGCCAGCACGCAGGCGGTCCCGGCCGAGACCAGGCAGATGATTGCGGTCACTGCGACAGCGCCGGCTTGGAGGACGAACCGCTGGTCGGTCGGCGAAAGTCTCCAGTAGATCGACCAGCCGAAACCGACGCTGGCATCCGGCCGGGAAACGCCCTTACTCCCGTGCTTAACGATGATCTGCACTCCGCTGAGCAGAGACTGGGCGCCGGCCGGGCTGATGTGAAGCTGCTGGGCGATTTGCGTCACTTGCGACGCATTTGTCGGCGTTGCGGCAACTGCTGTCGTTGATGCGGACGCGGTGGTCGCACCGACCGAGGTCAGCGAGATGATGCTGATAGCAACGACGATCGATTTGACGATGGTGGAGAGTGACTTGCCTTGTATCTGCACTGTGAATCCTTTCGGCTTCGAAATTGACAGGATGAACCCCCAAACGGGGAACGAGAACGGTTCGTCCAAAGAGAACGCGAGTCGATCGAGAACCGTGAGTCAATCGGGCTTCTGCCTTATTTCGGCCACAAAGTCGGAGTCCATGGTCAACCTCTACAGTCATACCGCAATGACGGGGATTACCGCAGACGAGCCGGAGCGCGTGGCAGAACCTTAGCGCCGAAGATTTCGGCGTATTCGTGAGTGGCCGGAATAGGACATGCACTGGTCTCGCCCCAGCCGCCTGACATCTCGATGTCACTCCACTGCAGGACGGTCTGCTGATCCCCGCCCAACCCAGCCGGTACTACGGCTTCGCGGCCAAAAGAAACCCAGGCACCGTCGCCGGCACCAATGCTCACGGCGAACTCGTGTTGATCACTGCGTACGGCCGCTCGACCCCAATCCCTCGGGCTCAGCATCACCGAGGCCGCCGACGCTGCACAGTCGCTCGGTCTCACCGAGGCGATGAACCTCGACGGCGGCGGGTCAACGACGATGGTCGTCCACAACAAGGTGGTCAACACGCCGTCCGACGCCACCGGGGAACGCCCCGTCGGGGACGCGGTTCTCATCGATCCGGCGCGCCATTGACCTGAAAATCCGGGGGTCGGCCCCACCTGCGCGATGAACCCGGGACCGTCACGCTTCCAGTAACCCATGAACGTCGGCTGAAATAGGTTCTCGGCAAGATGTACAGGCAGTTCTGAGCTTCGCCGGAGCGGGCTTCGGTGAGGGTCAGATAGTGGGTCGATGGCAGGTTCGCACCCGACGCGCCACTAGGCAGTTCTGCGGCGATAGGTGGCCATGGCAAGGGCGTAGGCGACGATGAGGATGCCGAGGCACCAGGCGAGGGCGATCCCGATGTCGGCGTTGACCTTTTGCTGTGTCAACAGGTCTCGCATTGCGTTGACGATCGAGGTTACCGGTTGGTGCTCGGCGAAGAAGCGCACCGGTCCGGGCATCGTGTGGGTAGGCACGAATGCCGAGCTGATGAACGGCAGGAGGATGAGCGGGTAGGAGAATGCGCTCGCACCGTCGACGGTCTTCGCGGAGAGGCCCGCGATGATGGCGAGCCAGGTCAGGGCCAGGGTAACCAGGATCAGGATGCCGGCGACCGCCAGCCACGCCAACACCCCCGCCCCTGAGCGGAAGCCGATGAGCAGGGCCACCAGCACGACGACGACGACCGAGGTCAGGTTCGCGACCAGCGAGGTCAGTACGTGTGCCCACAGCACGGACGACCGGGCGATAGGCATGGACTGCAATCGCTCGAAGATGCCGCCCTGCATGTCAGTGAAGAGCCGGAAGGCCGTATATGCAATGCCCGAGGCGATTGTGATGAGCAGGATGCCGGGCAGCAGGTAGGTCACATATGAATCCCCCGACCCGGTGTCGATTGCGCCGCCGAACACGTAGACGAACAACAGCAGGAAGGCGATCGGCATGAGTGTGGTGGTGATGATGGTGTCCAGGCTGCGGGTGATGTGCCGCAGGGATCGCCCCAGTAGGACAGCGGTGTCGCCGAAGAAGTTCGCGGTCATGGTTTTTCCTCATTTGTCGGTGCGGGCTTGCCCTTGTCGTCGGCGCCGACGATGGCGAAGAAGACGTCTTCGAGCGTGGGCTGCTTCTCGACGTACTCGACCTTGGCCGACGGGAGCAGTTGCTTGAGCTCGGCCAGGGTGCCGTTGACGATGATCCGACCCTTGTGCAGGATCGCGATCCGGTCAGCGAGTTGTTCTGCCTCGGCGAGGTTCTGCGTCGTGAGCAGCACCGTCGTGCCCTGCTCGGCAAGTTCCTTGACGGCGCGCCACACCTCGATCCTCGCCTCGGGGTCCAGTCCGGTCGTCGGCTCGTCGAGAAAGATGATCGGCGAATTTCCGACCAGGCTCATCGCGATGTCGAGGCGGCGGCGCATCCCGCCCGAATACGTCGACACCTTCCGCCCGGCCGCGTCGATCAGCGAGAATTGCCGGAGCAGGTCGTCAGCAATCCGGCTTGGAGCCTTCAGCTGCCTTAACTTGGCCACGAGGACGAGATTCTCGCGGCCGCTCAGGATTTCGTCCACAGCGGCGAACTGTCCGGCAAGGCTGATGGACTTTCGAACGTTCGCCGCATTGGCGGCGACATCGAACTCATTGACGTTTGCCGTACCGGCGTCGGCCTTGAGCAACGTCGACAGGATTTTGACGACCGTGGTCTTGCCCGCACCGTTGGAGCCGAGCAGGGCGAAGATGCTCCCCCGCGCCACGTCGAAGTCCACGCCGCGCAGCACCTCCAGCCTCTTGTACGACTTCTTCAGGCCGTGCACGTGAATTGCCCGCACCTGTTGCATCGTCATGACCGGGACCCAAGTTCTTTTCCGGTGCCTTCTCCGGCGGCGCGGTTGATTGCGCTGGTCAGCCGTTTCCGCTCCTTGTTGATCCATTGACCGTCCGAGTAGTTCCGGAGAAACGTCTCCGCAAACTCCACCGGGTCCTCACCGACGATTTCGCGGATCGGGGTTCCATTCACGGCACTCTGCTCGAAGAGATCTACGAGATCATCCAGCATCGACACCAGTACGTCTCCTTTAGTTATCGCACCGAAGTAGTTGAGATACCGACTGAGCGCATCGATCGCCGTGCGATAGTTGGCAGGAAGCCGTCCTACGCGCGCCTTGTATCGCCGGTATCGCTTCTTGTCCCTGAAAGACCCGGTGATCTGTGCGATCCACCCTGCGTCCACGGCTAACTGCCTCCTTCGCGGAGCTGTTCGAGTCGTTCTGAGAGAAAGCTCCAGGTTCTCCAGAACTCTTCGAGATATGCCTCGCCCTGAGCGTTGAGTGAGTACACCTTGCGCGGCGGCCCCTTCTCCGAAGGAACCTTCTCCACGTCGACGAAGCCGCGCTGCTCGATCCTGATGAGCAGCGCGTAGACGGTCCCCTCGGCGATGTCGGAGAAGCCCTTCTCCCGCAGCCATGCAGTGATCTCATAGCCGTAGGCGGGCCGGCCGGACAGAATCGCCAGAACGATGCCCTCCAACGTCCCCTTGAGCATCTCTGTCACCTGCTTGCCCACGAATCCCCTCGTCCCCCTCGGTACCCAGTGATGCTGACTACCGCTAAATAGTAGCACTGACTAGCACCGACACAACCCCAGAATTTGAGTCGCCACCGCGCAGGAGGGGTCGTCCCAGATTCGGTGGCGGAACCGGCCCGCTAGGGCCAGAACTTGAGATCGACGTGGGCTTCTCGCTCGCCGAGCACTCAGCCGGCCCGCCCTGCACGGTCATCACGAACGCCGACGGTCCCCGCAAAGCGTCGGCAGGGCAGGCTACACATGAAGTGCTACGGCGCTGTCGTTTTTGCAGGCGGTTCGAGTTGCTGGGCGGAATGGGGTGAGCCGCTGGTACCCGGGGCCAAGTGTTCCCTCCGCCTCGCGGGGTCTGACCGATCGGTGATTGATTTGGGCTGCACGCCCGAAAAGGAGAAAGCCTTTGCACCGCGTTTCCGCAGTGCACAGGCTCCCGAACCGTCGGGATGACAGGATTCGAACCTGCGACCCCTTGACCCCAAGTGAAGCTGGAATAGGGTTTCCGCAGATCAGACCACTTCATGGTGCGATCGGAGGGACGACTCGTGTGCATAACGCGTACCGGCAGCGGCAGGGTTGGTCCCTGCGGAAGTCCCCTGGGACGGGTTGGCGGATCAGGCCCGACCGGCCAAAGCTGGGCGTCATTTCGTAGTACGTTCCCGCCGTTTGGACGCGCGGCGTCCTGACGAAGTCTCGGCAGTGTGATGATCAGGTCATGGCCTTGGGGTTGACCGACCGGTCGTAATTGTCGCCGCCCCTGGCGACCGACCTACCTGGTTCCGCTTCACGCAGCGGGGCGTCCCGGGCGCAGTGGTTGGGTTCTCCTCGAGATCTCATCTCGCTCGGAAGTGCCGACAGCAGTAATCTCGTGAGGCTCGTCGACAACGACGCCGGCGGCTTTCCCCTTCATCAAGGGAGCACACGATGAGCCCACGACATGGACGACCTCGCTACGGGCGGTTCGCGCTGGTCGCTGCCGCAGTTATGGCAATGACCTGGGGTTCACCCACGGTCGCGTCGGGCGCCAATGCCACATCCCGCGACGCCAACCCGACGGCATGCGCCCACCGGGTCAACAACACCCCGAAGAAGCTCGTCGACTGCGTTCGCAAGGACGACCTCTGGGCCCACATGGTCAAGTTCCAGCAGATTGCGGACGCCAATCCTGGCGCCGATGGCCATCCGTCCCGAAACTCCGGCGAGCCCGGCTACAAGGCCTCGGCCGACTACGTGGCTCGCGTCATGAAGGCGGCGGGCTACCAAGTGACGTTGCAGGAGTACAAGTTCCACTACTTCAGCTTCGTCGGGACGCCGGTCATGAACGAGGAGTCACCGACACCGCAAACCTTTGGGCTGGGCACGGAGTTCAACCCCGGACCAGTCGCCGGTCACACGAGCGCGAAGCTCCAGCCTGCAGGCGGCATCGTCGTGCCTGCGACGCCCGCACCCAGCTCGGCCAGCGGCTGCCTGGCATCGGACTTCGTGGGGTTCATCCCGGGCAACATCGCCTTGATCCAGCGGGGCACGTGCACGTTCGCCGAGAAGGTTGCCAATGCCGAGTCTGCGGGCGCCTCGGCGGCCGTCATCTTCAACGAGGGCAACCCAGGACGTACCGCCCTCTTTTTGGGAAGCCTCGCTGGTACTGAGCACATCCCCGTGCTCTTCACGTCCTACGCCATAGGCACCCAGCTCCTGGGGCAGTACAGCCCTGGTTCAGGGCCTGTCCTGACCATTGACGTCCAGGCCATCGATGACCCGAACCGCTCCGACTGGAATGTCATCGCCGACTCCAAGGGAGGTGACCCGAACAACATCCTCGTCATCGACGCCCACCTGGACGCCATTTATGGAGCCGGGATGCTCGACAACGCCTCGGGCTCGGCCGCGATCCTCGACATCGCCCAGCAGTTGCGGAACACCAACACCCGCAACAAGCTGCGCTTCATCTGGTTCGGCGGCGAGGAGCTCGGCCTGCTCGGCTCGGACTTCTACGTCAAAACTCTCCCGGCAGACGAACTGTCCAAGATTAAGTTCGACCTGGACGCCGACGTCCTGGCTACCCCGAACTACGTTGCGGGCGTCCTCGACCCGAAGGACGGGGTTACCTTGTTCGGACGTGGACCTGGCACCGCGATGCCACCGAGCATCTGGGCGCCCTCGGCAATTGCGCGCGACTACGGGATCGACTACCTCAACTCGATCGGAAAGAACAACATCCTCTTCTCGGCCGACGGCACCGATGCCTTCACGTTCCAGCAGGCCGGGATCCCGGCGAGCGGTGTCCTCACCGGCCAGGACTGCTGCAAACTCGCGTCGGACGTCAATCTCTTCGGCGGATACGAGGGCAACTTCGAGGGCACCGTCCCAGGTGAGGACGGCGGATGCGTGGACAACCCGTTCCGGTGGTGCGACAACCTCAGCAACAACGACCCTGAGGTACTGACCTGGATGTCGAAGACCTTCGCCAACATGGTCGCGCACATGGCCTACGACACCCAGGTCTTCACCTCGACCAAGCATGGCGGCGGTCACCACGAGATGGAGTCATCCACAGCGAATGCCGAAGACCCAGCGGGTCGGTCGTCGGCTGACCGCTGACCGGCCTTCAACGCGAGTTGGCTCCCAGACGCGTGCGCGGGTGGCCGAAGCCTCTGATCGGCATACCTGCTCGTCAGAGGCCCGCCGGTCACGGTGGGACGGGACGGACAACCCTTCGAAGCCTGCGACGCCGTTGGAGTCCCCACATCTGGGCCGACGACGAAGAGCGGCAAAGCGGCATTGCGCCCACGCCTCAGTCGGGGCGGGTCGTGGCCTCGTGGTCGACTCCGCGGTCGGAGTCGTCACCGCTGACGTCGCCCGATGCCAGAGCGGCCTCACGCAGCGGCGAGCCGTAGCGGTGAGCATGGCTCCGCGATGGCCGCGGCTGTGTCGTAGCCGACGGGCGACGCCATCGCGGTCACCAGCAGGAGGTCGGCGGCGAGGTTCGTAGCGATCCTCGTCCGGTAGATGGTGGCCCCACGACGCAAGTACTAGGTGGACGACCGGCTCGCGTCCGAGAGGCAACCGTCCTTGATCAACAAAATGCAGTGTCGGCAAAAATTACGCCGGCCACGACTTGTCGCTGGGAGATCCGAGCGCCCTGTTGCCGGCGTTCGCGGTGGGCGTCGTAGAAGGCTCTGGCCCCGGGTGATGCGGTCATCGCAGCGAACGCCTGTTGGCGCAGCGCATCGGCGAGCCTTCGGTTGCGGGCGTAGAGGACCAGCAGGACGCGGCTCTTTATCTGGCTGCCGCTGCATCGCTGGGGAGTGCGTTTCTCGCGGATCAGTCCCCCGCCAGTCCCCAACCGGTCGGGCAGCGTGCGACGCTCCGATCGGTGCCATGAACGCAATGTGCCCCTCACCTGCGGAAACTGGTGAGGGGCTATGCGTCGGGATGACAGGATTTGAACCTGCGACCCCTTGACCCCCAGTCAAGTGCGCTACCAAGCTGCGCCACATCCCGGCGCCCGGCATGCCGAGCAGCCTGAGCTTACCGCAACGGGCAGAATCATCCCCACCATCCGCCCTGATCGGCCGATCTGCTGCCCTGCAACCTGTCCCGGAAGGGTTCGAGTGAACACCGTTTCGATCGGCCCGTTGCTGGCCGTGCTGCTGGTGGTGCTGGCCGGCGCCGCTGCCCTGATCGTGTGGAAGGTGGATCTGGGCCGACCCCGGGACGTGCTGACCGCAGTGGCCAGGGCCGTGGTGCAACTGGCCGCGGTGTCGCTGATCATCGGCGCGGTGCTGCGCTCGATGTGGCTCACCGCGGCGTTCCTGTCGGTCATGGTGCTGGTCGGCGCGGCGACCGCCGGTCAGCGCATCACCGGGTCGCTCGGTGCCCGCGCCTGGTGGGCCGGCGTGCCGATCGTCGTGGCAGTCGTGCCGACCGTCGGGCTGATCCTGGCCAGCACGGTGTTGCCGCTGCACCCGGTGGCGGTGCTTCCGGCCGCCGGGATCCTGATCGGCGGCGCGATGACCGCCACCTCCCTCGCCGGCCGGCGCACCGGCGATGAGTTGCGCGGCCGCCGCGGCGAATACGAGGCGGCGCTGTCGATCGGGCTGGGCCGCCGGGATGCGGTCCTGCTCGTCGGCCGACCGGCTGCGGCCCTCGCGTTGATTCCGGGCATGGATCAGACCCGGACGGTCGGTCTGGTCACCCTGCCCGGCGCCTTCGTCGGGGTGCTGCTCGCCGGCGCATCCCCGTGGCAGGCCGGCGCCACCCAGATCCTGGTGCTCGCCGCGCTGCTGCTGGTCCAGGCGATCGCCGTCGCGGTCACCGTGGAGCTCATCGCCGCCGGCCTCTTGCCGGCCGGGTCCGAGATCCTGCCGGAATAGCGGTCGTCCATGAGCAGGGCCGACCCGATTGGTCGGCGGTGACAGACATCCGCTACGACAATGCATCACATACCGAGATAGATAGCGATTTGCCCTGCGATGCGGTCGATCTCGCTACGGGTAAGCAGTCCTCGCCGAGTCAGTAGCCGGCTGCGGGCGATGGGTTGAAGGGCTGTGACGTCAGCGTAGGACTCGTCGTGCCGGGTGCGCCCGGCTTCTGCTGTCAGCGCCACGTGGGTCTGCTCCGGGCCAGGGGTTCCAGTCACCGGAATCACCGCGACATGGCCAAGTCGCGTGTTCAGCGGGTTGATGCTGAGGACCACGGCCGGATGCATTCCGAAGTCGATGAAGTCGACGTCCCATACCTCGCCGCGGAACGGTTCAGGAAGTGACATCGGACCGATCGCTGCCGGCACTCCCTCGGACGCCGATGGGCAGAGGCGGCTCGCCATCGCCATAGAAATCGGCGACGCTCCGGGCCATGCGTTCCTCGGCTGCCGTTCGAGAGAGCAGTTGCAGCGCCGCCTTGACGATTTCGGTACGGCCGTCGAGACCTAGCAGTTCGGCGTCGCGGCGCAGCTGCGCAGCGAGGTCATGCCCGATCCGGGCCTGCCAGGTTTCGGATACTTTCGCGTTCCTCGTCATGCGTATACATTCTGCCGTACACTGCATCGTTGTCAACTCGACAACCCACGGGCTGGCGTTGCAGATCTCTGCCGAATCGACGCCGGCCGGCCGACGTCTGGCAGGTCCCGCGCCCCCTCTTTCCCTCAGAACGACCGGCGTTCGATCACCATTCGTTTGAGCTGGACGCCAGTACGCGACGCCCCACGGCGACTGCGGACGAGGCCTTGGTGGAAGTCTGCGCGTCGACCGCCCGATTGATCTGTTCGGTGACCGATTCAGCGTCGAGTTCGTCGAGGTATCGAACGACAGCCCGGCTGAAGGACTCCGATCGGCTCCTGCGCAGGTCGCTTGCGCGGCGCGAGGCCTTCTCGAAGGTCTCATCTGGTACTCAGATGGCTGTCTTCACAATCGGGAATACCGCGAGGTCTGGCCGATTAGACCAGCGCATGCCCTTATTTGCGGGCGCCGCGCTTCTCCCGGACCCGGACGTTGACCCGGACCGGCGAGCCGGTGAAGCCGAAGTCCTCGCGGAGCCGACGTTCGATGAACCGGCGGTACCCGGCCTCCAGGAACCCGGTGGTGAACAGCACGAACGTCGGCGGGCGGTTCGCCGCCTGGGTCGCGAACATCACTCGCGGCTGCTTGCCGCTGCGGACCGGCGGCGGGGTGGCGGCGATCAGCTCGCCGAGCCAGGTGTTCAGCCGGCCGGTCGGCACCCGCCGGTCCCACGAGGCGAGCGCGGTCCGGAGCGCCGGGGCCAGCCGGTGCACGGCCCGCCCCGTCTTGGCCGAGATGTTGATGACCTCGGCCCACTGCACCCGGTTGAGGTCGCGGTCCAGTTCCCGCTCTATCTCCCCCCGCCGGTCGGCGTCGACCAGGTCGGCCTTGTTCATCGCGATGACCAGCGCCCGGCCGGACTCGATGACCATGGTGATGACCCGCTGATCCTGTTCTGACAGCGGCTCCGAGGAATCGACGAGCACGATCGCCACCTCGGCCGATTCCAATGCGGTCTGCGTTCGGAGCGAGGCGTAGAACTCCATCCCCTTGGCCTGGTGGACCCGGCGGCGCAGGCCTGCGGTGTCGACGAATCGCCAGATCTCGCCGTCCAGTTCGACCAGCGAGTCGACCGGGTCGATCGTGGTGCCTGCCACCGAATCCACCACCGAGCGGGATTCGCCCGACAGCTTGTTCAGCAACGACGACTTCCCGACGTTCGGCTTACCCAGCAGGGCCACCCGCCGCGGACCGCCCTGAGCGCCGAAGATCTCGGACGGAGCGGTCGGCAGTGCCGCCATGATCGCGTCCAGCAGGTCACCGGAACCTCGGCCGTGCAGCGCCGAAACCGGATACGGCTCCCCCAGTCCCAGGTTCCACAGAGCCGCGGCGTCGGCCAGGGTGCGCTCGTCGTCGACCTTGTTGGCCACCAGCAGCACCGGCTTCTTGGAGCGCCGCAACACCTTCGCGATCGCCTCGTCGGTGTGCGTGGCGCCGACCGCCGCGTCCACGACGACCAGCACGGCGTCGGTGGTCTGCATCGCCCGTTCGGCCTGCAGCGCGACCTCGGCTGCCATCCCCTCGGCGTCGGGTTCCCAGCCGCCGGTATCCACCACAGTGAACCGGCGCCCGCCCCACAGCGCGTCGTAGG